>NZ_CP059599.1:0-318123 GCF_022369455.1 Campylobacter sp. RM5004 | reverse complement strand
AAAATATATATTTAATTAATATTATTAAGAATATAAATGTTTTAATTTAAAGCCTAATTCCGAATTCAAATTCTTATTGATTTTTTTAAAAATGTAGAAAAATTAAACACAATTTGAGATTTTTTATAAAAAATATAAATTTTAAGCTAAAATTAATTTTAAAAAAGATAAAATAAAAAGTTTGTGCTTAAAAATAAGCTTAAGCGAAACTTAGAAAAACAAAGGCCTTTTACTTTTCTAAAACTCACGATAAGAAAGGTAAAAAATGTTTAAAAATTATACAAAAAGACAAGTTGCAATCATAACTTCGTCAGCTCTTGGAATGTGTCTTGAGATGATGGATATTATGTTTATTGCTTATGCGCTTAGCTCTATTATGAATGAGTTTAATCTTAGCGGTAAAGAAGCTGGATTTATCTCAACTGCAACGAATTTAGCAATGTTAGCAGGTGGGCTTATATTTGGTTTTTTAGCTGATAGATATGGTAAGATTAAAGTATTTTCATATTCAATTATTTTCTTTGCTGTTGGAACGGGGCTAATATTCTTCGCAAATACTTATTATTGGTTAATTTTATTTAGAGTTTTAGCTGGACTTGGTGCTGGTGGAGAATACGGCATTGGAATGAGCCTTATTAAAGATGAATTTGGCAATAAAAATATGGGGAAATACTCAAGCATTATTGCTATTTTTGGTCAAATCGGTGCTGCAATGGCTGCAATCTTAGCAGGAATGTTGCTGGCTTTCGGTTGGAGATATTTATTCTTAATCGGTCTTGTGCCTGTTATTTTAGCAGTTGTAATTCGCTTAAAACTTGATGAAGCACCGATTCAAAAATCAAGCAAACAAGAATTTCTTAAAGCATTTAAAAGCAATATTTATTTAAGCATTGCACTAAGCATTATGGCAAGTATTCAAATCGCAGGGTATTTTGGTATGATGAACTGGCTTCCTAAAATGGCTCAAACTAGCCTAAATCTAACAAGCTCAAGTGCAAGTTATTGGATGGTTAGCACTATTTTTGGAATGAGCGTTGGAATGTGGGTATTTGGTAAGTTTTTTGATAGATTTGGACCAAGACTTAGTTATGCAGTGTTTTTATTAGGCTCAGCTGCTTTAGTGTTTTCATTTGGCTTAGTTAGTAATTACACAGAGCTTTTAATAATAGGTTTTATCATAGGATTTTTTAGCAATGGAATGTTTGCTGGGTATGGTGCATTAGTAAATATTTTATATCCTGCAAATGTAAGCTCAAGTGCAAATAATCTAATAATAAACACAGGTCGTGCTGTTGGGGGCTTTAGCTCAGTAATTATTGGAATATTACTTGATTTATACGGAAGTGTTGTAGTCGTTATGGGATTTTTGAGTGCTTTATACCTTATAAGTTTTTGTATTATGCTAAGCTTAAAAGAATTAAAATATGATAAGTTTTTACAACTAAAGGAGAAAAATTGAAAACAATAATTGCCTTAGATTTTGATAGTTTAGAAGAGAGCAGAAATTTTGTAAAACAAATCTCATTTGATAATTTACAAAATTACGCAAAAGAGCATAATTGTGAATGCATTATGCCTTATCTTAAAGTTGGTATGTGGCAATACTACACTGCAGGAAATGATTTTTTAAAAGAGCTTAAAGATTTAGGTTTTAAAATATTTTTGGATTTAAAATTAATTGATATTCCAAATACAATTTATAACGCTACTAAAACGCTTTTAAAAAACGATATAGATATTTTAAGTCTTCATTCTTTTGCAGGCGAAAAAGCCTTAAAAGCAGCTGTTAATGCTAAAAATGAACTTAATAGCAAATGTGAATTATTTGGAATAAGCGTTCTTACATCTTTTAGCGAAGCTGAGTTTAAGAGCGATTTAGGATTTAATGGTTCAATTAGCGAATGCGTAAAGCAACGCACAAATATTTGCAAAATCGCAGGACTTGATGGCATAGTAAGTAGCGCTTATGAAGCAGAGTTTGTAAAATCTCAAGGACTTAAAAGCCTTACACCTGGCATTAGATTTAAAGGCACTGATGCAAACGATCAAGCAAGAGTTGCAACGCCAAAATTTGCACTAGAAAATAATATTGATTATATAGTAGCTGGTAGAATGATTACAAAAAGCACTAATCCTATTAGAGCTTATTTTCAATGTTTAAAAGGAGAAGAAAATGAATAAAGAAGTAGCTAGCGAAGTTGTAAAGATTTTAAAAGATTGTGAAGCGATTTTTATTAATACAAAAGAGTTTTTCACATATTCAAGCGGTATTAAAAGCCCTATATATTGTGATAATCGTGTATTAATTAGCTATCCAAAAGAAAGAAAAATAATAGCAAATCATTTAGCAAATTTAATTAAAGAAAAGGCAGGAGATGTTGATTACATAGCAGCGACAGCTACAGGAGCTATTGCTCACGGAGCTTGGGTTGCTGATATTTTAGATAAGCCTTTAATTTATATCTTATCAAAGAACAAAACCCACGGAAGAGCAAAAATGATTGAAGGAAGCTTTAAGCACGGAAGCACTTGCGTAGTATTAGAAGATTTAATCTCAAGTGGTGGTTCTAGTATAGCAGCAGTAAGCGCAGCAAGATCGCACGGACTAGATGTAAAAGGAGTGTTTTCAATATTTAGCTATGAACTAAATCAAGCTAAACAAAATTATGAAAGCATAAATTGTCCTGCATACTCACTTAGTGGATTTTCTGCATTTAGCGGATTTTTAAGTGATGAAGAAGTAAAAGTGCTAAACGAGTGGCGTGAAGCTCAAAAATAATCTTAATTCCTAATTCAAATTCTTTTAATTTTTTAAGAATTTGAATTAGACTTTTATATCAAGCAATTTTGTTTCGCTAAGTTCATTTATAAAGTCTTTTGTATAAGATATAAAATCTCCTAGCTTATCGTTATTAATCAAATCGTTTAATTTCTCTTCACTTATTTTTAATTCATTGCTTATATTTTGGATATTAAATTTTTGTAATATTTCTTTTTCGTTATTATCTAAAGATTGTGATTTTTTAAGTTTTTCAATTATATTATTTAGTTTGACTTGTTCTTTTACTCTTTTAATTTCTTCTTCAGCTATATCAACATCAGCTTGTTTGTGAAGTGGAATGCTCATAAAAGGTTGATCATCAAAAAACACTCCGTATTCATAAACAATATCTTTAAAATCATATTTTTCAGCAATTGTTATATAACCATCAAGATTTTTATCCATACTAATAGTTTTATCAAGTGCTTTGCTAATACTGCCTGCATTATCTTTATTGATAGCAAAAAGACTTGGAACATAACTTGCAACTTTAGTAGCTTGTCCTGAACCATCTTTAGTTGGCTCTATATATAAAGAAAATGCTCCTATAGTATAATTAATTTCTTTTTTATCTACTTCTCCATCGTTATTTCTATCAGCTGCTAAAAAATTACTTTTATATGCCACATCACTAAACCACCCAGCTACAAAACTTGCTGCATCTTTATCTAAAATAATGCCTTTGCTAGTATCAATGAAATTATCTTCATTAAAAAAGTCTTTTAATCTATTTACATTGCTTTCGCTAAGTTTTACTCCGATATTGCTCTCATCAAATTTAAAAAATACATTGTAATTTTGCTCTTTATTTGTCTTAATCTCAAAATTATTTTTATTTATATTATCTTTTAAATTGCTAATATCTTTAGTATTTAATTCTTTAGCTTTAACATTATCAGCCCAAGAAATTGCTATATTTTTTACTTGCGATATGTCTATTTTCATAAAACTCCTTTATTGCTTTAAATCGGTTAGATTACAAAAATCTTAATTCCTATTTCAAATTCTTTAAGAATTTAAAATCGGAATTAGCTAATTGTTACTTATCGTTACGAACTAACTATTTTTTTAAATAAAATCATAATACTATTTATTTAAGTTAGATTATAATAATTTAAATCAAATTAAAGAAAGGAGCTTTTATGAAAAAAGCAGTTTTAGCTATTTTAGCTTTAGGTTTTATTTGTAACGCAAGTGCGTATTCTTGGAGTATGAGTTTTCCGTGGGCAGGTTCTTGGAGATGGCCATACATAAGCACAGAAAAAGCTAATGTTTATAAAAATCAAAGACCAATTGATTGTGGCTATAGCTATAAATACAGAAAATATATGTGTGGAGATTATTAACATAATGGCAGTTTTACTGCCATTAAACTTTTTTAAAATATATCCGATTTAAAGCAATAAACATTAAGGATTACTTATGAAACACTATATCAACAATACTGCTAACACTGCTGTTATGTGGCAAAGTCAAGTTGCTAAAAAAGAATTAAGCACACAAGAGCTAGCAAGTATAAATGCTAGTATAGAAAACAATTCTTTTAGTATTAAAACAAACAGAGCACAAGATTACAATACTTATTTTAAATTTAATAATGAAAACATAGGAGTGAAATTAAATGAAGCTAGCATTGAAAAATTAAAAGAATTTTTTGATAGTGATAATTTCATTGAAACTAGCAAAGGCATTATCTTAGATAAAGACGCAGCAAGTTATGTCGCTGGTTGGTTTAATGATATTGCGTATAAACAAAAATTCTTAGAAGCCGATAGTAATAATAATGGAGAATTAACTCATAAAGAAGCAAGAATTACATTAGGTGGATTTCGTGAAGATGCAGTTCTTATAACCGATGAAAAAACCAAAGAAAAATATATAATCTCAAATGCTATTACTAAAACTTATGAAGAAAGTAGTTTTTTACCAAAAAATGATGCTTATTATTCAGATATTTCAAGTTCTATAAATGATGCTATAAAAGATGATAAAAACCTTGATGGTATTATTACATTTGCTGAGTTTATGGATGTTGGCGAGAAGGGATATTTTGAAGATTTTATGAATGATAGTAGCTCTAATGCTCCTGCAATTAGCCTTGATGATTTGATAAATGGACTTACTAAGCACTCTAAGCAGCTTGCCGAAAAAGCTGAAGAAAAACTTGCCGAAGTAATTGCAAAGATTAAAAAACTTGGAGTTAGCAAGCTTGATCAAAGCGATAAAGATGTATTAATTCATCTAGGAATTGACCCTGCACCTTATGAGAACGAGTTTAGACTAAAACAAAGTATAAGCGATAAGCTAAAGATAAGCCCTAGCAAGGTTGAAAATCTAGCAAGTGAAAATAAATTAGATGAGTTTGTAAAATTTAGTCAAGATTTTATAAAAACTCTAAGCGAAACAAAGCTACTTGATATAAAAGCCTAATTCCGATTTTAAATTCCTTACAATTTTAAAAGAATTTAAAATAGGAATTAGCTAATTGTTACTTATTGTTACAAACTAATTATTTTTTAAATAAAATCATAATACTATTTATTTAAATTAGATTATAATAATTTAAATCAATTTTGAAAGAAGATTTTATGAAAAAAGCAGTTTTAGCTATTTTAGCTTTAGGTTTTATTACGAGTGCAAGTGCGTATTCTTGGAATTACTACTATACAGGCAGTGGTGCTTGGAGATGGCCTTTTATAAGTGCTGAAAGGGATAGCTTAAAAAGACAGCCAATAAATTGTTATTACGATTTTAATCAACACAGAAGAGTATGTTTTAACGATTAATTAAATGCTAGGTTATCCTAGCATTTAATTTGCTAATAATTTTAAAGGATTATTTATGAGACATTATCTAGGAAACTCTTTAAATACACCAGTAGTTTGGCAAGACTTTGTAAAAAAAGATTTAAGCACACACGATATAACAAGTATAAATGCTAGTATAGAAAACAATTCTTTTAGTATTAAAACAAATAAAGCGCAAGATTATAATGTATTTTTTAGATTCAATGAGAACAATATCGGCGTAAAGCTAAATGAAAATAATATTGAAAAATTAAAAGAATTTTTTGATAGTGATAATTTCATTGAAACTAGCAAAGGCATTATCTTAGATAAAGACGCAGCAAGTTATGTCGCTGGTTGGTTTAGTGATATTGCTTATAAACAAAAATTCCTTGAAGCTGATAGTAATAATAACGGAGAGCTAAGCAATAAAGAAGGAAAAAAGACATTAAGCTATGTGTATGAAAGAGCTGAGATTAGAGAAGATATTAAAGGTGCATATATAATTACTAGTTATGTAAAAGGCTATGAAGAGAGTAAATTTTTAGCAGATAATAATGAGTATTATACCGACATTAGTAATTCTTTAAATCTTACTTTAAAATATGATAAAAACCTTGATGGAGTGATAACATTTAGCGAATTTTTAGATGTAGGTGAAAATGGATATTTTGAAGATAATTTAGAAGCAACTAATAATAAAAACAATGAAGATTTGATTAATACATATAAGCTTACAAATACAGATAAATTAAAAGAAAAAGAATTAGAAGAATTAAAAAAGTTAGCAACCTTAGCAAAGCTAAAAAATCAAGGCTTAGAAAGTCTTACAAATGATGAAAAGAAACTCTTAAAAGATTTTGCTATTAGTCTTAATATAAGCGAAGATAAATTAAAGGATTTGATTAGTAGCGATAAGCTAGGAGATTTTATATCTTATACAAAAGATTTTATAAATGAACTTAGCGAAACAAAGCTACTTGATATAAAAGCCTAATTCCGATTTTAAATTCCTTACAATTTTAAAAGAATTTAAAATAGGAATTAGCTAATTGTTACTTATTGTTACAAACTAATTATTTTTTAAATAAAATCATAATACTATTTATTTAAATTAGATTATAATAATTTAAATCAATTTTGAAAGAAGATTTTATGAAAAAAGCAGTTTTAGCTATTTTAGCTTTAGGTTTTATTACGAGTGCAAGTGCGTATTCTTGGAGTGATTATTTCACAGGCAGTGGTCCTTTTGGCTGGGCTTTCAATTCTTCAGCAAGAGATAGTGTAATGCCGCAAAAAGAAGGCTGGAAACCGCCTAGATTACCAAGATATTAAAACATCAATTAATATATACTTTTACTAAATTACTTTAGTAAAAGTATTAAGGAAAATTTATGAAAATAGACATATCGCAAGTAAAAGATATAGCTATACTTTGGGCTGATAATGTTAAAGCTAAAGAATTAAATACTAAAGATATTAGCAATTTAAAAGATAATATAAATCAAAATAATTTTGAGATTAAGACAAATAAAGAGCAAAATTACAATGTATTTTTTAAATTTGATGAGAGCAATATCGGAGTAAAACTTAGCGAAAGCAATATAAATAGATTAAAAGACTTTTTTAATGAAGATAATTTCATTGATACTAGCAAAGGCATTATCTTAGATAAAGATGCAGCAAGTTTTGTAGCTGGTTGGTTTAGCGATATAGCATATAAAAGAAATTATCTTGCAGCTGATAGAAATAACGATGGAGAAGTAGATAAACAAGAAATTAATTATACTATAGAAGCATTTTCTTTATATGTGGAACCAACCAAAGATGATTCAGGGCAAGCCACTAAAGTTGCAAGCTATATTCCAAGTATTTTTGCTATCAATAAAGATAATGCAAGTAGTATTAGCAAAGCACTTGATGGAACTATTAGTATGGATAAAAATCTTGATGGTTATATAACAACTGCCGAAGAATATAACAATTCTAATACTGCTTATGAATACGGAGTGTTTTTTGATAATCAACCTTTTATGAGTATTCCTAGAGTTAATATCTTAGCAAGTATAGAAAAATTAAAAGAAAAAGAATTAAAAGAAATAAAAAAAATAACAACCTTAGAGAAATTAAACACTCAAGGTCAAGATGCGCTTAATGATGATGAAAAGAAACTCTTAAAAGATTTTTCTATAAATCTTAATATAAGCGAAGATAAATTAAAGGATTTAATTAGTAGCGATAAATTAAAAGATTTTATATCTTATACAAAAGACTTTATAAATGAACTTGGCGAAATAAAATTGCTTGATATAAAAGTATAATTCCGATTTTAAGAATTTGAAATAGGAATTAGCCAAGAAATTTCTTTAATATTTTTTGATTTTAAAAACTCATTGCATTTTAAAAAATGTTGATTATTAAAAAATTTTCCCCTTGCAAGTGGGCTTGGGTGTGCTGAGCTTAGGATTAAATGCTTGTTAGTATCAATAAATCTTGCAAAATCATTTGCAAATTTTCCCCATAGCATAAAGACTAAATCATTATAATCATCATTAATTCTTCTAATAACATAAGTAAAAAAATCTTCCCACAAATGCTTATGTGAATTAGCTTTGCCCTTTTGCACGCTAAGGCTTGCATTTAATAACGCTACGCCTTGTCTTGCTAAATAGCTCAAATCACTTTGCAAAATCACAGCTTCATTTGGATAATCATTTAAGATTTCTTTAAAAATATTCTTTAAACTAGGCGGAGTTTTAATGCTTGATGAAAACGCTAAGCCATCAGCACTTCCATCATGATAAGGGTCTTGTCCAATAATTACTACTTTTGGCACTTCACATAAGCTAAAGGCTTTAAACAAATCTTGCCTTTTTGGATAAATGATTTTGCTCTCATATTCGCTATTTAAAGTATTTAATAGCTCTTGTCCTTTTTGTGTATTTAAATATTCATTTACTATATTTAGCACAAAAACTTCTCCTATGAATAGCACTTAAGCCGTGTTTTTTAATAGCTTCTATATGAAGCTTTGTTCCGTAGCCTTTATGAGATTTGTAATTATATAAATCATCATCTAAATTAGTCATATAAAAATCTCTGCTAACCTTAGCTAAAATGCTTGCAGCCATTACGCAAGGCTCAAGTTCATCAGCATTTATTAGAGTTTTTATACCCATTCCATAATCAGTATTTCCATCAAATAATAATTCATCTTTATTAAACTTAAGAATAATCTCGCCTAAAGCTTTTTGATAAGCTGCTCTAATGCCAAAATTATCTATATATTCATTATCAACAAATACTATTAAATGCTCTGAGTTTTCTTTGATTATTTCATATAAATTCTCACGCTTTTTTGCACTTAGTTTTTTGCTATCGTTTAGCTCATTTATATTTATTTTTAGCTTACAAGCTGCAAGCACCAATGGACCCGCAAATGCTCCACGCCCTGCTTCATCAATCCCAATCATTTAATTCCTTTGAAATTAGCCAAGTATTTAATGTTTGCCCTATAAATTTCACACCATCAAAACTATCTTTAAACTGCTCGTTTAATGAAAGCACTAAAATCTGATTAATACCCAAATCTTTAGCTCTTTTGCTTAGTTTTTTGCTCTTTAATTTTATAAAATCTTTATTTGTAAATGCTTCACATAATATTCCTAAATTTGCTGATTTTATTATAAAGCTTATATCATAATCATAAAAAATCTCATCATAAACCATTAAAAGCTCATTAGCTATTAAATTCTCATAAGTTTTAGAAAAATCCTTTTTAAAACTAAGCGAGTTTTTCATTGAAAAATCACAAAAATAAGGCTTTTTGAGATTTTTATCAATATGTTTTACCCAATGTAATAAAAACTTATCTTCAAGTGAATATATACATTTAAAAAAATCATTTTTTGAGATTTTTTTATGCTTTAAAAACTCTTTAAAAAGATTTAAAATGCTTGTTTGAGTGCCTATTTTTAATGCAAGTTCTTTTAAAGCTATTATTTCGTTTTCGCTTAAGCTTTGCTTTAATATTTTTTGAGTATTTAAGGCTGCATTTAATGCACTTAGTTCAACATTTGCAGGATTTTGCCCTAATAATAAATAATTTGATAAATGTTCGCTTGGGCTGTAATTTTTCTTTGAAAATGAAATAAATTCTTCATAATCTAAAAAATCAAGCTTTATTTTAATAAAGTCCTTATATGAATAATTTTTATTAGAGCTTAAAATATAACAACGCTCTAAATTTCCTAATTCAAATTCCGTGCAAGGTTCGTTTATAATAAGGTTTTTTATATTGTTTTTTTCTATAAAGCTTTTAAAATCTGCATTTATAAATCTTAAATCGCTCATATCAATATAAGCAAAATCATCTAAATTATAAAATGCTAAAGATTTTTTGCCACTAGAGATTGCCCCACAAATTAGGGCAAATCTAGGTAGCGAATCTAGTTTTCTTGGCTTTAAGCCGTCTTTACTTATTTTAAATTGTAAAAAACTCTCTAAACTCATATTATTGGACTAGCGTCTAAGAACTCATTTGCCTTATCGCCGTATCTTTTGAAATTTTCAACAAACATCTTAGCTAATTTATCTCTAGTAGCTATGAAATCCGCTTCATTTTCCCAAGTCTTAATAGGATATAATAATTTCTCATCAACACCTGCTAAGCTTTTTGGAACTGCTAAATTAAATACATCATAATTATAAAATTCACTATTTTTAATAGAACCATCTAAAATAGCATTAATGCAAGCTCTAGTAGCCTTTATGCTCATTCTCTTACCAACGCCATAGCTTCCACCGCTCCAGCCAGTATTTACTAAATACACATCAACATTATGCTTTTTAATCTTTTCGCCTAATAATTTCGCATATACACTAGGTGCAAGCGGCATAAATGGCTCTCCAAAGCAAGCACTAAATGTAGCAACAGGCTCTTTTATACCACGCTCAGTTCCTGCAACTTTTGCAGTATAACCGCTTAAAAAATAATACATTGCTTGAGTGATATTTAGCTTACTAACAGGAGGTAAAACACCGAACGCATCAGCACATAAGAAGATTATATTACTTGGATGTCCTGCTTTTAGGCTTGGTTCGTGATTTGTGATATGCTCTATCGGATAGCTTACACGAGTATTTTCTGTCTTACTAGCATCGCAAAAATCTACTTCTTTAGTGCAAGTTATAACAACATTTTCAAGTAAAGCATTACGCTTAATCGCTGCATAAATTTCAGGCTCACTAGCTGGGTCAAGATTAATACATTTTGCATAGCAACCTCCCTCGAAATTAAACACTCCATTATCATCCCAACCATGCTCATCATCACCTATTAAAGCACGATTTGCATCAGTACTAAGAGTTGTTTTACCCGTGCCGCTAAGCCCAAAGAATAAACAAACATCGCCATCTTTACCAACGTTTGCACTACAATGCATACTCATTTTTCCTTGTAGTGGAAGCCAGTAATTCATCATAGAAAATACACCTTTTTTCATCTCGCCACCATACCAAGTGCCAAGAATTAAACCTATGTTATTTTCTATATCAAAACCTACAAAAACATCGCTATTTAAATCTTGATGTTTATACATTTCGTTTTTTAATTTACAAGCATTGATGATTGTAAAATCAGGTTTAAAGTCTTTTAATTCTTCATCACTTGGGCGAATAAACATATTTTTTACAAAGTGTGCTTGCCAAGCGATTTCGGTTATAAATCTGATTTTTTTTCTACTATCTAGGCTAGCTCCGCAAAATACATCCATAACATAAAGTTTTTTGCCGTTTAAATACTCTTTTGCTCTTCTTAAATTATCATTAAAAGTATCTTTGGTGCAAGCTCTATTAACGCTTCCCCACGCTATATTTTCGCTTGATGGATTTGCATTTACAAAATACTTATCTTTAGGGCTTCTTCCTGTAAAAATCCCAGTATCTACTGCAAAAGTGTCATTTTGACAAACTTCACCCTCACGGCACTCTAACTCATGAGCTCTTAACTCATCATAACTTAAGTTATAAAAAATCTTGCTAGGCTCTATGCCTAAATCTTGTAACATCTTTAACTCCTCTTTTTTCTTAAAAATTGCATCATTTTACTTCAAAAAACTTCCTAAGGGGTAAAAATTATTAATTAATATCAAAATTATTGCAATAGGTGTTACGAATTTTAAAAAAACAAAATAAAACTTAGTTAGTTTTTTGCCAAACATAGGTAAAAAGATTTTAAAAAACGAATATCTTTTCATCAAAAACCCAGCATAAATGCTAGAAAATAATACCCCTAAAGGTAGCATTATATTGCTTGTTAAAAAATCAAGCATACCAAAAGCATCAAAACTAAGCTTTCCTGCCATTCCTAAAAGTGCTAAAATACCTATTATATAAACAAAAGCTCCTATTAAAACTAAGGCTTTTAACCTTGTCATCTTTCTTTCAAGATAGAAAGTAAATGGTTCTATCATTGAAACAGCACTTGTAATTCCTGCAAAAAATAAAGCCACAAAAAAGCTTAAAGCTAAAATCTCTCCTACAAGACCTAATTTCGCAAAAAGTGTTGTAAGACTAACGAACACTAACCCTGCTCCGCTTTCATTAGGGTTTGCGCCAAATGTAAAGATGAAAGTAAATACAATAAGCCCCATTATAAGACCTATAATTAGATTTATAAATACTACAAAAAGACTTGAGCTTAAAATATTTGTTTCATTATTTAGGCTTGCTGCATAAGTGCTAATACAACCAATCCCAAGGCATAGTGTAAATAAACTAAGACCTAAAGCATCTAGTAAAGAATTAAGCCCTAATTTAGAAAAATCAGGTTTAAACAAAAACTCGCAAGCCTTTAAAAAACCATCTTGAGTAAGGCTAAAACCAAGCATTAATAAAAGTATCACAAAAAGTGCAGGCATAAGCACTACATTTAATTTTTCTATACCATTAATTATCCCACGACTTACTACATAAATCGTTGCAAAAAAGCAAAAGCTAAAGCATAAAATACTTTTAAAAATATCATTTGAAATGGTGTTTTGAAACAATGCCCCCGCTTCTTTAATATCATTAGGCAAAGAAAAACTTAAAAATATATAATGAAAAACTAAAGATAAAATAACCAAATAAAAGCTTAAAACAAATATTCCTGTAAGCATAAAAACACCACCAAGCTTACACAAATTAGGCTTAAATCTAGCAAGTGTAAAATAACTTGTCGCTAAATCGCTCTTTGTGATTTTTCCTAGTGCAATTTCTGCTAAAAACAACGATAAACCTAAGCTTAAACATAAGAATAAATAAAGTAATACGAAAGCCGAACCACCATTTAGTCCTACCATCGTAGGGAATTTCCAAGCATTGCCAAGTCCAACAGCACCACCTGCAAGGGCTAAGACAAAACCTATTTTAGAAAACGTGCTCCTAGCTGAGCCAAAGTAAACTCCTCATGTAATTTCTCCTTTTAAATAAAGTTAAAAACCGAATAATAGCTTAAAAGAAAACTTTATGCAAGATAAATAAATTTAATTATTTTCAAAAACTTTCAATTTTAATAATCGTTTTGTAACCAAAAATAGGAATAATTTTGTCTTATTTTAAAAAAGGAGAATTTTATGAAAGTTAATTTTAAAGGTAACCCAGTTGCAATCAGCGAAGCAATCAAAGTTGGAGATAGTATAAAAGATACTAAAGTAGTAGGAAAAGATTTAAGTGTTATTAATCTAAATGAAGATGCAATCGTAATTTGCGTTCCTAGTATTGATACACCTGTATGTGCAAAAGAAGCTCGTGAGTTTAACGTAAAAGCTAATAAACTTGGAATGAAAGTTTATGTTGTAAGTATGGATTTACCTTTTGCTATGGGTAGATTTTGTTCGGCTGAAGGATTAGAAAACATAATTCCTGTAAGCGATTTTAGATACGGCGAATTCGCTAAAAACTATGGCTGTAGAATTCAAGAAGGCGCTTTAGAAGGGCTTACTACAAGAGCGATTTTTGTTCAAAAAGCTGGCAAAATAGTTTATAGCGAAGTATGTGCTGAAATTACTGAATTACCAGACTTTGACGCTTTAGAAAAAGCTCTAGCATAATTTTAAATATCTAAATCTTAGGATTTAGATATTTAAATTCCTATTTCAAATTCCTTGATTTTTTTGCTTGAAATTCTAAGGAATTTGAAATAGGAATTTTAGTTCCGTGCTAAAAAGCACGGATTGAAATTAGTTAAATTAGAAGTGAAAGCCTAAGCCAAGATTTATATAAATATTATTGTTTTTTTGTGAAAATAAATTATCTTTTACGCCTATTTTTGAGCTTACATAAGGGCTAAAGCGAGACTCGGTAGTATTAAACAGCATACCTACTGATATATCATAGGCATTTCTACTCTTTTTAACATCAAAATCTTTTTTAACGTCATCAAAATAATCATTGCTTAAATAAAAATTATAATAAGCATCAAGAGTTACCATATATTTTTTTGTATCAAATGGCTTTGATAATGCACTAAAACCAAATTTTAAGCCCTTTATACCATAATTAGCACCGCCTCTAATACCCATATGATGATAAGCAAGACCGCCCATTAAGTTAAGGCTTAATTCATCTTCATAATCTTCGTTAAAAAACATTCCGTATCCAATCAAAGCACTAAAATCAAACTGAGAATTCCTAACAACCGGAACTATATCATCAAATTTATATTTGTAATTATTCCAAAAATAATTCGCCTCAAAATTCCAAACAAACTCAGAATCAACTTCATGCTCTTTATAGGTTTTAATATAGCCATTTACATCCCAGTTGTTCTTATCCAAATATTCTTTGCCATTGATTACAAAAATTGTTTTAGAAGTAGATAAAAATCCTAAACTAATGCCAGAGTAAGTTCCAGCATTTGCGCCAATGCTTAATGCACTTAAACAAATTGTTGAAAATAACAATTTTTTCATTCATTCTCCTTTTAAAGTCAAAAAGAGAATAATACCCCCCCCCAGTTCTTAAAATAAACTTAAAAAAATAAATGAAAATCAAAAGAAGTCCGTGCCAAAAAGCACGGATAAAATTAGTTAAATTAGAATTTATAGCCTAAGCCAATATTTACAAATGAGCTACCTGTTTTTTCTGAAAATAATATATCTTTTCTTCCAGCTTTAATACTTGCAAAGGTTCCGCTATCATCTTTACTAAACTTATATAAAGCCCCTAGCTCAACATCTATTGCGTTTTTGCTTCTATTTTCAAAATCTTCGTATTTAGTGTAGTGATTATAATATCCATCAAAACTTATCATAAATTGCTTAGTCTCACCGAATTTCATCAATCCACCTAAGCCAAGTATTAAAGCATTAGCATTAGCGCTTACACTATCTTCTACTATACTTGATTTTAATTTAGCATTATTTACGCCAAGACCTAATAAGATATTAAAGCTTGTATCTATACTAGAACTTTCATAAAAACCATAACCAACTAAAGCCTTAAATGAAGTTTGCGAAAATGTATCCTTATATGCTCTTTCGTTATTTATTGTAAGCTCATAAGTTGATTGATTGTAATCCATTTTGATAGTACCAACGAAGCTTGACTCGCTATCTTTTTCTTTATAAGATTTAAGATATAAACCAAATTGAGCCATATTTTTAATAACATTTTCATCAAAACTTTGTGATAATTTTGCAGCTCCAATGTCAAAACCAGTATAAACTCCAGCATTTAAAGCACTTAAAGAAATTAATGAAAATAATAATTTTTTCATCTAATCTCCTTAGAATTTATAGCCTAAGCCAATATTAAAATAAGTATTGTTTAGTTTGTCTGAAAATAATGAATCTTTTGTTCCTACATTAATTTTAGTATATAAACCTTCTTTGCTTGAATTAAATTTATATAAAGCACCTAGCTCTGCACTAAAGAAGTTTTCTTTTCTATCTTCAATTATGTCATAATCTAAATAGCGATTAAAATAAGCATCTAAAGTAACGCCAAATTGTTTGCTCTCGCCAAACTTAGCAAGTGTGCTAAATCCTACTTTTGCGTATGGTGTATGAACGCTAATTGAATCATTGCGTGGTTTATAATTTTCTTCTGCAAGATTAATTCCAGCACCTGCTAATAAGTTTAGACTAAAATCAGATGAAAAATACATACCATATCCAAGTAAAAGCTCTGCATTTACATTTGTATAGCCATAATTATCTTTAGTCTTTGTATCGTAGCCTACTCTAAATGATTTTACGAAGCTTGAGTTTTCATCGCTTTCTTTATAATCACGAATATAAGCACCGATGCTAAACATATTTCCTATGCTCTCGCCTTCGTTTGCTTTATTTGTTATTGAGCCAAACTCAATACCTGAGTAATAATCAGCATTAGCACCAACGCATAATGCACCTAAACAAATTGTTGAAAATAACAATTTTTTCATATTTTCTCCTTTTAAAAACTTAAAAGAAGAATAATACCCCCCCCCGTTCTTAAAATAAACTTAAAATTTAAATTCCTATTTCAAATTCTTTGTAATTTTTTAAGATTAGTAAAGGTAGCTTTGATTTTTTTAAAACTTCGTTTGTAAAAGAGCCAAAAATTATATGTTTTATCGCCATATTTTTATAAGCTCCCATTACGATAATATCAAAATTATTATTATGTGCGTAATCTACCAAATCACTAGGACTAGTTCTGTCTAATATCTCAAGGCTTATTGCTTTATTGTATTTATCAAAAACTTTTTTTCCTTTTTCTAAAATCTCTTTAGCTTTTTTCTCATCTTTGCTTAGATGAATTAAAACTCTTGAAGCATTTTTGATTATTGGATTTACTAAAACTTTGTTTAAAGCTTTGTCTAAATTATCGCTTCCATCATAAGCATATAATGCTTTATCAATAGAATGAAAATCTTTATTTGCTAATAAAATAGGAAGATTAACGCTTTTTATAATTTCTTTTATCTGCAAATCTTGTTCGTTATCAAGTAATTTTCCTACCACTAATAATTTATAATCTTTTTCAATAATAGTGATTAAATTAGCTAAATCTCCATGAAGATGAAGGGTATTAGTAATTACTCCTGCGTTTTCGCAATAGTTTTGATAATAGTTTAATAATTCTTTCCCATCTTTATCTTTAGCTTGTTCATCTTTTTCTTTATGTTTTGCAAATTCTTCAAAAACCTTTGGCTCAAAATTAGGATTTATAGTGATATTTATCTCTAAATCATCACTTTGCTCTAATGCGTGTAAAAGCGTAACACCAGCTCCTAACAAATTCGCAAAATAAATCGCAGCATCACAAACGCCTTTTGCGTTTTCTTTAGTATCTATGCAAGCTAAAATATATTGTTTCATCTTCATTTCACCTTTTAAAAATTATTTTAATTTTTATTAATACTAAATTTTTTCATCATATATGAACTTGCTATATTTATGCCTATTATCTCAACTTTTGTGCCTTTATCTTTAAACTTTGAAATAATCTTATCAAGAGCATAAATAGCACTAACATCCCAAAAATGTGCTTTGCTAACATCAATTATAATACATTCACATTTCTCATCAAAGTTAAATTCATCATAAAATTTATCAACACTCTTAAAAAATATCTGTCCATAAAATTTATAAGTTTTAACACCATTATCTAAACTTTTCTTACAATTTAAAAAATAAGAAACTTTATTAGCAAAAAATAAAGCTTCAAGCAAAACCCCTATTACAACACCTATTGCTAAATTATGTGTAAATATAGTGGCAATAACGGTTGTAATCATAACGGCATTTGCTGAAAAAGGAAAGCTTTTTAATTTTTTAATTGAACTAAAATCAAAAGTTCCAATTGATACCATTATCATAATAGCTACTAAAACACCCATAGGAATGTAATTTACAAAATCAGCTAAAGAAACTATTATAATACACAAAAAAGCACCAGCTAAAAATGTAGAAAGCCTTGTTCTTGCACCTGATTTTACATTTATCATAGATTGACCTATCATTCCACAACCTGCCATTCCACCAAAAAATCCTGTGCTAATATTTGCTAAACCTTGCCCTATACATTCACGATTTTTGTTACTTTTCGTTGCAGTTAGCTCATCTAAAACATTTGCCGTCATTAAGCTTTCCATTATTCCAACCATTGCAAGGCTTAATGAATAAGGCAAAATAATTTGTAATGTTTCAAGATTTAAAGGAATATTTGGAATTAAAAAATGTGGCAATTCGCTTGGTAATTCGCCTAAGTCTTTAATAGTTCTAACATCAAAACCAGCACTAATGCTAATAATAGTTATTAACACAATAGCTACTAAAGAACTAGGTATCATCTTGCCTATTTTAGGAAGTAAAGGAAATAAATAAATTATGCCTAAAGCAATGCAAATTATTGCAAGCCCTAATGAATTTGCCTTAAAAATTTCATCAAGCTGAGCCATAAAAATCAAAATTGCCAAAGCATTAACAAAGCCTACCATAACTGAACGAGGTATAAAACTCATAAATCTAGCTACTTTTAAAACTCCAAAAAGTATTTGAAAAATACCAGCCAAAATACCTGCAGCCATTAAATAATCAAGCCCATAGCCTTTCACCAAATCAATCATAAGCAAAGCCATAGCACCTGTTGCAGCTGAAATTAACGCAGGTCTTCCACCCGCAATAGAACTAACTAATAATATGCAAATACTAGCGTATATTCCAACCTTAGGATTTACACCTGCAATCAAGCTAAAAGCTATGGCTTCAGGGATTATCGCAAAGCCAACTACTAAAGCTGCTAGAGCTTCTGTTTTGATATTGTTTATATTTAATAAATAATTTTTATTCAAAAAATCTCCTTAAGAATTAGATAAGAGATGTCGGGTAAGGTTTGCAGTCTAGCGAATAAATGTTACTAAAGGTAACTATTTTGATTTTTATTAATATATTATTAGTTTGATTTTAATAATTCTAAATTGTATGAATTAAAAGCCTAATTCAAATTCTTGAATAATTTTTATGGAATTTGAATTAGGAATTTGAATAATTATTTTTTATAAATATGTCTAAACCATAAATTAGCAAAATCAATCAAAGCACTTCTTTTATTGTTTGCAAAAAAGCTATCATATTCACTAAGACTTACCCAAACGCTTTCTATAAACTCGCCATTATCAACGCCGCCGCCAACTCCTACTATATCATCATCGCTAACTTCTGCAAAAAACAAATGCTGAGCACTCACTCCACTGCCAAATCCTGTGTAAAATTTATCAATATAAATTAATTTTTTTGGCTTAAATCCTAGCTCTTCAATACATTCATCTAAAGCAATTTCTTCTAAGCTTTTGTCTTTATCAATTATTCCGCTACAAAGCTCAATTGAAAAGCCATTTTCTAAATTAGCACAATTTTCGTGATAATAAAGCGGTGCTCTAAATTGTTTTACAAATATAAAGCTATCTTTAGCTTTATGATAAAGCATTATACTAACGCAATCAAAAGATTTTATAAAATCCCAATCAACCTTATGAGTATTTATCACATAACTTGCACGAAGTGGCTTTATGAAATTAGATTCTTTAAAATCAACTATTTTAAAATCGCTTATATTCATCTTAGCTCCTTTAAAACTTTTTTACCTAATTCATCAAAATCTTTATTTTTATAATGATCTTGCATAAGATTATCAATGCTAGCTGAAAAACTCATATAAATATCAGCTAAATTATCAGTATTTAAGGCTTTATAAAAATACTCATCATCTAAACCTTCGCTTAAAATCTCACTTGCTTCTTCATAGCTTTCAAATGTAAAATCTAAAATATTTAAAAGTTTTTTTGCATTTGCATTTATTACTAAACTAGGCTTTTTTAAAAGAAAATTATTAAGCATTAAAGCCGTATCAAAACCTACACCTTTAATTTTTAAAAACCATTCAAAATCTGCATTTTGCATAAATTCATCAAAGCTTGAAAAGTCTTTTATAATAGCTTTTGCTAAATCATTTAGCTTTTTTGCCTTTGTATTATAAAAGCCACTTGGTTTAATTAGTATTGCTAATTCTTTTACATCAATTTCAGCTAACTTTTCAATGGAATTTGAAATAGGAATTTCAAGATTTACAAAAACTTTTTCTATCTTATTTGTGCTTAGAATTATTGCTAAAAATTTATGAAAATCATCATAATTTTGTAGTTCTATTGGTCTTACTAAATTATTTTTTAATAATGCTTTAAAAATACTAGCTCCATTTATCATTTTACTTCCTATAAATTTCATAAAATTGCTTAGCAATACGACCATTTCTAGCAGCTTTAAGATTTGCAAATTCTAAAGCCTTTGCTCTTATTTCATCGTTATACTCATCTTTAAAAAATGATTTTACTATGCTTAAATACTGCTCTTGTGAAATTGAATAAAAATTTAGCCATATTCCAAAGCGTTCTTTTAATGCAAATCTATCATCACTTTCATCGTTAAAATCTGCATCTTGATAATTTAAATTATTTGATTTTAAAAGATTTTTATAATTTGAACTTAGAATAAACATAATATTATTACTAAGTCTTTCTAATCCGCCATCTAAAATAGGTTTTAAAGCCTTAAAACTATCATCGTTTATCTCAAAACTTATATCATCTAAAAATATTACAAATTTATATTCTAACTCGCTTAAATCATCAATAATATATCTTAAATCATTCAAGTCTTCTTTAAAAACCTCAACTATTCTTAAATCACTATTACTAAACTCATTAAAAATAGCCTTTATTAAGCTTGATTTTCCACAGCCTTTAGCCCCTGCTAATAAACAATGCTGATATAATGATTCATTTAAAAAGTTATTCATATTATCTTTTAAGATATTAAATTCTTTATCTAAAAACAAAAGCTCTTTAATATCTACATAATCAATGTTTTTAATGGGTTTAAAGCTGCTAGTTTTTGCTCTAAAACTTGCAGCTTTATAGTTTTTAAATATTGTTTTCAAAACTTACTTCTTTTAAATCAGCAATACTTGCAATATGCTTATAAATGCTATAAACTAGAGCTAAACGATTATTTTTAATCTCTAAATCATCAACATTAATCATAACATTATCAAAAAACTCATCAATAATAGGCTTAAGTGCAAAAATCGCAGCTAAATTATCGCTAACATTTTCGCTAAAGCTAATATCTTTATAAGCTTTGTGTAATTTTCTTTCATATTCATTACTTAACTTGCTTTCATCACAATATAAGTCTTTACTATCTTTAATAATGTTTGCAAGTCTTTTAAATGTTGAGATTTTGCTCTCATAATCTTTATCTTTTGATAAAGTAATTAAAGCATTAATATTTTCATCAATCGTTACTATATCAGTATTATTAGCATTTAAAACTGCTTTAATATAAGATGAATTCACAGGATATAAAGCCGAAAATCTATCATTAATAAAGCTAATTAATTTTGAAATATCATAAGCTTTATAAAGTCCTTTAAACTCTCCTAATAAATCTAAAAGATTAAATTTAACGCCTAAATCAATTAAAATTTTAATAATACTTAAAGCCGCTCTTCTTAATGCGTAAGGGTCTTTATTACCACTTGGAAGTTTATTGATACTAAAAAGCCCCATTAAGGTATCAAGTCTTGTTGCAAGGATGATAATTTTGCTAAGCTTTGTGCTTGGTAATTCATCATATAAATATTGCTCTTTAATCGCTGTGCAAACTTCGCTAGAATATCCCATATTAGCAGCATAATATGAGCCTACAATCCCTTGAAGTTCTGGGAATTCTCCTACCATTTGAGTTCTTAAATCAGCCTTGCTAAGATTGATTGCATCTTTTACATTTTTTTCGTTTTCATATCCAAATATCTTTGCAAGTCTTAAAGCAATGCTTAGTTCTCTTGCTTGCTTATCTTTTAGCGTTCCTAATTCTTGCATATAAATTGTATTTGCTAAACTCTCAGGCTCTAAACCAACTTTTAAGTCATTTTCCCAAAAGAATAATGCATCACTAAGTCTTGCTCTTAAAACCTTTTCATTACCTTTTTTAATAGTTTCAAGGTCAGGATTGAATGAGTTTGTAATCGTTATAAAATTATTGCTTAAAGAATTATCTTTATATACTGCAAAATAGCGTTGATTTTCTTTCATTGAAGTAATAATTACTTCAGGTGCAACTTGTAAAAATTCTTTATCAAAACTACCTAAAAGCGCTGATGGATATTCAGTAATTGCTACAACTTCTGCTAATAATTCTTCATCAATTTCCGCTTTTAAATTCCATAATTTTTCAATGTTTCTTATCTCGCTTAGAATTATTTCTAATCTATCTTTAGGATTTAGAATAACTCTGCCTTCTTTTAAGGTTTTAAAATACTCTTCTTGAGTATTAAAAGCAACTTTTTGCATACTTACATTTCTATGAACGAAAGTACTCTTGCAAGATTCTTGATTAAATAACTTCGCATTAATTAATTCATCATCCATCATAACACATAGCCCAGTAATAGGACGAATAAAGCTAAAAGTATTTGCTCCCCAACGCATACTTTTACCAAAATTAAGACTTGTTATAAAGCTTTCTAAAATATCGTTTATTAATTCTTTTATATGCTTTCCTGCTTCAGTTTTTAGAGCGTATAAACAAAGTTTTCCTTTAATTTCTTTAAACTCTAATTCGCTTTCGCTAATATTTGCTTTAGCTAAAAAGCTCTCACCAGCTTTGCTTAATTTTCCATCTTTATAGGCTACTTCTTTAGGAGCACCGATTAGCTCTGTTTGACTATCTTTTGAAAATTCTTTGGCTTTAAAAGTGAATAAAAAGCGTCTTGGAGTATACAAAAACTCTAAATCGCTAAAAATAATATTATTCGCATTTAAAATAGTTTCTAATTTATTTTTAATATTTGGCTCTTCTTTTAAAAAAGGAATAGCCGGTAATTCTTCGCAAGTTATTTCTATTAAAAACTTTTTCATCTTATCTCCTTATAAATAAATCCTTGTTCGCTTAAAACTTTACAAACTTGTTCTTGATGAGCCTTACCTTTAGTCTCTAGTGTAATTGTAATATTTGCATCACCAAAATCAGCCCCAAATCTATCATAATCAACCTTAATAATATTAGCTTCTGCATCTTTTAAAGCCTTAGTTAAATCAAGCAATGCACCTGCTTTATCAATTAAAGTTACGCATATTTGCATTTTTCTATAACTTTTTACTAGACCTTTTTCAATGATATTATTTAGCATTGTTACATCTATATTTCCACCACTTAAAATACATACTACATTGCCACTTAGATTAGGGATTTTGCCGTGCATTATAGCAGCTACGCTAGCAGCTCCTGCACCTTCTACAACTTGTTTATGCTGTTCTAATAAAAATAAAACCGCATTAGCAATTTCTTCATCGCTAACCATTACTATATCATCTACATTTTGCTTAATTATATTAAAGCAATCTTCATTAACATCTCTTACAGCAATACCATCAGCTATTGTTTTTACCTTGCTTGAATTTATGATTTTGCCTTCATTAAAGCTATTTAGCATAGCACTAGCACCCTTACTTTGAACGCCTATTACTTTAATGTTTGGATTTATTTGTTTTGCTGCACTTACAATTCCACTAATTAAGCCACCCCCACCAATAGGCACGATGATATAAGAAATATTATTTAATTCTTCAATTAATTCTAAAAATATAGTTCCTTGTCCTGCCATTACGAATGGGTCTGCAAATGGATGAATAAAGGTTAGATTTTTAGTCTTTTCTAGCTCTTTTGCATAAGCGTATGCTTCATCAAAATTATCGCCCTTTAAAATAACTTCAGCACCTAAGTTTGCTGTGCTGCTTACTTTATTAACCGGTGTTGATTCAGGCATTACGATATAAGCTTTTATTCCAAACTTTGAAGCAGAAAATGCTACTCCTTGAGCGTGGTTTCCTGCACTTGCTGCAACTACTCCTAATTTTTTTTGCTCATCACTTAAGTTTGCAAGTTTATTATAAGCGCCCCTTATTTTATAAGCTCCTATTGTTTGAAGATTTTCACATTTTAAATAAATGCTATATTTGTCATTTGATAAAAATCTTGAATAATTAAAAGGCGTTTTTATCGCTACATCATAAACTTTTTCTTTAGCAGCATATATTTTGCTAAGCTCTATCATTTTACATCCTTTCTAGGTAAAATCCACACTCTAAATGCTCTGAATTAATGAATTGATCAAACAATACAAACCTTTTTAATTCATGAGTTTTACATAATTTTTCTAAATCAATTTTAGCCGTTAATGGATTACATGAAATATAAATTATATTATCATAGTTTTTTACTAATTCTACACACTCGCCTAAACCACATCTAGGAGGATCTATTAAAATATGCGAAAAGCAAAAATCATCTAAATTAATATGCTTTAATCTATTAAAAGCTCTTACCTTATTAAAAGCATCTTTTACTTCGCTATCTTTTAGCCTTGCTGTGTAAATATTATTAGTATTATTTATTTTGCAATTTGTATTTAAAAATTCTACATTTTTTTTGCTAAGTTCGGTTGCGAAAACTTTTTTAAAATAAGGAGCAAGTGCTAAAGTAAAATTACCATAACCACAATAAAGCTCTAATAAATCAGCATTAGGCTTAACTTTTGCGCAAGAGATTGCAAATTCAAGCATTTTTTCATTCATTAAAAGACTTGGCTGTATAAAACACTCATCGTTAAACTCATATTTAATGCCATTGCTAAAATGCTCTAAAATATCGTTTGGATAGGCAATTCTTTGCTTTCTTGATTGCATTATGATATTTAGCTTTAATTTAGTTAATTTGCTAAGTTTTTTGTAGTAATTTCCGATTTTGAATTCTTTTATATCTTTATGATATAAAAGCAAAACATTTAAAGTATAAAAACTTTTAAAAAATCTAATTTCAAATAATTTATCCTTTAAAGCTTCATCTAAATTCTCAAGTAATTTAGGCATAAAATCTCTTATCTCATCACATATAAAAGAAGTATCAAAATCAGTGATTTTGCACTTATCTTTAAACATAGCATAAGAGATTTTGCCATTATCTTTATATAAAGCAAAATTAACTCTAGTTCTTAAACCATTTTCATAAATTTTTTCGCAAGGAATATTAAATTCCTTGCAAACTAATTCAAATTTATTCAACTTTTTTTCCTATTAAGCGAAGTGCTAAGCTCATCATAGCTACACCTAAAATAATTGTTAAATATACATTTAGACCAAAACTTACAGGAATATAGCCAAAAATAACGCTAATTGCACACACTAAAAGTGCATAAGGCATTTGAGTTTTAACATGCGCACTTAGCTCACACTTTGCACTCATAGCACTTAAAATTACAGTATCAGCAATAGGTGAGCAGTGATTTCCAAAAATAGCACCCGTTAGAACACAAGAAATATTTATTACCATGTATTCATGAAGTTCATTGCCACTCATACCTGATTCAAGTCCTACTGCATGTGCTAAAGGAATTGCTAAAGGCATTAAAATACCCATTGTTCCATAGCTTGTACCTATTGCAAAGCTCATTGCTGAACCGATTAAGAAAATCATACTAGGAAGTAAAACATGCGGAGTTGAGCCTGATAATAATTGCACTATGTATTTATGAGTTCCTAATTCTTTTACAATAGCAGCTAAGCTCCATGCAAAAAGTAGCATTGCAATTGTAAATATCATACTCTTCCAACCATGCAGCCATGTCTCAACTGCTTCTTTATGATTTATCTTTTTGCGAACTAGACCTAAAATAACTGCTACAACACTAGCAAATAATGCAGCTTGAAATAATGCAAGGCTTGAATTTGCTTCACCTAAGGTTGTTCTTATCGCATAAAAGCTTAAATAATTTTCTTCAATCTTACTTAAAATATCAGCCTTATCAGGATCATCAATAATAGCATTTAAACCACTAAAATAAAAGCTTGTTAAAGCTGTAATAATAAGAGTTAGAATAGGAATTAAAGCATCGCTAATTTTATGCTCTATTCCTTCACGAGGTTTAAGCTCACGCTCTAACTCAGCTCCAACATCAAGTGCAGCTTCGCTTACTATTCCTGCACGAGCATTCTTTTCAGCAATATACATTGAGCCAAATTCTCTTTGCTGAACAGCAGTTAAAACCACGAAAATTAGCATGAAAATATTATAAAATCTATAAGGAATTGTCTGCATAAATACACCAAAAGCATTTACATCATTAATTCCAACTAAAGTGTAAGCTGTTTTTATAAGCCCTACTTCAATACCTATCCAAGTAGAAATTATAGCAATTCCTGCAACAGGTGCAGCTGTGCTATCTAGTATAAAACTTAGCTTTTCACGAGAGATTTTAAACTTATCAGCAATTGGTCTCATAATAGGACCAACGGTAAGACTATTTGCATAATCATCAAAGAATATACATAAGCCTATTAACCAAGTGCTAACTTGAGCTGAAACAGGACCTTTTACAAAGCGAGTAAGTGCAAGTGCTACTGCATTAATTCCACCCATTTTAGTTATAAGAGCAACCACACCACCTATACAAAATACTTGTAAGATTACTCCTGCATCATCGCTATCTATCATAGCATCAAGCAAATGCTTTACTATGTTTGAAAACGATGCTAAAAATAGATTTACCCAATCCATAAAAGATGGATTATTATAAGTAAATGTATAAGTATCATTTACAACATTTGCTGTGTAAAAATTAGCAAAAGCTAGAAGAAAAGTTCCTGTAAAAACACCTATAAATAAAGACAAAATTACTTCACGAGTAATAAAGGCTAAAATAATTGCCATTAAAGGCGGTAAAAGTGTCAAAACGCCATACAAGTGCATATTGCTAACACTTGTATCAGCAGCATTTAAAAACACTGAAAACAATATTAAAAACAAAAATCTCATTTTAAATTCCTAATTCAAATTCTATATTCTTTTTGATACTAAACAAGCCGTAATAAATGCAACAAAAGCAACAAGAATTATATAAGCTCCGCCACCTATTTGATATAAAAATGGTGGGTTTTCACTAATTGCAACCTTGTTTAAAAATGGCAACAAAATAGGCGTAATAAAACCTGCAATAGCATAAGCTAAGTTATAGCTAAAGCTAATTCCACTATAACGAATTTTTGCAGGGAAAATCTCAACCATAATTAAAGGTGTAAAGTTCATAATACCAGCACTAAGAGTTGCTAATAAATAAAATAATATTAAAAGTGTTAAATCTTTTGCAATGTAGAGCTCATAAAAATACAAGGCTCCAAACACTCCCCAAAGAATTGCAAATATCTTACATATTCTACTAATGCCAAATTTATCGCTTAGAAATCCAGTAAGAACACAACCAATCATCATAGCAAATATACCTGCCATTTGAATATAAGTATTATCAACAGGCTCTAAATTCATAATAACTCTTACAAAATTTGGAGCAATTAATAAAAACACAACAACACAAGCAGTTAAAACCCAAGTAACTAAAATAGAAATAAATATTCCAAATCTATGATTTTCTATAACATCTTTAATAGGAAGTTTTACTAAAGAATCACTTTTTTGCATTTCTTTAAACACAGGAGTTTCATTTAAATAGCGTCTAAGATATAGTGAAATTATTCCAAAAACACCGCCTAAAGCAAACGGAACTCTCCATCCCCAATCTTTTAGCTCTTCAGTAGTAAAATTAAGTTGCATAATAAGTGCAACCAAACAACCAAGTAAGATTCCACCAACAACGCTTGAAGTTAGTAAGCCTATAAATAAGCCCTTTTTGTTATCTTCGCTATGCTCTCTTACAAATACCCAAGCACCTGGTAATTCTCCACCTATTGCCATTCCTTGAAATATTCTTACTAATAATAACGCTATTGGCGCACCATATCCTATCGTTTCATAAGTAGGAATAACTGCAAGTGCAAAAGTAGGAATTACCATTAGTAAAATACTTAGCATAAACATATTTTTTCTACCGAACTTATCTCCAAAGTGAGCCATTACAACCCCGCCTAAAGGTCTTGCTAAATATGCAGCTGCAAATGCTCCATAAGTGTTTAGCTCTTGCCAAAAAGGGCTAAGTGTAGATGGAAAGAAATGATGCGAAAAATAACTCGCAAAAAATACAAAAATAATAAAGTCATAAAACTCCAAAGTCCCACCAAGTGAGCTTAGGGCTAGAGTTTTTACTTGCTCTTTACTTAAACGCTTGTTCATAATTCTCCTTTTTCATAATTTAATTTTTCTCTATTATTTGCTAATTCTTCATAAGCTTCATTTATAAATTTATTGATTTGATAATCAAAAGAAACCGTATGAGATAAGCCAAAAACAACTTGAACTTTAGCTCCTTTTACACCAAAACGATTTCTCATAGCATCTTGCTTGATTTCTTCAATATAGTTTCTTACAACAACCTCATCTTCATTTGCAATAAATACTAAAAACTCATTACCGCTCCATCTAGCGATATATTTTTCATAGTTTTCACTATGTTTTCTAAGAATATATGCAAATTCTTTCAAAACTTCGTTTCCAAGCTCTGTTGTAAATTCTTCATTTATTTTTCTTAGGTTGCTAATTTCTATAATTATAGTGCTTGCTTGAGTTATAACATCTTCATTAGAATTATGATCTAATTTTGCGTTCATTATTTCTAAGAAAGAATATTTATGATATGTATCTGTTAAAGTATCAAAGCTTGTTAGTCTTTTTAAATGTGATTTTCTATTTTCATCATTTACATACCTAATAACTCTTCCAAGTTCCATAATAACTTGAGAATAAAAAATAGAACTAATAGTAAAAATAACATTAATTATATAAATAATAACTTGTCCATCTTGATAATTACTCTTAGTACTTAAAAAATAAATAGTTAAATAAATTATAAAATAAGCTAAAGGAAATAAATATATTGCAGGACTATATTTTCTAAGATTTAGATAAAAAAACGATGCAACCAAAAGTATATATAAATCAAATCCCCAACCCCAACCTACTTTATAAGATATATAAGCAGTAGTTGCAATAATTTCTATTTGAAATAAATACCAAGCAAAATGCCTAATTTTTATAAAATCAACTCTTGTTATTTTTTTAAACAAATACGCCCTAAAAGAACGCTTTTTGTTTAATAGTTTTTTATAATTATTAAAAAAATAATTTTTTTGATTAAAGCTTTTTTGAAAACCTCTTCCTATAAAAACAGAAATTATAAAGCCTAAATAAAATATAGAAGCAACAAAACACCAATAAAAACAATCTAAATAATCATAATAAGAAAATACAACTCCGCTTACAAATCTAGCTAAAAATATAAAAACACTATTTACTACAATTAAAATCTCGTATTTTACCACTATAACGCCTTTTGATTTTGCTCGCCTATGCCGCTTTTATATAAGATATATTCTTTACCCATTGTTCTAGTTTCGTATTTTAATTTAATTACTTCGTTGATTTTTTCTAATAATATTTTAGGGCGTTTATTTGTATTTAAATGCTTATAGTATTTTGCAACTATTTTTAAATATACATCAAAGCTATCTTTTTTTCTTCTTACCATATTATCAAAATCTTTGCTAATCGATTCAAGTGTAAAATAAAAACTATTGCTTTCTTCTTCGCCGATTAAAATAATAGAGTTTAAATCCCATTTAATTAGCATTGTTGTGCTAGGCTTTTTGTTTTTATCAAACTCTGGGTAATACACCCTTAATAAACTAAGCAATTCATTCATTAGTTTGTTTTGATAATAGTAGTCCATTTTAAAATATGCACTTTTATCTTTTTGAGTAAAAGACATTTCAAATATACAAACATTGATATTATCATATTGTGCTAATTGTCTTTGTAAAATTTCTTGAGTGAAATCTTTTTTTTCTATTACATTATACTTATTGTCTTCTTGTGTTTTTGCTTTTATTTTATTTTGATTATTTGATAATTTTTCTATATCTTCAATTGATTTTAATCCAACAACATTTGCTGCAAAAACAATGCCAAAAAACACAACAACAACTGACATACCAAAAAGCATATTGCCAAAAATATTTTCTTTAACTTCGCTATGCCATACTAAGCTATCAAGTAAAACAAGTGATACAAAAGCAGTTAATAAAACAACATAAATTATATTTGCAACTATAATTCTTTTTTTACTATCATCAATAAAAATTATGTAAATTAAAGTGGCTAATAGCAATAAATACAATTGCGAACCACCAGCTAAAGAATATAAATAAATATTACAAATAATAGCAATAAGAATAGTTAGGCTTCCACCTAAAAAACTATACCAATCAAGATACCTTGCTATTGATTTTTTCTTCCTATTTAGTAGCAATAAATAAAATAATAGCGTGCATATTATATAAAGCGAAGATATAAAAAACTCCTTAGCAAATAGCATAGCAACACCTAAAAAGCCAAAAACTATGATAATAGTTAATATCAAAATAACATATATTCTTTTTAGAGTAATATTTCTATTTTTTATATCTTCATAAGTTTCGTAAAGTTCTTGTATAAATTCTACTTTTTGATTGTCGTTTTGCATCATTCCTCATCAAAACTATAATCGTCATCATCATACATATCTTCATCATAGATATTGTATTCATCAAGACTGCCTAATTCATCTTCATCAAATTCATCATCAAAGTCACTAAACTCGTCTTCATCATCTAAGAATTCTTCATCAAAATCATCATATTCGCTAAAGCCGTCTAATTCGTCTTCATCAAAAAATTCTTCATCATCATAAGCCATTTGGATATCCTTAAATAAGTTCAAAAACTGCTAATATACCATTTTATTTATATTATTTGTTAAAATCCATAGAAAAATAAAGGAAAAAAATGCAACTTACTCACATAAACGAACAAAATAATCCAACAATGGTAGATGTAAGTGATAAAAATATCACAAAAAGAAGAGCTTTGGCAAGTGGTAAAATCACAATGAACGAAGAAGCATTTAATGCAGTTTTAAACGGAAATGCTAAAAAAGGTGCTGTGATAAATACTGCAATTGTAGCAGCAGTTCTAGCTGCAAAACAAACATCAAATTTAATCCCTATGTGTCATCCACTGCCTATTAGCAAGGTTGATGTTGATATAACTCCCGTTGATAACGAATTTGCTTTTAAAGTAAGCGTTGTGGTTGTTACTGAAGGAAAAACAGGTGTTGAAATGGAAGCACTAAATGCTGTTAGCGTTGGCTTATTAACTATTTATGATATGGTTAAGGCTATTGATAAAACAATGGTTATTGATGATATAAAATTACTTGAAAAAGACGGAGGCAAAAGTGGTCAATTTAGAAGAAATTAAAGCTGATTTAAAGATTGAATATCCTTGCAATTGGAGTTATAAAGTAATCTTAGATAAAGATAAGGATATAAACGAATTAGTTAAAGAATTAAAAATAGAAAATGCAAAAATAGAGAATTCAAAATCAACTGATAATTATAAAAGCTATAACATAAGCTTAGAAGTGCCTAATGAAGCTTATAGGCTTGAGTTATTTTCTATGCTAAAAAAACATTCTAAATTTGTTTTATAAGGATAATTATGAAAAACATACTATTTAATGAAATTAAAGAAAAAGCAAAATCAGAGTTTTTAAAATCAAATGATGAAGAGCTAATCTCTAAATTATATAAGCAATACTGCAATGAATTAGAGCAATTACAAGCACTCAGTAATGAAAATAAAAACATAGTTTTAAAAGCACTTTTAAGAGCAAAAATGTCTATAAAAGAGCAAGAAATCTATAATCTTACAAATGAATTAGAAAACATTAGAAAAGCTATTAAGCAAAAAGAAAACGAGCTTTATGATATAGCAAAATCAAGCTTTAATGAGCTTAGCAAATTAGATTTAAACGATATTCAAAAAGAATACCTTGAAGAATTAATGCTAAATGAAGCAAATTCATTGCAAATACTTTATGAAACAGCTCAAAATGCTTTCATTAATGTGCTTGAAAATAGCGTTATGATAGAAGAAAGATGCTTTTTAATAAGTAATTTTATGTTAATTAATGTTCTTGAGTATGCTAAATTTAATAAAGACAAGATTATAAATGCTGCTGAACTTATTTTAAAAGCTGCAATTGAACTTGCAAACGAGTGGCAAAGCTATGCTGAAGAGCTTTTAACTGGAGTTTTAAACGGGCTTTTAGAAGGAATTTTTGCGATACTTGAAAGACTTAAAAAAGAATTAGAAGTAAGCCTAAGCGATAATGAACTTGATAATATGAAATTATCATTACTTAGCCTTGAGCGTGATTTTATTGCAATGATTAAGCAAAATCTTAATAATGATGCTTCAGGCAAAGCATTAGAAAATATTTTAAACAATAAGCTAGATAATAACTTCGCAAAATTTGCAAGATTAGTAAGAGAAAATAAGCAACTGCTAAATATAAAACTAATCAAATTCCAAAACTCAGAACTAAATGAAAAAATCAAAAAAGAGCTAAATACTTTAGAAAAAGATGTGAAAAAAGCTTATAACGATTTTGATGCGAAAAAATTAGCAAAAAATCTAATGTCAAAATTTAGACAAAATAAAAACTAAAGAATTTGAAATAGGAAATTCCTATTTCAAATTCTGATTAAAAAATATTAGTCTTAAAGGTATTTATAACAACTAGCCTAAAATTTGTTTTGGCTAATTTCTTATCTCTCATAAAATTTATATAATAATTCATTTTTATGTATTTCTTTTTCTTCACCATCATTAATTACAAACGCATCCTTGCAAGCAACGCTTTTATCAGTATTTACAAAAAAGTTAATTTTGTAAGTTCTTGATTTTACTTCTTTTGGTAACTCTCTAAACCAAATAGGTTTTATCTCTTCTTGACTATATCTTAAAATAGGAAGCAAATAATTATCTAGCCCTATCTTAAAAAAGCTATCTCTAGGCTCATAGTTAAAATTTTTTAACTCTTCATCTGTACTCTCATCACATTCTCCCATAGATAATGAAAAAAAACTTTCATTTTTGTTTAATTTACAATGTTTTTTTGCAAGTTCTAAAAGTTCTTGAATACTAGGAAACTTAACATCAGTTTTACTTAAACTTTGTAAGTTATCCTTAAAAATATTATAAGTATTCTCAATCATCTCTTGATTTCTTTGTTTTGCAGCATCTAAAGCTTTTTGATACTCAGCGTTTATTTGATTAAACTCATCTTTTAAAATCTCACTCTTGATTTTACAAGTTACAGTTACTATATTTTGTTTATTCTTGCTAGTATCTTCCCATTTTACACTTTCGCATTCTTTAAAACTATCAATTGCATCGCCTATTGTCATAGTTTTGTTTTGTGATAATGTTGCTTTTTTTACAATATCTATATTGCTATCACCACAACCAATTAAAGCCAAACAAGCAAGTGAAAAATAAAATTTTTTCATAATTATCCTTTCTGATTAAATAAAATTCTTTTTCAAAATACTACTTAAAAATATTTAAATAATAAATCATGAATAATTAATTTAAATATATAAATATTATTTTAAAAGCGTTTATATAAGTTAATTTAGATTTTAATTCTAATTAAATTTTAGCTTATTTAAAGTAGATATTTTCTTTCTTTAAATAAGCAATATTAATTATTATATATTCATAATATTTTTTTGGTTTTTAAGCACAATCAAACTCTTATCTTTTATAAAATTCACGAAGCATTCTATCAGCGCTTACTTCTAATTCTTTATCATCATCAATTACAAAAGAATCTTTTAAGTCAATAGTTTTATCAGTATTTACATAAAAACTAATTTTATAAGTTCTTGATTTTACTTCCACAGGAGTTTCAAATAAAACAATTTCTTCTCCTTCTGCATTATAATACGCAAATGCTTTTAAAAGATTTTCTAAATTATAAGCAGTATATTTAGGCGCACAATTAAAATTATTGATTTCATCACTTATTGTTTTTTCACATTTTAAGTAAGAAAATGCAAGACCTTTAGTTCTTTTGGTTAATTCGCAATGTTTTTTCGTAAGTTCTAAAATCCCTTGAAGATCTGGAAGTTCTAAATCACTCTTACATTTATTTTGTAAATTCTTTTTGATAGTTTCATATTCTTTAGCAATTGCAGCTTGATTAGATGCTTTTTTGCTCTCAAAAGCTTCTTGCTTTTCTTTAAATTCATTTTTTAAAATCTCTTTTTTAATTTCGCAAGTTGCAGTTACTATATTTTGACCGCCTTTGCTAGTATCTTTCCATTTTACGCTCTTGCAATCATTAAAATTATCAATTGCAGTTCCTATTGTCATAGTTTTATTAAAATTTAAAGTAGCGTTTTTTACAATATCTGTATTGCTATCTCCACAACCAATTAAAGCCAAACAAGCAAGAGAAAAATAAAATTTTTTCATATCTATCCTTTTAGTTTAATAATATTTTTCAAGATACTACTTAAAAATAATTAATAATTTTAATTTTATTTATTTATTGTTTAAAAAAGACCTTTTATTTATCCACAAGTAAGCTTTAAAATTTTTGATTTAAAGGCATTTACATCGGCTAAATCATGAGTTACCATAATACAAGCGATATTTAATTTGCTTATATAATCAAGCACGAAGCTTCTAATTGAAGAGCGAAGATTAGCGTCTAATGCACAAAAAGGCTCATCTAAAAGCAATAATTTTGGCTTTTGAGCTATACATCTTGCAAGAGCAACGCGTTGTTGCTGACCACCACTTAGGGTTTTTGGATAAGCATTTGCTAGGTTGCTAATCTCAAGTGAGTTTAAAATATCCATAGCGATTTCTTTTTTATCGCCATCTTTTATACCAAATGTTACATTTTCTATTACTTTTAAATGTGGAAAGAGTGCGTAATCTTGAAATAAAAAACCTATATTTCTTTTATATGCAGGAAGTTTAGAAATATTTACACCATCTAAAATAATTTCGCCTTGTTTTAATTCTATAAAACCTGCAATTAGTTTTAAAATAGTGCTTTTTCCACTTCCACTTTGACCTAAAATGCTTAGCCTTTCTGATTGTTCTAAACTAAAGCTAAGATTAGAAAATAAAGGCTCTTTATATCCAAATGTAACATTTTTAAATTCTAAATAACTCATTTTCTTTCCTTAATAAAATTAAAAATAACTAATAATATAAAGCAAGTAATAATTACAACAAGTGCAGGAGCACTAACCATAGCAAGCTGCTCATCACTTGCGTATCTATCCATTTCAAACGAAAGGGTTTTAAAATCACTCGTAGCAAGCAAGCTAGCAAGTGGTAATTCTTTTATAACTTCTATAAAAATTAATATAAATGAGCTAAGAAAACTTGGAATTATTAGCATAAACTCAATTTTAAAAAAGCCTATTAATTGATTTTTGCTAAGGCTTTGCCTTGCATAAATAATTGAGCTTGATAGTTTATTAAATCCTGCATCAAGTCCATTAAACCCAAGTGAAAGAAATCTTACCACATAAGCAAAGATTAAAACCACAGGGCTAAGCGTTAAAAATAAAGTTTTGTTAATTCCAAAAAACTCATAAATAGGTGCATTTAACCTATCAAAAGATATAAATAAAGTAAGCATACAAATAGCAATAACCGAACCAGGAATGCTATACCCCATATTTGCTAAAGAACTTATTGCAAGTTTATTAACGCCACTTTTAAAGCGTTGATTATATGCTAAAAACATAGCTACAAATAATATAATTAAGCTAGAAATCGTGCTTAAGAAAAAACTATTTTTGCTAAGCGTAAATAAAGCTGAGTAATCAACATCAAAATAACTTCTCTTAAACCAAATCAAAATATGAATAATAGGAAGTAAAAAACAAATAAAAAACACTAATGAAAATAAACTTATGATAATAAAACTAGCTTTTTTACTAAGTTTTGCCCTTGTGATAGGATATTCTTTAGAGCTTATTTCATAAGGCTTTCTAAAAATCTTTTCAACAAAAAGAATAAAAAACACAATTAATAATAAAATCACAGCTAATTTAATAGCAGCATTTAAATCGCTATATCCAATCCAAGCTTTATAAATACCAGTGCTAAATACATGAAGTCCGTAATAATTAGGCGCTCCGTAAGCATTAAGGCTTTCCATAGCACAAAGACTTGCACCTGCTACAATTACAGGGCGACTTAATGGCAAAATAATTTTAAAAAATATTTCCGTATCACTTTTACCAAGACTTTTTGCACTATTTATAATACTTGCTGAAAATCTTGCAAGAAAACCTCTAGCTAATATATAAACATAAGGAAAAAACGATATTGTAAATATAAAAATACACCCATAAATATTCATAATATCAAAGTGGATTTTAATATCAAAAGTATTTCTTAAAAATATATTAAACCACGAAAAATACGAGAAAAAATCAGCATAAACATAAGCAAACAAATAGCTAGGAATTGCGAATGGTAATACTAGCACAAAACGAAAAAACTTCCTAAATTTATACTCATAAAAACTTTCAAAATATGCTAAAAATACACCGATTATAGTTGAAAATAAAAGCGTAAAAAATAAAATAATCGCTGTATTTTTAAGATACTCCCCTAAGTAACTCTCAAACAACACAGCCGTATTTGGCTTTATCGGCTGTGTTATAAAAAACATTACATAAAAAATAGGAATAAGTATTATAAAAAGTAAAAAATAAGCAAAAAAATCGCTTAACTTTCTCACTTCCACATTGCCTTATCTGCTATTACTTGTGCTTCTTCAAGATTTTTTGCTATTTCGTTAAAATCAATTTCACTTGCTTTAAACTCGCCCCATGATTTTACAACATCAGCTGGACTTGCTTCACTATTTACTGGGAACTCAAAGTTTGTTTGAGCTAAAATCTCTTGAGCTTCTTTACTTACTAAAAACTCCATTAAAGCTGTTGCTTCTTTTACATTCTTAGCATATTTTGTAATTCCTGCACCACTTATATTAATATGTGTTCCGCCATCATTTTGATTTGGGAAGAATATTTTAAGATTTTTAAATACCTCTTGCTCGATTGGATCTTTTGAAACTGACATTCTGCCTAAATAATAGCTATTCATAATAGCAACCGCACCTGTGCCACTTACTATTGCTTTTGCCTGATCTCTATCGTTACCTTTTGGATCTCTTGCAAAGTTTGATACTAATTTATTAGCCCAATCTTGAGTTTTATCGATTCCATCTTTTGCAATCATAAATGCGATTAAATGACGATTATATGATGATGTTGATGAGCGAGTTAAAACCTTGCCTTTAAACTTAGCATCAGCTAATGCTGCGTAGGTGCTAAGCTCTTTTTCGCTAATTTGTTTTGGATCATATACAAATACTCTAGCTCTATAAGTTACACCTGCCCAAGTTTTATCCTTATCGCTAAATTTTGCAGGAACTTTTTCATCAACTAATTTTGATGAGTAAGCTTGTAATAAACCTTTTGATTTAGCTTTATATAAATCCCCAGCTCCAACTGTCATAAAAAGATCAGCACTTGTGTCTTTTCCTTCTTGCTCTAGTTTTGCAATTAATGGGTCAATTTTGTCTTGCACTAAATTTACCTTAATGCCTGTTTTTGCTGTAAATGCGTCAAATACGATTTTATCTGAATCATAATGTCTTGAAGTATAAACATTTACTACACCTTGTGCTAAAAGCACGCTACTTGCTAATAATGTTAAAGCTAACTTTTTCAATTTTTCTCCTTAAATAATATTCATAAGTTTTGAGATATTAGCAAGAAATTTATAACAATTATTATTTTTAATATTAAATAATTTATAAAGATTTTATACTTTATTAGATATTATTAAAAATAATAAAAATATTTATTTAATTAAATAAATTTTTATTATAAAAGTATTTATTATTTTATATTTTTTAAATGCTAATTCCGAATTCAAATTCTTTTGTTTAAATTAAATATTTTTCTTAGAATTTGAAATAGGAATTTGAAATAAGAAATTAGTATGTTTATTTTTGTATTTTACAAAGGTTTTTGCATAATTCTAATTTATAAAATTTAGAAAGTTCATTAATCTTAAAATGAATTAATAAAGTATAACGACCATCTGATAATTCGCCCAAATTAACTTTAAATTTCTTTGTATTGTCATCAAAATCAACATTTAAAACTCTATCTTCATTCTTAGTATGTGGTCTTGTAAGCTTTGCTTTAGTGCTTATATCTTTTGCTTTTAGTTTTGATTTTTCTTTAATTTCTATCTCTACTACATTATCTACAAAAACCGCAGGGCGTTTAGTAATATCTAGCCTTGTCTTATCGCCAATCACTCTTAAAGCAAAATTGTTTAAAAACTCTTGCTCTCTTTCTTTAATTTCTGCGAAATTTTTCTCTACTTCTTGATATTTTAAAAAATAGCTCTCGTCTTCATCAACAGGATAACCAAATGATAAATAAACCGTGTAAATACAAGCAATCATCATAAAAATGATTGAACCTACGATTAAATACGGCCAATATCTTCCTTCTTTTATCATTTTTTCTTAACCTTTCTTTTTATTAAAACAAATATAAAAATAATCACAAATATATAAAATAGCATTCTTAAAGTGTTAATAATATTGCTATTTAGATTGCTAAAACCATTTTCTAATTTAACATTTTTACTATCTGCAATTACATTGCAAAGTTCTGCAAAACCATTTAATACTGAAGTATTTACTAAATCATTTCCTTTAGGCTGAGTAAGTATCGGTAAAATCGCACCTTGTGTAGGAAAAAATCCATATTTTAAATAATAATATTCAGTTACACTTCTAAAGTCTAAGCCCAAATCACTAATAACATCAAGCTTTTTATCTTTTAAACTCATTACTAAACAAGCATAATTTTTCTCATTTTTTACGCTTTCTTTAAGCTCTTTAAAAGACAAATCATTAGATATTAAAACACTTGCTTTAACGCCTGTTTTTTGTTCTAATTCATTACTTAAAATATTAATTTCATTTAATACATTTACGCTTAATGGCTCTTGTGAAAATAAATTCACAAGAGCTAAAAGCATTATAATTGCTAATTTTTTCATCCTATACCTAAGTGATTAGGAGTTAAAACTGACCAAGCAGTGATAATAGCTAATGCAACCATACCTAAAACTATAATTGTTTCTAATAACTTGCTCATTTTGCGTCCTTTCTAAAATCTTCTAAACTTCTATTTTCACGCATTTTAGCATCTTCAATTTTTTCTAGTTTGTATGGATTTCTCATTTCTTTTTGTTGAACATTAATTCCCCAAATAGTAAGCCCAACAAGGATTGATAATAATAAAACGGTTGCTATTAACATCCCTGTAATTCCATGCAAACCAAATACATTTCTATTATGATTATCCATATTTTACTCCTTTGATAATGTGCTTACATAGCGTGAAAGCGCATCAATTTGCTCTTCACTTAGCATAGCTTTAAAGCTAGGCATTGCACCTATAACTTTTACACTAGCATCACTATCTGCAATTTTTCCACTAGCTAAAACCATCTTAATAAAATCAGGTTTTGTGTAAATATTTAATGCAGGTGCTACGCCTTCTGTTCCTTCGCCGTTATCTCCATGGCAACTTGCACAATTTTCTTCGAAAATATCTTTTCCAACTTCACCTTGCATACCATTTGCCACATAAGTTGCAACAGCTTTTGCATCATCGCCCTCAACTAAACCAGCTGGCATTTCACCAAATCCTAGTCCTGTTGAACCATTAGCTAATACATCTAATATACCTGCAACACTGCTCCATTTTGTTAAATCTTGAGCTTTGCCATTAATTCCTGTTGCTTGAACCCCATGACAAGGTGCGCAGTGTAAGAAGAATAAGTTTTTACCAACATTTAACTTTGATTCATCATCTAAAGTTTGATATTTTTCTTTATATTTTGCATTATGAGCTGCAACTTCTTCATTATATTCGCCTATTGATGAATATTTATTTAGCGGATATCCTGCTAAGAAATACCATACTGCAAATACTAATAAAACAACAAACATAACAGCCCAACCGGTAGGAACAGGGTTTTTATACTCTCCTATTCCATCCCAACTATGCTCACTTAATTCACTTTCTTCTCTTTTGTTTTTCATTTGCTTAAATGCATTTAAGCTTACTATTAATACAGCCAAAACAATAATTGTTGCACCGACAATAGAAAGCAAGTTTACATTATCAGAAAGGTTAAACCACTTCATTACTTTCTCCTATTTTCTAATAAAGATGAATCTATATCATCATCTAATGCAAGTTTTGCATACTTTTCATAATCTCTTTCGCCGCTTCTTTGAGCTTTATATAAATGCGCTATGTAGGCATATAAAACTATTGTTAAAAATGCTACTAAGAAAAAATAAGCGTGTCCTTGATATTGCGCAATTTCAACTAAACTCATATTTTTTCCTTACTTTAAGCTATTTAAATAAGCAATTAATGCAACTATTTCTTTAATCTCACATTTACTATCAAGTGCATTTGCACGGCAAGGTTCAAACGCCTTTTTAACATTCTCATCACTCATCGCATCAACAATAGGAGTAGCTTGTTCTACCATCATTTTGCGTGATTCTTCATAGCTGCCTAATTTTGGATAACCAGCTTCATCATAAGGAACATTGAAAACTTTTTTAACAGTTAAAGCTTCTGCATAAGCAGTTTCTAAATCTGCATTTTTGTTAAATAAATGCGGATACTCAGGCATAATTGAGTTTGGAACAACTGAAACAGGTTCTTTCATGTGATTTTCATGCCAATCAGTAGTTCTATAATTACCAACTCTCATTAAATCAGGGCCTGTTCTTTTTGAACCCCATAAGAATGGTCTATCGTAAGCATACTCACCTGATTTTGAATACGCACCATATCTATCAGTTTCTGCTTTAAATGGGCGAATTAATTGTGAGTGACAAGCGTTACAGCTTTCTTTAATATATACATGACGACCTGCAAGCTCTAAAGCTGTATATGGCTTTCTATTTTCAATAGGTCTAGCGTTTGGACTAAATGCAGGTAAAATCTCAACTATACCAGCATAAGCGATTACAACAAATACAAATACCGCAAAAAAGAAAGGATTTTTTTCTAACCAACTAAACATATCTTACCTCCTTACGCTTGCATAGGACTTGCTGATTTTGGTTCAACTTCAATGCTTCTGCTTGAAGTAACTGACTTATAAATATTATAAGCAAACATGAAAAATCCTATTAAGTATAATAATCCACCGATAGCTCTTATAATAAAGTAAGGGTGTAATGCAACAACAGTATCAATAAATGAGTAAAGTAAAGCACCACCATCATCATAAGCTCTCCACATCATACCTTGAGTAATACCAGCTATCCACATTGAACTAAAGAATAAAACAATTCCTAAAGTTTGAATAGTAAATTGTAATTCCATAATTTTCTTTGAATAAATCTCTTTTTTGAATACTCTTGGAGTCATATGATAAATTGCAGCCATAGTCATAAATCCTACCCAACCTAGCGTTCCATCATGCACGTGTCCTGGAATCCAGTCTGTAAAGTGTGCTAAAGCATTGATTGATTTAACTGATTGAATTGAACCTTCAAGTGTGCTAAACATATAGAATGTTGAAGCAAAAATCATAAACTTAATTAATGGGCTTTCTTTTACTTGGTGCCACTCACCTTTCATTGTAAGAAGAATATTTATAGCACTACCCCAGCTAGGAAGTATCAATACAACAGAGAAAATTGAACCCATTGTTTGCATCCAATCAGGAACAGTTGAATAAATCAAGTGGTGTCCGCCTGCCCATAAATATATAAACATTAATGACCAGAATGAAAATAATGATAATTTATAAGAAAATATCGGCTGACCGCTTTCTTTTGGTAAGAAATAATATATCTCAGCAATAATAGCAACAGTGAAAACAAACGCAACCGCATTGTGTCCAAACCACCATTGAACTAAAGCATCGTTACTTCCTGCATACATTGATACTGAGTGAATCCAGCTTCCCATTCCTGTAACAAGTCTAGTTGGAACTTCCATATTGTTAAATAAATATAGCATTGCTACACCTAAAAACGCTGCAATGTAATACCAAACAGAAATATATAGGCTTTTCTCACGGCGAATTCCTATTAGTCCAAAAATACTCATTCCCCATAAAACCCAAATCACAACCACTGCAATATCAAATGGCCACTCAAGTTCTGAATATTCTTTAGATGTCGTAATACCAGCAAAAAGGCTAACAACAGCTAGTAAAATAGTAATCATAAATATAATAAAATGAGCTTTACCTACGAACATCAAAAACTTTGATTCTCTCATAGATACCTTTAAAACTCTTTGACCTACATAATACCAAGTAGCCCAAATTCCACTAAGCATAAAACCATAAATCACACCATTAGTATGAAGTGGTCTTAGGCGTCCAAATGTAGAATATTCACCTGCTATATTATTTAGCTCAGGAAATGCTAATTGAAACGCTATTAAAGTTCCAATTCCCATACCGATTATGCCAAACAAAATACATGCGAACATAAACCACTTAGCTACGGTATAATCATAGCCAAGATTTTGCGATGGATTTGCCATAACTTCTCCTTAAATAAAAATTAAAATAATCTTCTAATTATAGTCTTAAAAAAAATAATTTAAGCTTAATTTGTAATAATTTTGAAATCTTTTTTATGAAATTCTAAAAAAATTCTATTGTTTCTCTCGTGCAATTTAAAATCATTCAAACAATCTAGCTCATCTTTTACGAAAGAGCCTTTATATAAAATAAATTTTGTATTAGAGTTTGAAATATCATTACATAATGTAACAATCATCTCGGTTTTTGCAAAAGCCCTTGATGTAATTAAATCACATTTCAAATCATTTTCACATTCAACCTTAATCGGCTTAACAAAAACATTTTCTAAATTAAACTTAGCTTTCATTAAAGACAAAAAAGCAGCTTTTTTGTAATTTGGCTCATATAAATAAAACTCACAATCACGCTTTAAAAAAGCTAAAAATAAAGCAGGAAACCCAGCACCTGAGCCAATATCAGCAACTCTAATTCCTGATTTAAATTCCACGAAATTTAATATCTCAATGCTATCAAATGCTGCTGCTTTAATATCTTTTAACCTTGTAATATTATGGGTTTTATTAAAAGTCTTAATTCCTATTTCAAATTCTTTTACGAATTCTAAAAACTCATTATTCATTTAACATATGTCCCATTTTGCATGATTTAACTTTTAAATACTGCTTATTGTAATCATTGCTTTTCATTATTAAAGGTATGCGTTTTACATCTTTACTAATGGCTTTTAGTTTTAAAGGATTGTTTGTAAGTAATTTTACGCTTTTAATCTTGTAATACTCAAGTATAAAATCAACTATTTTATAATCTCTTTCATCATCTTTAAAGCCTAGTTGTAAATTTGCTTCTAAAGTATCTAGCCCACTATCTTGAAGATTATAAGCATTTACTTTATTAAATAGCCCTATCCCGCGACCTTCTTGGCGAAGATAAATAACCATTCCGCCATTTTCTTCAATATATCTTAAAGATGCTTTTAACTGGTCTCTACAATCACATTTAAGCGAGCCTAAAGCATCACCTGTAAGGCATTCAGAATGTATGCGAACATTAACCTCATCATTAATTTCACCTTTCATAATCACTAAATGCTCTTTATCATTTTCTTTAAAAGATTGGATAATAAAATTTCCAAATCTTGTAGGTAAATTTGCTTGTTTTGAAACTTCAACTTTCATCTAATAACTCTTTTTTGATTTAATTAGCTCTAATTATACAAAAAAAGGAGTTTAGTGTGCGTAAATTTAGAAGACTTAGAAAAAGCCCTATAATTAGGGATTTAGTAAAGGAAAACCAACTTAGCTTAAACGATTTGATTTACCCTTTATTTGTAGTAGATAAAAAAAATGCAAAAATTGAGATTAAATCAATGCCAGGGGTTTATCAACTAGGTTTTGATGAATTATTAGCAGAATGTGAAGAGTGTTTAAAGCTTGGAATTAAGAGCATTTTATTATTTGGTGTATTAGATGAAAGTGCAAAAGATAGCTGTGGAAGTGATGCGATGAATGAAAATGGGCTAATTGCAAGAGCTATTAGAGCTATTAAAGAGCGTTTTGGAAATGAGCTTTATTTAATAGCAGATTTGTGCTTTTGTGAATATACAGACCACGGACATTGCGGGGTATTAGATGAAGATGGATATTTAAACAATGAAATTACGCTTAAAAACTCAGCAAAACAAGCTCTAGTAATGGCAAGAGCTGGAGTTGATATGATTGCACCTAGTGGAATGATGGATGGCATAATTCATACTCTAAGAACTGCTTTAGATGAAAATGGCTTTGATACTTTACCGATAATGGCATATTCAACAAAATTTGCAAGTGCATACTATGGACCATTCCGTGATGTAGCTAACTCAGCTCCTAAAAAAGGCGATAGAAAAGCGTATCAAATGGATAGTGCAAATGGCAAAGAAGCTTTACATGAAAGCTTAGAAGATGAAAAACAAGGCGCTGATATATTAATGGTAAAACCTGCTTTAGCATATTTAGATGTGGTTAAAGAGATTAGTCAAAACTCACTTCTTCCACTATGCGTTTATAATGTAAGCGGAGAGTATTCAATGCTTAAAAACGCTGGAATGCAAGGGCTTGTGGATTATCCAAAAATCTTAATGGAAACTATGATTAGCTTTAAAAGAGCTGGAGCAAAACTAATAATTACATATCATGCTAAAGAATTAGCCGAAATGTTAAGGGGTTAAAAATGGATTTTAGTGTATTAGCAAAATATCAAACAAGTGGCCCAAGATATACTTCATATCCAACAGCTATTGAGTTTAGCGAAGATTATAAATACGATGAGTATATAAAAGATTTAGAAAGTAATACTGATAAACCTTTATCGCTTTATTTTCATTTGCCGTTTTGTCGTTCGGCTTGTTATTTTTGTGGCTGTAATGTGATTTATACAGCAAATGAAGATAAAAAAGAAAGATATTTAGATTATATTTTAAGAGAGCTTGATATTTTAAAAACTCATCTTAAAACCAAAAAAGCTATTCAAATGCACTTTGGCGGTGGAACGCCTACATTTTTTAGCGCAAGTCAGCTTGAAATATTGCTTAAAAAAATTAATGAAATATTTGAGTTTTTACCTGATAGTGAGCTTTCGTGCGAGATTGACCCTAGATTTTTAAATGTTGAGCAAATGAGTGTATTTGCAAAATACGGCATAAATAGAATTAGCTTTGGGGTGCAAGATTTTGATGCAAAAGTGCAAAAAGAAATCCATAGAATTCAACCTTACGAAATTACAGAAAATGCTGTAAAACTTGCAAGAGCAAATGGGGTAAAGAGCATAAATACTGATTTAATTTATGGCTTACCTTATCAAGATTTAAACTCATTTAGCAAGACACTTGAGACAATTCTTAAAATAAATCCTGATAGATTAGCTGTGTTTAATTACGCTCATGTGCCTTGGATTAAAAAGAATATGAGAAAATTTGATGAAAGCACTATCCCAGAGGCTAAAACAAAGCTAGAAATCCTAAAACATACAGCAAAATTTTTAGGTGAAAATGGTTATAAAATGATAGGAATGGATCATTTCGCAAAGCCTGATGATGAATTATTTAAGGCTTTAGAAAACGGCACACTTCATAGAAATTTTCAAGGATATACTACAAAAGGTGGGGCTATTTTAGTTGGCGTTGGGCTTACTAGCATTGGAGAAGGGACTAACTATTACGCACAAAATTATAAAGATTTAAATGATTATGAAGCAGCTATTGATAATGGCAAACTACCATTTCATAGGGGAATTAAGCTAAATAATGATGATTTAATTAGAAAAGCTGTAATAATGAGCCTAATGGCTAATTTTAATCTTAATATTAAAGAAATTGAAAAAGAATTTAAAATCGGATTTTGGGATTATTTTAAAGATGCAAAAGAGCATTTAAAAACCTATGCTGAGTTTTTACAAATTAGCGATGATGAAATAAAAGTAAATGAAACAGGCACATTATTAATCCGTAATATTTGCATGGGATTTGATGCTTATATGAAAAATAAAGGCGATAAGACCTTTTCAAAAACTTTATAAAGGTAAGTAAATGTATGAATTAGCAAAAAAAGTTATTTTTAAGTTTGATCCTGAAGATATGCATAATCTAACGATTAAAGCACTTAAAACTCAGAGATTTTTAAAGGTAATTGATTATAAAAAAACTTATAAAAACCTTGAAAATGAATTATTTAGAATGAAATTTAGCAATCCTGTTGGGCTTGCAGCAGGATTTGATAAAAACGCTGAAGTAGTAGCTCCTTTGGCAAATCTTGGCTTTGGCTTCATTGAAGTTGGAGCGATTACTCCTAAGGCTCAAGCTGGAAATCCACGTCCAAGAATTGAGCGTTTAGTAGATGAACTTAGCATTCGCAATGCAATGGGATTTAATAATGACGGAGTAGAAATTGCAAAGGCAAATCTAATGCGTGAAAATTTCGCAAAATTACCTCCGATTTTTATAAATATAGGCAAAAACAAAGTTACGCCTAATGAAGAAGCTATAAATGATTATGAGATTTTAGTGCGTGAGCTAAAGCCTTATACTGATGCTTTTGTAATCAATATAAGCTCACCAAATACTCCAAATCTAAGAGATTTACAAAATGCTGAGTTTATTGAAAATATTTTTAAAAGACTTAATGCTATTAACGATGTGCCAAAATTTATAAAATTTGCCCCTGATATGGACTTTGGCTTAGCGACTGAACTAGCCTTAACAGCCTTGCAAAATAATGCCACAGGAGTGATTTTAAGCAATACAACGCAAGATTACTCACTAAGCAAAAAGAGTGATTTAACTAAGGTTGGGGGCTTGAGTGGTAAGGTGCTAGCTAGTAAGTCTTTAGATATGCTAAAAGCAATCGCTCCAAGCATTCATAAAAAAGGCGTGATAATTAGTAGTGGTGGGATATTTAACGGAAATGATGCGTATGAGCGTATAAAATGGGGTGCGAGTTTAGTTCAAGTTTATACAGCTATGATTTTTAATGGTCCAAGAGTTGCTAGAAATATCAATGATGAACTTACAAAATTACTACAAAACGACGGCTTAAGCTCGATAAACCAAGCCATCGGCGTAGAACTTTAAGAATTTGAAATTCCTATTTCAAATTCTTAAATTAATTTAAAAGGAAAAAATGAAACCGTTTGTAAAATGGGCAGGTGGAAAAAGACAATTACTACCAACCTTAATAAACAATTTACCAAATATGAATAATTTTACAACCTATATTGAGCCTTTTGTTGGTGGTGGGGCAATGTTGTTTGAAATTGTAAAGTTATATAAATTTGAAAAGATAATAATAAATGACATAAATTCAAGTCTTATGAAATGTTATGAACTTATAAAACAAGACCCACAAAAACTAATAAATGAATTAAAAATATTGCAAAATGAGTTTTTAAGCACCCAAAAACAAGATGAGTTTTTTTATCAAATAAGAAATGAATTTAATAAATCACAAGAACCAAAATATTTTATATTTTTAAATAAAACTTGTTTTAATGGGCTTTTTAGACTTAATAAAAGTGGTGAGTTTAATACCCCATTTGGTAAATACAAAAACCCTTTAATATGCGATGAAGAAAATATTTCAAATGCTCATGAAGTTTTAAAAAATGTGATTATAAAAAATACAGATTATAAAAATTTGATAAATGATATAGACAACAAAACCTTTATATATTTTGATCCACCTTATCGCCCACTTAGTAAAACAGCATCTTTTACTAGTTATTTTAATAATATTTTTGATGATAATGAGCAAATAAGATTAGCTAATTTTATAGATAAATGCAATGATTTAGGGGCTAAGTTTTTACTAAGCAATTCTGATCCTAAAAATACAAATAAAGATGATGATTTTTTTGATAAACTTTATAAAAATTATGTGATTTTAAGAATAAATGCCACTAGATGTATAAATTCAAAGGCTAATAATCGTGGAGCTATAACTGAACTTTTAATTAAAAATTATAAAGGATAAAAATGAGAGATTTTAATGCTTGGCTTAATACTTTTAAAGAAACTATAGCTGATTATAAATACTACACAGATTTTGAAAAAGTTTATAAAAATGTTGATGAAATTAAAGTGGAGTTAAATATTTTAAATTCATTAATAGGTTCAAATAATATTGAAAATGATTTTTTAATACTTTGTGAAAAATATCCAGAGATTTTAAAATGTATTCCTATTTTGTTAGCCATAAGATGCAATGAAATAAAAATTTATGATAAGTTTCTTAAGATATATGATTTTAAAAATCCAAATTATACTACTAAAGATTACGCTTATTTTATGCAAAATAGTGGCTTATTTGAACTTGTATCTAAAAAATTAATTGCTAATTTATATGATTATGTTTTAGGCATTGAAGTTGGTCTTGATAGTAATGCTAGAAAAAATCGTGGTGGGCATTTAATGGAAAATATAGTTGAAAATTATTTAAAACTTGCAAAAGTTAAGTATTTTAAAGAAATATATGTAAAAGAACTTGAAAGTAAATTTGGAGTGGATTTAAGTGCTATATCAAATAATGGAAAAAGCGAAAAAAGATTTGATTATGCTGTAAAAACTGATAATAATTTATATTTATTAGAATGTAATTTTTACGCTTCTAATGGTTCAAAACTTAATGAAACAGCAAGATCTTATGAAAAAATAGCACTTGAATGTAAAAACCTTAAAAATATATATTTTGTATGGCTAACTGATGGCAAAGGTTGGTTTAGTGCAAAAAATAATCTTTTAAAAACTTTTGAAAAACTAGAGCATATTTATAATTTAAATGATTTAGAGAATGGTATATTTTTAAGGATTTTTAAGTGAAATTAGCTCCAGATGATTTTGCTTTAGAATTAAATACTGTTTGGAAATTCCCAAATCGTGGCAAATGGGCTACACACGATGCAAAATATAGGGGAAATTATTCTCCTTATGTGCCTAGAAATTTGATTTTAAGATATAGTAAAGAAAATGATTTGATATTAGATCAATTTGCAGGCAGTGGAACAACTTTAATAGAAGCAAAACTTTTAAATCGTAATGCAATAGGTATTGATATAAATCCAAATGCAATAGAAATTTGTAAGAAAAAATGTGATTTTGATAGTAAAAGCTTAGTGCGTTTATACAATGAAGATGCAAGAAAACTTAGTTTTATAAAAGATGAAAGCATTGATTTTATATGCACTCATCCACCTTATGCAAATATTATTAAATATAGTGATGATATACAAGGTGATTTATCCCATCTTAAAATAGATGAATTTTTAATTGCTTTAAAAGATGTTGCAAATGAATGCAATAGAGTACTTAAGAAAAATCATTTTTGTGCTATTACGATAGGTGATACTAGAAAAAATGGTTGCATGATACCACTTGGATTTTATTCTATGCAAGTATTTTTAAACGCTGGTTTTACGCTAAAAGAAACTATCATAAAAAAACAATTTAATTGCAAAGCCACAGGATTTTGGAAGACAAATAGCATTAAGCATAATTTCTTACTAATAGCTCACGAATATATTTTCGTATTTAGAAAATAAAAGTCAAATTCCTATTTCAAATTCTTGATTTTTAGCATTGCTAGAACATAAACTAAGACAAATGAATATAAGAATAACATCTTAATAAATTCATAAAAAACGCCGTATCTATCAAAGCAAATTATATGAATATAAAAAGCTATAAAAGATACTAGAGTAATTGTTTTTGCAATTATTCTAAAGCCTAATTTATAGCGATTTAATAAATAAAATATATCAATATAAATAATAGGCATTATTAAAATAGCAATGTAATAAAATATCGTTGTAATAATAAATTTATAATCCTTAAAGCCTTGATAAAATAACTCTAAACAGAATGGAATAAGCATAAGTATAAATAAACACAAGCTAAAAATAATTATCAAATTAGGCTTACTAGCATTTGTTTTAAAATCAAATGTCAAAAAATACGCTAAAGAATATTTAGGATTAGCTTCATTAAAATGCCTTTCTTTTATAAAAGCTATTAAAACAATCAAAATACTAAGCAAAACCAAAGCATAAAATGAATTAATTGCACAAAAAGATAAGAAAACAAGCAAAATTGTAATTAATAATTTTAAAGTCTTATTTTTTGTAATTGAATTAAGCCTTTGTATTACACAAGTTAAAAACACTATAAACATAGCGATTGTAAAGTTTTGATTTAAACTATTAAATATTATTTGATTATAAGCAAGTGCGACATCACGAAAATCCACACTAAAAATTGTAAAATTTGCTAATACTAAACGCACAAACCTTGAAAACTCTATCAAAAAATAAAACAAGCTAAAAGCTAAAATCGGAAAAACAAAAATCATAAAGGCATACGAACGCCTACTCATAGTAGCTCTTAAATCAAAATTAGCTACATTAATCAAGGCTTCTTTTATAAAATTCATCTTCGCTTACTCCTTTAATAATTCGCAAATATCAATACCTAAAACCTTGCTTATATTATAAACATGCTCTAGGTTAAAATGCTTGCCGTTTTTGTTGTTTTCGCAATTTGAATAAAAGGCAATTGATTTTATTCCTATACTTAGAGCTAATTCTAGTTGGCTTATATTTTTTTCGGTTCTAATTCTTTTAACATTACTTGATACGAGTTTATAAAATCTTTCTATTTCTTCAGTATTTTTCATTCATTATCTTATATAAAAATTTAAAATCTAGCTTAAAATACACTAAATAGATTTATTATACTTTTTGATTTTGATTTAGCTTTTTAAAAGTCAAATTCCTATTTCAAATTCTTTTTTTATTATAATCAGCAAAAAGGAGTTTTGATGAAAGAGATTTTAAAGACTTATATAGATAAAGATTATAAAGCATTTCATGAAAGGCTAGTTTTTACAAAATACGAGATTTTAGGAATTCGCTCTAATATTCTTAAAGATTATGCAAAAAATCTTCAAAAAGAAAATAAATTTGATGAGTTTTTTCAAAACTTTTTAAAAGATGAAAAATTTTATGAATATTTGCAACTCATAGCCTATGGGATAAACTATGAAAAAGATTACCAAAAAGCCTTAGATTATACGAAAAAATATCTTAATTTCGTAGATAATTGGGCGAATTGCGATACTTTAGTTCCTAAAAGCTTTAAAAATAAAGACCTAAAACCTTTAGCAAATGAATTAATTAGCTCAAAGCATACTTATAAAATCCGTTTTGGGATTTTGTGCTTTATGAAATTTATTACCCCAAATGAAGGGCTAAAAATAGTTTTTGATATAAAAAGCGATGAATATTATATAAATATGGCAAGAGCTTGGTATTTTCAAGTAATGATGGTAAAGGATTTTAATCTTACATATAACTTTTTAAGCGCTAATAAACTAGATGTAACAACTCTTAAAATGACCTTGCAAAAATGTCGTGATAGCTTTAGGATTAGTAAAGAAAATAAAGAAAAATTGAAATTCCTAATTCAAATTCTTTAAAAATTTCTTAAAACGAAATCATCATTAAATATGCTTAAATCTATTAATTGCAAACTTTGTTTTAAGTTTGCAAGATTTTTATAATCTTGAAATTTTTGTAAATAATATTTGTTTTTATAGCCTGATTTTCTTAAAAACTCATACATATTGAAAATATCGCTAACACTTAGTAAGTCATAATGCCAAGTAGTTCTTATTTCAAATTCCACATCGCTATTATTAAGTAAATCTAAAGTTTGCTTAAACTCATCAAAATAATCAAGCCCTGTTAATTCGTATAATTTTTCTTTAGGTGCTTTAAAATCAATAGCAAAATAATCAGCCAAATTATTATCTAAAATGCTCTTTATTACATTAGGATTTGAGCCATTACTATCAATTTTGCACTTAAAATTAAGCTCTTTTGCAAGGCTTAAATATTTTAATAAATTAGGTGATTTCGTGCATTCTCCACCGCTAAAAACAACCCCATCAAGCAAAGAAATCCGACTTTTTAAAAAGTTTTTATATTCGCTAAAGCTAATATTTGCTTTAGTGCTTTTTATAATTTCTTCGTTATAGCAATATTTACACCTTAAATTACAACCTGATAGCCAAACTATGCAAGATAAATAATCCGGATAATCAATTATGCTAAATGGGGTTATATCATAAATCATTTTATCTCAAACATTTTTCTTTCTTTATGTTCGCCTTTTTTTCCTAGATTAAAGCTTTCTACGGGTCTGTGATAACCCATCACTCTTGTATAAACCATACATTTTGTTCTTTTTTCATTATCTATTGTTTTCATTTTAACTCCTTTTTTATAATTTCTTCATCGCACTTAGGACAATACTCATGCTCGCCTGCAATATATCCATGAATAGGACAAACGCTAAAAACAGGCGTAATTGTAAAATACGGCAAACGATAATTACTTGCGATTTTTTTCACTAAATTTTTGCATACATTTTTGTTTTCTAATTTTTCTTTCATATAAAGATGAAACACCGTTCCACCTGTATAAGCACATTGTAATTCATCTTGCATATTTAAAGCAAAAAATGGATCATCTGTATAATTTACAGGTAATTGTGTGCTGTTTGTATAATAAATCTCTTCGCCATTTCCTGCTTGAATAATGTCATTAAATCTTTTTTTATCTTCTTTAGCAAAACGATATGTAGTTCCTTCTGCTGGGGTTGCTTCAATATTGTATAAATTACCTGTTTGAGCTTGAAAATGCTTGATTTTTTCTCTTATGTAATTTACTAATTTTAAGCAAAAGCTTTTGCCAAAATCTGAACTTATATCATAAGTATCATTTGTGTAATTTCTTAGCATTTCATTAGCACCATTTATTCCTATGGTAGAAAAATGATTATTAAAGCTTGGTAAATATCTCTTAGTGTAAGGATAAAGCCCCCTATCATACATTTTTTTAATGAAAGCTCTTTTTAATTCAAGGCTATCTCGTGCTAGCTCTAATAACTCATCTAAGCGTTTATAAAGCCCTATTTCATCGCCTTTATACAAATACCCAAGTCTAGCAAGATTTATAGTAACCACACCTATACTTCCTGTCATTTCTGCACTTCCAAAAAGTCCGCCACCACGCTTAAGCAATTCTCTTAAATCAAGTTGCAATCTACAACACATTGAACGAACTGCATTTGGTTTATAAGCGTTTTCATCTTCTATTTTATTGCCAAATTCGTCTAATTTATATTGAGAACCTATGAAATTTTGAAAATACGATGAACCCATTTTCGCAGTATTTTCAAAAATCGCATCAGCAACATCGCTATCAAAGTCAAAATTTTCAGTTAAATTAATAGTTGGGATAGGAAAGGTAAAAGGCTGATGTGTTCTATCTCCTTCGCTTAAAACTTCATAAAAAATCTTGACAATTCTTTGCATTTCTTCTTCAAAATCGCCGTAAGTAAGCTCAAGAAGTGAGTTTTTGCCACGCTCTTTTGCTAATTTAAGTAATTCTTCATCATTTACGCCTTTAAAAAAATGGATATCATTTGAAGTTGGAAATTGATTTTTTAAATCATCAGGACAAACAATATCAAGCGTAATATTTGTAAACGGACTTTGTCCCCAACGAGCAGGAACATTTAGGTTATAAACAAAACTTACTAAATCCCTTTTAATCTCTGCATCATTTAATTTATCTTTAAAAACATAAGGCGCAAGATAGGTATCAAAACTAGAAAACGCTTGAGCCCCCGCCCATTCGCTTTGTAATATTCCTAAGAAATTTGCCATTTGCCCTAAAGCTTCTTTAAAATGTCTAGGTGGCTTGCTTTCTACCCTACTTCTTACTCCGTTAAAACCTTCATTTAGTAATACTCTTAAGCTCCAACCAGCACAATATCCACTAAGGCAATCTAAATCATGAATATGAAAATCAGCATTCCTATGTGCTAAACCTATTTCATCATTATAAACATTATCAAGCCAGTAATTTGCAATAACTTTTCCCGCTGAATTATTTATAAGACCTGCGTGAGAATAGCCTGTGTTTGAGTTTGCTTGTATTCTCCAATCGCTTCTATCAATATATTCGCTAATAGTAGCCGAGCAGTTTATGTAAGTGCCGTAATCAAGACTTTTTTCACGGCGTAATTTTCTTGTGTGTCTATATAACATAAAGCTTTTTAAAACTTCAAATTCTCTAGCTTCAAATAAGGCTTTTTCAATTTTATCTTGAATGTTTTCTACGCTTAAAAGCTCATCTTTTTCACAATCTTTAATAAGTGCTAAAATTAAATCTTTTGAAGCTTCTTTGTTACAACTTGCGTAAGCTTTATTTATAGCTTGCTCTATTTTATATGCCTTAAAAACTTCCTTTAAACCATTTCTTTTTAGTATCATTTTGATTGTCCTTTTTGTAATGAATATTTTCATTTTAGGCTTTAAAGTTAAAGAAAAGTTGCTACTAAGTTAAGCAAAAATCAAAGTGAAACATTAAAGTAAGAAAAGCAAAAGTTTAATTTTTGTAACGATTTATTTCACCGAACTTTTGCTTATTTTGATAATTTTAATTTTAAGATAAAAAATTTTACTTTAATTATAAAAGTTTTTCTAATTCCTAATCTAAATTCTTTAAGAATTAAGAAATAGAAATTAGCTATTTTATTTCGCATAAAATTTATGAAAAACTGCTGCAATTATCATTAATAAACTTCCTAAAGTAAAATTATAAAAATCAATATCAACCTTAAAAAATATCAAATTAACAAGTATTGCAACAGGAATAATCGCATTATTCATAAGTGCTAGCGTGCCACTATTTACTAAGGTTGCTCCTTTATTCCAGCAAAAATAACCTATACTTGAAGCTATTAATCCTAAATAAATTAAAGCCAAATATGAGTTCAAATCGCTTGGAATTTTGCTAAAATCTCCTAAAATCAAAAAGGCAATTAAGCTAACAATACAAGCACCTAAGAAAAAATATCCGAAGATTTCTTTATGAGATTTGATTTCGTATTTTTCGCATACTATTTTATAAAGACTTTGAGCAGCCCCAAAAACAATATTTGCAGCTTGAATTAACAAAAATCCTTTTAAAAAATCGCTACTTATTTCGCCTTGTTTGATTATAAAAGCTCCTAAAACACTTATGCTAATACTAATTAGATAAAAAGCTCTTAGTTTTTTAGAAAACAAATCATAAAACAAACTCACATAAAAAGGCGTAAAAATAGTAAAAAGTGCAACTTCACTAACGCTTAAAAACCTAAAAGAATTGTAATAAAACAAATACATTAAGCCTATTTCTAAGCTTCCTATTAATATTAAAAGCAATTTTAATTTGTTAAAAATGTTTCTATTTAAAAGTGGTAAAAATACCAAAAACGCTATAAAAACTCTAATAAAAATAGCAAAATAGCTATCCATTTTGCCACTTATAAAATATCCTATAATAGGAAAAGAAAAAGCCCAAATAAATGTAGTAATCCATAAATAAAACATATCATGCCGCCTTAAATCTAAGATATAAAAAGCCAAAAATAGCCGAGCAACAACTTGCACTTAGCACTGCTAATTTAGCACTATTAAAAATATCTGCATTTCCTTCAAATACCAAAGTATTTATAAAAAAACTCATTGTAAAACCTATTCCTGTTAAGATACTTGCTCCATATAAAATCTTTTTGCTAGATGGCAAGGTAGCTCCAAATTTATTTGCAAGCAAGCAAAATCCAAAAACACCTAATTGCTTACCTAAAAATAAGCCAAAAAATATTCCAAAAAATACACTATTTAAATTGCCTAAACTAAAATCAAGCAAAACTCCTGCATTAAATAATGCAAAAATAGGAAGTATTGCGTAATTTACATAAGGTGTTAAATCGTGCATTATTTTTTCTAAAAACTCTTTATTGTCTTTAGTTTTAAGTGGAATAAAAAAAGCACATAACATTCCTGCTAAAGTTGTATGAACTCCGCTTTCTAAAACGCACACCCAAATAAAAGCACCTGTAATTAAATAAAACATCTTATAAGTGCAATGAAAAAAATTGAGTAATAATAAAACAAAAACTCCAATAGACGCTAAAACTAATGATATATATAAAAGCTCATTTGTATAAAATATAGCAATTATAATAATTGCTGCAATATCATCAAAAATTGCAAGGCTTAACAAAAATACTCTAACGCTATTTGGAACATATTTTCTTAAAATCAGTAGTATAGCAACAGCAAAAGCAGTGTCAGTTCCCGTTGGAATTGCAAAGCCACTTAATTTATAAGAATCATAAAAATTAAAAAGCATATAAATAATAGCAGGAACTAAAATACCGCCTATTGCACCTGCAACTGGTAAAATTCTTTTTTTATTAGTATCTAATTCTCCACATAAAATCTCTTTTTTAACTTCTAAACCAATCCAAAAGAAAAAAATAGCAATCAAACCATCATTAACCCATAAAAACAAAGGTTTGCTTAGCGAATAATCAAGAAAACTAACAGACGCTCTAGCATTTAAACTTGCATCATAAAACTCGCTAAAAGATGAGTTTTTTAAAACAATTGCCAAAAAAGTCATAAATAATAATAAAAAAGCCGGTAAAAGTTCTTTGTTTATAGCTTGTATTTTCATCATTCTCCTTTTAATAAATTAAATAAAACATTCATAAAATGCTTGATTTAAAACACAAAAAGGATATTTTTCATACTAATTAAAAAAAATTAATAAAAGTTTCTATTAATAAAAATTCTTAATTAAAAAATTAAAAAAATAAAGCGAATAATAAAAATCCTAATTCCTATTTCAAATTCTTTAAGAAATCTTTGGAATTTGAAATAGGAATTTAAAATATTAAAAATAATAAGCAAGTCCTAATTCATAGCTTTCATTGCTATGTTTAATTTTTTTATAATCAGTAAAAATCGCAAAATTTTTAAATATTTTTGAATGAGTTTTGATATTAAAAATATCTAAATTATTATTTTTATAAAAATTTTTTTGATATATAAAGCTTAATTTATTTGTTTTGTAAGATAACTGAAAAATAATTTTATTATTAAAATTAATGCCCTTTTTATAAAAATCAAAACCACTTAAAATTGATAATAAATAAAAATTATTAGAAAAAGTAAGCCCGCCTAAAGTTTCTAAATTAAAATAATTTTTATCCAAAACTTCATCATACGCTAGTTTTATCGTAAAGCTTGGTTTGTGATTTATGTAGTTAAAATCAGATAAACTTGCTAAATTTAATAAAGTAAAATTATCAAGTTTTAATCTCTTATTTAATTTAACTTTAGTATTAAAAAACTCAACTGCAATTCCTTTGTCAAAACCAAAATCATCTTCATAAATATCATGAATAGCTGCTCTTAGATTTAAAAAAATATTATTATTTTTATCATAAGAAATTGCAATTTTGCTTGGATAATTTGAATAAATTATGCTTGTTTTTTCAGGTATTTTTGGTAATTTATCAATATTTGCTTTTGATAAAAAACTTGATATTTTGTGGGTTGTGTTTTTATATTCTTCTAATGGTATTTCACTTTTACTTGCATAATAACTGCTTAATTCATTTGCTAAAGCTAGGGTTAAATAATCATTATTTGGCTCTTGTTTGTTTAAGGCTATTTCTTTTGCTTGTTTAATTTGCTTATACGAAAGATTATTTGCTTGAGTTAATATAGTATTTAATTTAGAAGCTCTGTAATGATAATTTGTTATTAGTTCTTTTTCATTCATTTTTTGAATAGTATTGCTAGGAATTATGGTATAAAAAAAGCTATCTCTTAAATTTAAATTAGGCTTTGCATTTTCTAAAAGCCATAAAATATTATATGAACAATTTTTATTCAAAAATAAATAAGTTGAAGTTGTATCTTTTATCTCCCATAAATGCAAAATTAATCTACGAATTTCATCTTCATTTAAAGCTAAATCATACTCATAAAGATCCCTATTTTCACTATCTTTGTAAGTTTTTAACATATCATAATATGGTTTTAAAGAATACTTACCAACATATCCACCAAATAAGCCTTTGTATGCAAAAGCGATAGCATTCTCACTTTTTTCATCAACATCAGCAGCCCAGTTGATAGCATAAGAAATAAGCCTTGAGTTATAGTTAGAATTAATAAGTAAAAATGTATGTCCAAACATAGATGCAGGAGAATTTAAATAAGCTGCTGGATAAACAATACTTACTGATTTTGGATTTATGTATTCAAAAAAATTATTTAAATCAGAACAATTTAATTCTTGCGTTCTCTTAATATCTAAGTATTTTTCTAAAAATAAAGCCCTTAAAGGATATTTACATATAAAATGCAAATTATCATTGTCATTGCTAAATAAAATAGCTGAGTTTTCTTGATTTAATTTTATTTTCTTATTTAAATAATATTTTTTATCAATAAAATAATGAAACAAACTCTCGTAAAGCTCATTTTTTAAATCTTTATTTGAATAAAAAAAATCTTCATTAGTAATCTCGCTTTGATTGTTTGAATAATGTAAAAGATTTTTCCATTCTTTATGTAAATATAATTTATTTGTATCTATTGCATTTAAAAGTTTTAAAAAATATTCTTGAGAAATATTTAACTTCGAAAAATCATAAGATAGATTAAAATCTTGTGCTTTTATATAAATACAAAAGCACAAAAAAACTAATAGCTTTTTCAATTATAAAGCTGAAGCTTTGTCTAAAACTTCAGAGCCTACAACATTACTTGAATTATAAACTGCAAGATAATTAGCTCTTAAATTAGCTTTAAAACTTTCTACATCGCTTACTTCTAATAACTCCGCTAAAGTATCTAAATGCTCGCCTGTTCCTAATGCAGCCTCATTTGATAAAGCATCAAGATTAGCATTTACAAAATTAATAGCTTTTTCATTATGAACTAATCTTGCTTCTTGGCAATTTAAAGTTCCTGTTGTAATACCAAAAGTTTGATTACCAAAAGTACTATTTGTAGTAGCTTGTAATGCGTATAAAATAGCTGAATCAGGATTTTTAATGATTAATGTTCCTAAACCACATCCTGTTTGAGTATTTGCACCAGCAAATAAAGAAGTGCTAATAGCACCAACAACAAATAAAGAACCTAAAAGTTTCTTCATCTTATCTCCTTTTTAAACAAAAATTAAATGAATATTATAAAATTATAAAATAAACAAAGATTAAAAGTGGTGCGCCCGAAGGAATTCGAATCCCTGACCTTTTGAACCGCAATCAAATGCTCTATCCAGCTGAGCTACGAGCGCATAAAATAAGTTGTTTGAAAAAGTGGCGGACAGAGAGGGATTTGAACCCTCGAGCCCCGATTAAGAGCTGCACCCTTAGCAGGGGTGTGGTTTCAGCCACTCACCCATCTGTCCTTGATAAGTAAAACGCATATTATATATTTTAAAAATTAGTTTTAGCTTAAATTATTCCAAAACTTGTAATTTTTCATCACATAAATTTTTCCATTCACCGCTTCTACATTCTTTTAAAGCTTCTTTTGCTTTCATAAATTCTTTTTGTTCTATTAAAATTCTTGCTTCTTGATATTTTGCATAGCTAAATTCATCATCACTAAGCTTTAATTTATATAAATCAACTAAGATTTCTTTTGCTTCTTTTAAGCGATTTTTATTAATTAAAGCATCAATAGTAATAAACTCAATCTTAGGACTATATAAATTAACTCCTAAATAATTTTGTATATCAATAGCTTTCATTCCATAATTAATAGTTGAAATATCCAAATTATGACGCTTAAAGTATTCTAAAAACTCATCATACACCTCAACTAATCTTAAACCTTTGCCGTATTTTTCTAGTTGCTTTAAAGCAAAAATAGCATCGTTGTATTTATTTTGTTTTAAAAGTGCTAAAGATAAATAATAATAAGCATCAAAATACTCATGATTTTTGATTTTAAATCTTTTATTTAAAATAGAATGGATTGTTTTTTCTACTTCTTTGTAATTTTGCTTAATATATAAAATCTTAGCTTGTTGTATTCTATAAAATACTAAATCTTCATTTTCAAATTTTAATGCAAAATCTAATGCTAAATCTTTTTCTTTCTTGCGATCTAAACATTCTAAATATTTTTTCTTGTTTATAATAAACTCATCACTTACAAAATGATAATTTTTAATATAATTTAAAACATCATCACAATCATCGTTATTTAGAGCAATATTTAAAAGTTTTATTAAACTTTCTTTATATAGATTTATTAGCTCTTCATTCTCACTATCTTTAATTTTATCTTCTAATTTAAGAATTTTTTCATAATCTTGCTCTTTAAATAATAATTTTACTTCTTCATATAAAGCTCTTTTTGAAATATTATTATCATATTTAGCCATTAAAAAATTATAATATTCATGTAATTTAAAGCTGTCTTTTTCTTCTTTTTCAAAATATAAACTATCAATAGTTTCATCAATTACATTCATATATTCGCCATTAGGGAATAATTTTTTATATTCATTTAAATACTCATCAGCTTTTTTATAATCATTATTTTTTGCTAAAGATACTGCAAGATTTTTTAAAATTCTTTCATAATAATTATCTAACTTGCTTGAGTTTTTAAATAAAAATTCATATATCGGAGCACTTATGTCATACATTTTTTCTTTATAAAAATCATCGGCCAATGCTAAGGTTTTTTCCTTATCTTCTAATAAAAACTGCTCATTTGCATTAAATACCTTTAATACAAATTCTTTTGCTTCCTTTGCTTTATTGTGATTTATATTAATTTTTGCTAATGAAATAGCTGCCTTACTTGCAAGAACTGCATCATCTGAGCTAAATAATATATTATTATAAATTATAGTAGCAGCATCTCTTTTGCCGTGAGATAGTAAAAAGTCTGCGTAATTTAAACTTGCTAATTTTGTATAATAAGAGTTAGGATGTTCGTTATTTAATATATCAATGAAATATTCTGCATCACTTCTTTGCTCAAGTTTTAAATAAGTTTTTATCATCATTTGCAAAATTTCTGCATAATTTTCATCGCTAGGAAATATTCTTATATAGTTTTTAGCACTTGTAATTATTTCTTCACTAAGGCTTGTATTCACATTTAACAAATTAAACATAGCCCTAATTCTATACAAATAAAACTCACTTATAAAAACACTATTTTTATATTTTTCTAAGGCTGTATTACATAAATCAAGCAATTCTTTATATTGTTTATTATCATAATATTTTTTAATATTTAAATACGCATTTATGTCGCTATTATCACTGATATTTACTGGATTTTGATCTAAATCTAAACCTTCTATAAAAGGAGTTTTTAAATCAGGAAAAATTACATCAAAATCTAAACCATTAGGACTTAAATGACCTTGCGGATATTGATAAAACACAAAGGTATAATTTTTTGATTTATTTTTATTGCTTGAAAAAACTATATTATTCTCATAAAGCTTTTGCTCGCTATTTATTATAGATACATTAGTTTTTGGATAAATATATATATCTAACTTATCTTTTTTATTTTGAAATTCTAATTTAAATAACGATAAATCTTGATTAGCTAATAATCTTGATTTACCCTTAACGCTACACTTAATATATTGTTTTAAATTCTCATCATGCAAATCATCGCATGTTATATCGGTATTATTCTTAATATGTAGAACTGAAATATCTTTATTAGCTTCTTTGCCTGTGTTTATAAATAATTCAAAAGAATACAAATAAACAAAAGAGCAAAGAAGTAATAATTTTTTCATCAGCTAATATAATCTAAACCTAAGCTTGCTACAAATGAAGCAATAACTGCTAACACAAATGCTATTTTTTGTGCGTTATTAAAATATAAAAATCCTATTTCTTTATCAGCAAAAATAGCTTTTATAAATCTTAAATAAGCAAATAGCATAATAATTGAACTAACAGCCATACAAATAGCTGCATAAATATTTACATGAAGTGCGATATTAATAACTCCTACTTTAGCAAAGAATACTCCAAATGGCGGAAGCGCTGCTAAGTTAAGCAGTAAAATCACAATACAAATTCCAAGTAATGGATATTTTTTAAATACGCCTTGTAAATTATCATAAGAACTATCTTTAAATGCTCCTAAAAACATAAATAAAGCAATATTTACAAAAGCAAAAGTTAAGAAATAATATAAAAACATACTAGCTGATAAATCAACAAAAGCTAAAGTTGAATAAGCAAAAGATGAATGCGAAACAGAACTATATACAAGCATTAATTTAGCATTATCTTGCTTTAGCGACATAACACTAGCAAATAGCATAGAAATACAAGCAATGATTAAAACAATTTCACTTACATTAAAGAAATTATCAAAAGAACTAATAAATCTAAATGCAAATACCATCATTGCAATTTTTGGAACAATTGAAATAAATCCAGCTAAACTTGAATCAGCCTTTACATAAACATCTTTAAGCCACATATGAAGTGGAGCGATTGATAATTTAAATAAAATTGTAAGACCTACCATTACGAATGATAAAACACCTGCTGTGCTAACAACTTGTAATGTTTTTAATTCTAAACTTGCACTATCAAAGTAATACATAGCAGAACCCATAGCAAAAAATGCTGAGCCTAGCATTCCGTAATTAAAATATTTTAAAGCTCCATCTATTGCTTTTTTCTTAAATGCTATTAAGCTATAAAGAGCTAAAGATGAACCTTCAAGAGTTATAAACGCTACGATTAAATTATTTGTGCTAACCATAAAACTAAGGCATGAAATCATCATTAAAAATAATGCAAAAAACTCGCCTTCATCTGCTCTTTTGTTTGCAAGTAAGAAATAAATAGCCGATAAATAAATCAAAATACTTGAATATTTTGCTAAATCATCATATATAAACAATCCAAAAAAACTTTGCATATAAGAATCAGTGCTTATTTTACAAACAAGAGCTAAGATAAGAGCTAAAATACTAAGTCCTTTTAAGGCTCTTAAATCAAATTTATAAAATAAACTAGCTACTAGTATAAAACACGCAATAACTATTAATATAAGCTCTGATAAAATCAGTGATACATTTAAATCTAGTTGCATACAAACTCCTTATATAGCAAATTTAACATAATCTAAAATCATATTAGGATTTACTCCAAATACAATTATTATTATTGCTATAAATGTTAAAATCAATACTTGAAAAACGCAAGTGTTTATACTAACATTAGAATTACTTGTGCTTAAAAAGCTCTTTCTAAACATATTTAACATATAAATAGCACCTAAAATAACTACTAAAGTAGCAAATACACCAGCAATCTTGCTTGCTGCAAAAACACCATAAAGAACTAAAAACTCACCCGCAAAACTAATAGTTAAAGGTAGTGATATTGAAGAAAATAACAATACTCCAAATATAAAAGTCATATAAGGCATAGCTTTAGCAAGACCTTTTAATTCATCTAAATTATAAGTTTTATAATTATCTTTTATAATCTCAGCATAGAAAAACATTGCCCCACTTACAATAGCATGAGCTACCATATATAAAACAGAACCTGCTAAGGCAATAGGATGCATTACAAAAATACCTAAACAAATTATTCCTAAGTGTGAGATTGAACTCATTGCGCTTAATTCTTTAAAGTTTTTTGCATTGCTTGCTAAAATAGCTGCATAAATTGCTGAAATTATACATAAAGAATAAATTATTCCACTAAGCTCACTAATACTAGCAGCAAATAAAGGAACACAAAATTTAATCATTCCAAACGGAGCCATTTTAAAACTTGCAAGCATTACTGAAACAAAATTAGGAGCTTTTGAATAAGTCTTAATCGCCCAACTATGGAAAGGAAAAATAGGAGCTTTTATAGCAAAAGCTAAGAAAAAGCTTAAGAATAATAAAGTGTTTTCTTTAGCACTTAAATTACTTGTAGAAAAATAACTCATATCAAAGTTTAAAATAGCATTATTCACTCTTGCATTATAAGCTAAATAAATCATAGCTACAAGCATAAAAATAGAACCTAAAAACGCAAATACGAAAAACGATCTTGCTAGTTTTGCTTCATTATTTTTAACCATTAAATATAAAAGTGGTAATAATGATGCTTCCCAAAATACATAAAACAATAAAGCATCATTTGCTAAAAACAATCCATTCATACAAGCACTTAAAATCATAGCACTTATTAAAAAATCTCTTTTTTGATTTGAGAAAAAACACATAGATAAAAATAACATTAAATTAGCTACAAATGCTAAAGTAAATGCTATCTCATCTGCTTTTAAATTAATTCCGAAATTAAAAGCCTTAATAAGCGTATAATTAAAAATATGCAAATCTTCAACAATAACATAATAATTAAGGCATAAAATTATGAAAGAAAATAAAATTCCACTAACTTTAACAGCCTTATCATTTATAAAATAAGCACTTGCACCGAAAATCAAAGGTAAAAATATCAATAAACTAAGCATATATCACCACCATTGTTAAAAGTAAAAACGCACAAAAAGCACCTATAAACACTATATGAAGAGTTAGGCTATTGTTTTTGTGTTCGCAACAAATAAGATTAATAATCTTCTTTGGACATTCAAAAATTAAAGCATACAATCCTTCTTCAAAACCTGTTAAAACTTTTGATAAACACTTATAAGGATTTATAAAAATAATCTCATAAAGTTTTGGTATATAGTATTCATTTTCTAAAAGCTTTTTATATTTGCAATTACAAGTTTCTTTAGAGCCGTTTTTATACACAAAAATTGCCAAAACAATACCAGCAATAGCAACTACTAAAGATACAGCTATTAATAAATAATTATGGTGTAATTCTTGCATAGGTATTCTTATAAAATCAAAAAATGAACTATCCCAAAAACCTGAAATAATAGCTAAAATCGCAAGTGGTAACATAGCAAATAGTGCAATAGGTTTTGCTTCATGTGGATGGATATTATGATTTTGTGGAGCAAAAAATACCATCATAATTAGTCTAAAGCTATAAAACGCAGTTAAAAATGCAGTAAATAATAAAACAGCATAAATGCCGTAATGATCGCTTATGAATGCAAAATCTAAGATTTTATCTTTTGAGAAAAATCCTGCAAATGGATAAATCCCACTTAAAGCTAAACTTGCAAGTATCATTAAAACCGCAGTAATCTTCATAGGCTTATATAATTTTCCCATTTTATAAATGTTTAATTCATCGTGCATTGCATGCATTATATTTCCTGCACCTAAGAATAATAAAGCCTTAAAGAATGCGTGAGTTACTAAGTGAAATAAAGCTACTTTATAAGCACCTAGACCACAAGCAACGAACATATAACCTAATTGCGAAAGAGTAGAGAATGCTACAATTCTTTTTAAATCTTTTGCAGCAATTGCCATTGAGGCAGCAAAAAGCGCTACAAAAGCACCCAAACAAGCTATAAAATAACTAACGCTTGGAACTAAAGAAAATAAATCATGAGAGCGAATTATTAAATAAACCCCAGCAGTAACCATTGTTGCAGCGTGAATTAATGCTGAAACTGGTGTTGGACCTGCCATTGCATTCGCAAGCCAAGTGTGGAATGGAAACTGAGCTGATTTACCCATAGCACCTACAAATAATAAAGCTGCTATTAGAGTTAAAACATTTGGATTTAAAGTTTCGTGAAAATTTAAAATCCCAAAAACTTCCTTATAGCTTAAAGTTCCAAAATTAAAATATATTAAAAATATTCCTAAAAGCATTGCAAAATCGCTAATTCTATTCATAATGAAAGCTTCATTTGCTGCTAGCGAGAATTTTTCGTTTTGATACCAAAATCCGATTAATAACCAAGAGCATAAGCCAACGCCTTCCCAGCCTACGAATAATAATAAGAAGTTATCACTCATAACAAGAATTAGCATACAAAATACGAATAATCCTAAAAATGCAAAAAACTTGTTAAATCCAGCGTCATGCTCCATGTAATAAATACTATAAAAATGAACACAAGTTGCAACTAAAGTAACAACACACATCATAGTAAGGCTAACAGAATCTATTAAAAGACCGAAATTAATTCCTAATAAGCCTATCCACTGACCTAAATTTAGATAAAAATTTACATTCATTAAATGATAAAGCGAAATTAAAGAATAAACAAAAGCAAGCAACATCAAATAAGAACAAAAATATCCTATTACCTTATTTTTAGGTGAAAAAGAATAAATCCCTGCAAAAATCGCACTTAATAGCGGTAAAAATAAAACATATAAAACACTCATTTGTAATCTCCAAAATCAAGACTCTTTGTTTGTCTATATTTAATCACACAAAAACTAAGTCCTATCGCAATCTCACAAGCAGCTATTGCCATTATAAATATCGCAAATACTTGCCCATCTAAAGCATTATGTAGCTTAGAAATTGATACAAAAGCAAGATTTGCAGCATTTAGCATAATTTCTGTTGATATAAAAAACATTATTAAATTTTGTCTTCTTAATACCCCAAATAAACCTACTAAAAACAAAATAAGTGATAATAATAAATAATTCATTGCTCATCCTTTATTTTCTTAGCAACTAAAACAATAGCAGCTACTATTACCATCAATAAAATCAATGCAACTATTTCAAATGCTAAAAGATATTTTGTAAATAAAATTATTCCTAAGCTACGAGTATTCTCAAGCTCTTCGCTTACTAATAAGGTTGACTTAGATGAATTAAGTTTAAAACCTAAAGACATAATAACCATAAGAGCACTTGCTAAAATACTCAAAGTAAAAAAAGTCTTTTTATGTTTTAGATTTTCTTTTAATTCTTTACTTAAATCAAAAAACATCATAGCAAAACTATAAAGTCCTAAAACAGCTCCACTATAAACAATAATTTGTGCAGCACCTAAAAACTCAGCACCTAATAAAAAATAATGAGCACTAAGCAAAACCATTCCACAAGCAAGAGAACTAAGAGAATATAAAATATTTTTAGAACTTACAGCTATAACAAAAAATCCCGTAACTAACGCGGCGAAAACATAAAACACAAATAACTCAAACATCTTTTGCCTCTTTATTAGTTTTTTCTTCGCTAGAATTTGAATTAGGAATTAAAGCTTCCCTTTCTTTCATTACATCATAATAATTAGGGGTTTGTTTAACAAACTCATCAGCATCAGCTCTTAAACTTCCACTTCCTTCAAACTCAACTTGATTAATCAAATCATCAATAGGAGTTAATATATCTTTTTTATGAGCGAAATACGCTCTTTGCTCTGCTGCATTTTCATATTCAACCCCATGAACAATAGCAAGCTCAGGGCAAACCTCAGCACAAAATCCACAATAAATACAACGGCCAAGGTTAATAGAATAATTACTTACAAGCTTTCTTCCATCTTCGCCTAATTTTGTCTCCATTCTAATACAATTTGAAATACAAATTTTTTCACATAATCCACAGCCTATACAACGCTCGGTTTCACTTTCTATAAATCTTTGCAATCTATGAACAGCACGATAGCGATTATCAAGCTTGATTTTTTCCATAGGGTATTTAATAGTTGCTGTGTTACCCCTTTTAAATGTTTCGTTTATAATAAATGCTAAACCGCTGATTAAGTCAGTATTTAAGCATCTTTTTACACTTCTTATAAATTTTTCATAAGGAGTTAAGATTAGTTTTCTTTTTTCATCTACTACATAATACTTTTTCATAAGTTCTCCTTATAGTGCTAATAATGCAGTTATGATTAAATTAGCACCTGCAACAGGTAATAAAATCAAATAACTCATTCTCATAATCTGATCAGCTCTTAAATGTGGAAAAGTTCCCCTAGCCCAAAAATACCATGAAAATACAAAGCATATTTTTAAAATCATAGCAATTGCACCTGGTATAAAATAAAAATCATTATATCCGCCAAGGAATAGTAATGAAATTAAAATTGAGCCTAAAATCATACTAGCATACTCACCTATAAAAAACATTCCCCAGCGAAGACCACTATATTCAGTTCCATAACCTGCAACTAATTCAGGGTCGTTTTCTGCTAGACATAAAGGAGTTCTATTTGTTTCCATAAATATAGCTATTGTAAATAATATACAAGCTATAGGCTGCTTAAATACTAGCCATGATAAAATTCCGCCTTCTTGATAAGCATTAATATCAACCAAACTCATAGAACCTGTTAATAGTACAACAGCAAGTAAGCAAAGTCCGCTAACACCTTCATAAGAAATAATAGTTACTAAAGCTCTAGCACCACCAATTAAAGGATATTTACTTGAGCTTGCCATACCGCCTAAAAATATAGCATAAGCACAAAGCGAAGAACATCCAGCAATATATAAAACTGCAATATTTACATCAGCAATTATAGGCTTAATTGTATGTCCAAATAATGTAAATTCAGGAAAAATTGGCACAGCAGCAAAAGCCATAAAAGCACAAATTGCAGAAATTAACGGAGCAACCTTGAATACCTTACTATTTGTCATATAAGGGATTAAATCTTCTTTAGTAAATAATTTAATCATATCTGGAACGATTTGTAAAACCCCAGCAGGTCCTACCATATCAGGTCCAAGTCTTCTATGAACATAGCCTAAAACTTTTCTTTCTAAATAAGTTGCAAAACCTGCTAATGAAGCAAAAATTGCAATTACTAAAAGACACTTAATTAGTGTAATTATTACAAAAAACATTGTTTCACTCATGGCTTATTTCCTTTATATTTAACGCATAATAACGTCTTGTTTTAAAGAATTTATAAGGATTTATCTTATCATCAAATGTAGGCAAGTATGCACCATTTTCAATATCTTTATCAAGAACTACCTTAATGATAATTTCATCTTTATCATCATAAATCTTCACCATAGAATTTTCTTTTAAATTATGCTTTGCTAAATAATCTTTACTTGCATAAAGAGAGGCACATTCATTAAAAAAGCTTGATTTATTTGTGTATTTTGATAGATTTCCAACAGGATTTGCAAGTATTACAACATCATCTTTATTGCACTCACAAGCTAATTGTTGATTTTGTGGGATTTGTAATTCCTGATTCAAATTCTTTACAAATTCGCAAGTATTTATTAAATAACCGCGATGATTATTTCCTGCATTATCATAATAATTCGTTAAATCATCAAAAGCTATATTTAAAAATCCTTTATCTTTAGGTAATTGCTCTGTGTAATCAATTGTATATTTAGCATTTAAGCCTAATTCATTTGCTAAATCATTTAAAAAATATCCTTTAAAGCTTAAAGCAGCATTTGTAGGAACTAATCTTGTGTCATAATTTACAAAAGTTCCTTCTTGCTCTATCAAGCTTGAACTTGCTAAATTATTATGTTCATCATTTGAGAATGAAAAGTCTCCACGCTCATTATAACCCATAGTAAATCCATCACAAGCTTTACTTAATTTACATATTAAACTAACACCTAAAGTATTAGTGCGAGGTGGTATTAACATTACTTTAAAATCTGTTGATTTTTGAATATTTGCAAGTAAATACGCTAAATATTTTGCATTTTCATGATAGAAATAATCATTTCCTACAATTAAAGTAAAATTAGATTTCTTTAATAATAAATCTTTTAATTTATCTTCATCAAAGCCTAATTCTTTTGCAAGGCTTGATTTTTTAATTGTTTGAGTTTGCTTTTCTTTAATTTCATTACCTTCAGCATCTTTTGATTTAACTTCTACTTCAATTTGTTCTTCATAAAAGGCTTCTTTTATATAGCCTAAATCTTGTGGTAAATCTTTTGCAAAATACTGCAAAATAAACTCAAGAACTTTTGCTTCTTTACCATAATCACAAGCTACATTTACGAAGTTTTTAGCAATTTTTGAAAGTTTAGTGTCTTTAATAGGATGAAAATAAAGCCCAGCACCCTTATTCATAACAATAGCATTATTTACTTTATATGATAAAGTAGGATTATCGTGTCTTAAAAAACTTCCTGCAATAACAATAAAATCAGATTTTTTTACATCTTCACTACTTGCATTATAAAAACTACCTGCAAAAGAACAAAATGTCTTTAAAAACTCTTGAAAGCATAAAGCTTCATTATTTACTAAATTAAAGCCAAATTTAGCTCTTAATAATTCTAAAATATATGCTTCTTCGTTTGTTATATAGCTATTAAACTTAACATTTTTAATCTTATTTTCTTTAAACAATAAAACCAAGCGATTAAACTCAGCTGTATCTTTACCCTTACAATCACTTGTAATATCATAAGCAAATCTAGCTGCTTTATTTAAGGTTGTGAAATGAAAATCATTTGAAACCCTATAAATCATTTTAGAATTATCTTTAATGCTTTTTTGTTTTATATCATAATATAAAAGCTCACAATCACTACTATGTGGATTGCTTGCAGGTATGCGAGTAAGTTCCCATGCGTTTGAGCGATATTGAAAGTTTTTGTTTATTAAAGCTCCAGTTGGACATACACTAACACACTCCCCACACTCTTGACATTCAAGGCTTTTGTCATTTTGTGGAGATATTAAAGATTTTTGAAATTTTGTCCATACTGCATAAGCGTCTTTACCCATAGTATCTTTAAAATCTTTATCAGGTGCATCACCACCACGAGCAGTGGTTTTTAATTCATTATCACCGATTTTATCTTTACATACCGTAATACATCTTTCACATACTATACAAAGGCTTGGGTCGTATTGTAATAAACCCCAATCTTTATGGCGTCTATCTATTTCTTTTATCCAGTGATTTTGAGTATCTACTTTAGCTTTATGAGTGAAATTTTGTAATTCACATTCTCCACTTTTATCACAAACACCGCATTGTAAAGGGTGATTTATACAATAAGTTTGCATGATTGCATTACGCTCATCCCATAACTCTTGCGTATTGCTTAAAACTTGCATTCCATCTTTTACTTTAGTATTGCATGCATAAGAACGTTTGCCATCAACTTCAACCATACACATTCTACAAGCTAAAGTTGGGCTACAATCGTTTAAATAGCAAATTGCAGGGATAAAGATATCATTAGCACGAGCAACTTGCAGTACATAATCGCCTTCATTTGCTATGCATTCTTTACCATTGATATTAATTTTCATTGCTTACTCCTTTAACTACGCAAGGACTAAAAGCGTAATTATTTTCTTTTTTACTTAATGCAAAAAGTCCTTTTAAGCTACTATCAATTTTTACTTGTTTTCTTAATACCTTGTTTTTAGTCTTTATATCTACTAAATCAAATTCTTTAATTCTTGCAAGAGCAGCAAATGCTGGGCTTACAATAAATTCATCATTTTCTAAGCATTCATATAAAATTAAACCATTATTATCATCTAATTCTTCTAAACTAGAAGCCTTTAATTCATAATCAAACATTAGCTCAATATTAAAATGCTTAGCTAGTTTTTTTGCAAAATAATAAATATTTTTATCTTTATGATAGAGCAAATTACTATCTAATAATATCAAATTAGCATCTTTTAAAAACTCTAAAATCTCTCCTGCTTCTTCTTCTCCAAAGCAGCTTTCTGCACTAAGCTCTCCTATATCAAATTCATCTAAACCTGCCATAGTGCAAAGTAAAGCTAAAACATAGCATTCAGTTCCTAATTCGCATTTATAAAACTCTTGCTTTAAACGCTCATCAAAAAAACTGCCTATGTTAATTATCTCGTCGTTTTTAAAATTATTTAAGACTTCTTTGCTTGCATAATTTAAGAAGCTTAAAATTTTCATTTTGCTTCCTTTTTAATAACTATAGTCCAATCACATTGATTAAACTTAAGTGAATTCATCATTTTGCAATTATTATTAGCTACAAACTCGTAAGCTTTATCAATATTTGAAAAATCTCCAATTTCAAACAATACAACTAAAACTTCGTTTTCTTTAGCATTATCTATATGATTTTTTAAATCTACGAATAAATCTTTACTTTTTCTAAGGTCAATTCTTCTCATCTATCAATCTCCCCTAAAACAATATTAGTTGAACCCATAATAGCAACAACATCTGCTACATAAGTTCCAACAAGTAATTCTTCATAAAAAGAACAATGCCAAAAACTAGGAGTTCTAGCCTTAAGGCGATATGGTCTAGTTGAACCATCACTTTTTATAAAGTATCCAAGCTCACCTTTAGGACTTTCAGTTGGAACATAAACATCTCCAACAGGTGGGCGAAGACCTTGAGTAACCAATACGAAATGCTGCATTAAAGAATAATTTTGTGTCATAATTTGCTCTTTACTAGCACTTACAAATTCTTTATTATTACAAATTAATTCAGGAGAACTCTCTCTATACATAGGAACTAATTGTCTAAGTATTTTTACGCTTTCACGAAATTCTTGCATATAGCATTTATATCTTGCGTAAGTATCACCTTGTTTTGCTACTGGAACTCCGAATTGAACTTCATTATATAACAAGTATGGCTCTTCTTTTCTAATATCCCATTCAACACCACTACCACGAAGCATAACGCCACTACAACCCCAGTTTAGTGCTTGTTCTTTTGTAACAACTCCAACTTCTTCAGTTCTTAAACGCCAAATTCTATTATCATCAAGCAATGTTTCATAGTCTTTTACATCGTTTAAAAATTTATCACAAAATCTTAAAAGCTCTTCATTAAAACCTTGTGGTAAATCGAGCATAGCTCCACCAATTCTCATAGATGAATGTGTAAGTCTTGCTCCACAATATTTTTCTACCAAATCCATTACATATTCACGCTCTCTAAAGCAATATAAAAACACAGTCATTGCCCCAATATCAAGCGCGTGGGTAGCAAGCCATAATAAGTGGCTTGCAATTCTATTTAATTCTAATAGCATCATTCTAATAATTTGAGCGCGTCTAGGGATTTCTAAACCACAAAGCTTTTCAACAGCAGCTACATACGCATAGTTATTTGCACTTGCTGCTACATAGTCCATTCTATCAGTAGTTGGAATAAATTCTTGATAAATCATATTTTCAGCCATTTTTTCCATACCACGATGCATGTAACCTATCATAGGAACACACTTTACTACCTTTTCGCCATCAAGCTCTAAAACTAATCTTAAGTTTCCATGCGAGCTTGGGTGCTGAGGACCCAGGTTTATAATCATTCTGCCATCTTCTTTTGTAAAAGCTATATTTTCATAATATGGTTTTAATTTTGATGGTATTTGCATTATCTTCTCCCATCTATATATTTTGAATCTGCGCGTTTAATTTTCTTAACAAACATAACGCCTTCATCTTCTTGATATTCTTGCTTATAAGCAATACTTATAGGCTCAGCTCCTTTTGGAACTTCATGATAAATTCTTGAGAAATTATTAGTATCATCACAATCTACTCTACCTGCATCACGATTCTCAGGGCCAACAACCTCACGATAATCTTTACCGAAGATTCTATCAATTTCATACCATTGTGCAAATTCATCACCTTGTAATGGATATGATTTTTTAAGCGGATGATCAAACCAATCATCAGGCATTAATAATCTTTTTAAATTAGGATGATTAATGAAATTAATTCCTAACATATCATAAGCCTCACGCTCAGACCAATTTAAACCCTTAAACACACAAACTCCGCTCTCAATAGTTTCGTTTGCTTTACAGGTTGTAACTATTCTAATTCTTTGTTTTTTAGTCATATTTAATAATAAATATTGAACTTCGTATGAATTATCTTTTGCTAGAAAATCAGAGCAAATTAGTTCGGTAAAAGATGTAAATCCTAAATCTTTAGCTAATCTTAAAGCCTTTAAATTATCTTCTTTATTTATAAAAAACACTGCAATATCTAATTCTACGAAAGAATTTGAAATAGGAATTATGTTTTGAAATTCATTGTATAAATATTCAAATTCACTACCTATTATTGATACTTTATTTGTCTGTGGTGCATGATAAAATCTATCTTTATAATAATCTTGTTTTTGTGCATTTATCCTATCTTTATACTCTCTCATCATACCAACCTTTTTGCTGCTATTTTTTTACATATTTTTTCTTTTCTTATCTTTTTTTGAAGTATCATTAAAGCAAATTGAAAAGACTCAGGTCTAGGCGCACAACCAGGCACATAAATATCAACAGGAACAATTCTATCTACACCTTGCACGGTTGAATAAGTATTAAACATACCGCCAGTATTCGCACAGCTACCCACTGATATAACCCATTTTGGATCAGGCATCATATCATATAATCTTCTTGTAAATTCAGCATGTTTTTTACTAAGAGTTCCAGCTACTAACATTACATCACTATGTCTTGGACTTGCTCTAAAAATAGTTCCAAATCTATCAAAATCATATCTAGAACCACCGCCTGCCATCATTTCAATAGCACAACATGCAAGACCATAAGAAAAAGCCCATAAAGAGTTACTTTGTCCCCAACCAACTAACTTATCAACAGAAGTTAAAGCTATTGGCATACCATTTGTATTTAGTTGATGCTCTGCCATTTTAAAGCTCCTTTCTTATAAGCATAAATAAATCCAATTAAAAGTAAAACAAAAAAGCAAACCATTTCAATCAATGCAAATAAGCCTAATTTTTTATACATTAAAGCCCAAGGATACATAAACACAACTTCTATATCAAATAAAATAAAAATTAGTGCGAAAATAAAAAATTGTGAGTTGATTTTAACAGCTTGTTTTTGTGGTAATGGACCGCATTCATAAGGTCCTAAGCCTAATTTTTTTCTATTTTTTCTAGCTAAAGAATTGCCTATTGTTTTAGCCAAAAAAACTAGTCCAAAAAATAAACCAGTAGCAATAACTAGCATTGCCAAAATACCAAAATATTGAATTTCTATACCCGAACTAGACATTTTGTTCCTTTCAAAAAATTGTTTTGGATTTACGAAAATAATTCATAAATGATAATCAAAAAAACTTAATTATTTCTTGCTTTTAATTAAGTATTAAAGTATTAAAACTTTTTTAAGAAAAAATATTATATAATTCACGCTTTTTAATAAATTTTTTGAAAGGATGAAACGTGCCTACCATAAATCAATTGGTTAGAAAAGAACGCAAAAAAGTGATTGTAAAGTCTAAATCACCAGCGTTAAAGGATTGCCCACAAAGACGTGGCGTATGTACAAGAGTTTATACTACAACTCCTAAAAAACCTAACTCAGCGTTAAGAAAAGTTGCAAAAGTTAGATTAACAACAGGATTTGAAGTTATTAGTTATATCGGTGGTGAAGGCCACAACCTACAAGAGCACAGCATTGTTTTAGTGCGTGGTGGAAGGGTTAAGGACTTACCAGGTGTTAAGTATCACATTGTTCGTGGTGCATTAGATACTGCAGGTGTTGCAAAAAGAACAGTTTCAAGATCAAAATACGGAACAAAAAGACCAAAGCCAGGTCAAGCAGCAGCTCCTACAAAAGGCAAAAAATAATAAAGAGTTTCGCAGATTCGCAGCTTAGATATGCGGCGTAATTTGAGTAAATTAAAAATTTTAAGTTGAAGAGGAAAAAATGAGAAGAAGAAGAGCACAAGTTAGAGAAGTTCTAGCTGATCCTATTTATGGTAGTAAAGTAATTACAAAATTTATTAATTCATTAATGTATGATGGTAAAAAATCTATTGCTACTGAAATTTTATATGGTGCGATTGATTTAATATCGTCAAAAAATAGCGAAGTTAAAGGTATTGATGTATTCAATGATGCTATTGAAAATGTTAAGCCTGTATTAGAAATTAAAGCTCGCCGTGTTGGTGGTGCAACTTATCAAGTTCCAGTTGAAGTTCGCCCAGTTCGTCAACAAGCTCTAGCAATTCGCTGGATTATCCTAAATGCTAGAAAAAGAAGTGAAAGAACTATGATTGAAAAACTAGCAGGTGAGTTAATGGATGCAGCAAATAGCAAAGGTGCAGCATTCAAGAAGAAAGAAGATACTTATAAAATGGCAGAAGCTAACAAAGCGTTTGCACATTATAGATGGTAAGAAGGAGTTAATATGTCAAGACAAACTCCTTTATCACGTGTTAGAAATATCGGTATTGCTGCGCATATTGATGCTGGTAAAACTACAACATCTGAAAGAATTCTATTCTTCACAGGTATGAGCCACAAAATTGGTGAAACCCATGAAGGAACAGCAACAATGGACTGGATGGATCAAGAGAAAGAAAGAGGTATTACAATTACTTCTGCTGCTACAACTTGCTTTTGGAAAGATCATCAAATTAACCTAATTGACACCCCAGGCCACGTTGACTTCACTATTGAAGTTGAGCGTTCAATGCGTGTTCTTGATGGTGCTGTATCAGTGTTTTGCTCAGTTGGTGGTGTTCAACCACAAAGTGAAACTGTTTGGAGACAAGCAAATAAATATCATGTTCCAAGAATTGTATTCGTTAATAAAATGGATAGGGTTGGAGCAAACTTTTTCAATGTTGAATCACAAATTAAAAACCGCTTAAAAGCTAATCCAGTTCCAATTCAAATTCCAATCGGTGCTGAAGATACTTTCCGTGGTGTAGTTGATTTAGTAAAAATGGTTGCTTATGTTTGGGATGATGATAAAAAACCAACAGATTATAAAGAAATTGAAATTCCTGCTGAAGTAAAAGAGCAGGCAGAAGAATATAGGACAAAATTAGTTGAAGCAGTAGCAGAAACTAGTGAAGAGCTAATGGATAAATACTTAAGTGGAGAAGAATTAAGTATAGAAGAATTACACGCAGGTATTAAAAAAGGTTGTCTTGATTTATCAATTATACCTATGTGCTGCGGAACTGCATTTAAAAACAAAGGTGTTCAACCATTACTTGATGCAGTTGTAAAATACTTACCAGCTCCTGATGAAGTTGCAGATATTCGTGGTCAATATGAAGATGGCACTGAAACAAGTGTTAGATCAACAGATGATGGCGAATTTGCTGGACTTGCATTCAAAATTATGACTGACCCATTCGTTGGACAACTTACTTTCGTTCGTGTTTATCGTGGTAAACTTGAAAGCGGAAGCTATGCGTATAACGCAACAAAAGATAAAAAAGAAAGAATTGGCCGTTTATTAAAAATGCACTCAAATAAGCGTGAAGAAATTAAAGAACTTTATGCTGGTGAAATCGGTGCTATCGTAGGTCTTAAAGACACATTAACAGGTGATACTCTATCAAGTGAAAAAGATAAGGTAATTCTAGAAAAAATGGATTTCCCTGATCCTGTTATTAGTGTTGCAGTTGAGCCAAAAACTAAAGCTGACCAAGAAAAAATGGGTATCGCACTTAACAAGCTTGCTCAAGAAGATCCAAGCTTTAGAGTATCAACTGATGAAGAAAGCGGACAAACAATTATTTCAGGTATGGGTGAATTACACCTAGAAATTATTGTAGATAGAATGCTACGTGAATTTAAAGTTGATGCTGAAGTAGGTAAGCCACAAGTTGCTTATCGTGAAACAATCCGCCAAACAGTTGAGCAAGAATACAAATATGCAAAACAATCAGGTGGTCGTGGTCAGTATGGTCACGTATTCTTACGCCTAGAGCCACTAGAGCCAGGTAAAGGATATGAATTTGTTAATGATATCAAAGGTGGGGTTGTTCCAAAAGAATATATTCCTGCAGTTGATAAGGGTATTCAAGAAGCACTACAAAATGGTGTTTTAGCAGGATATCCAGTAGAAGATGTAAAAGTTACATTATTTGATGGTAGCTATCACGAAGTTGACTCAAGTGAGATGGCGTTTAAATTAGCTGCTTCAATGGGCTTTAAAGAAGGTGCTAGAAAAGCTGGTGCAGTAATTCTTGAGCCTATTATGAAAGTTGAAGTTGAAACTCCAGAAGATTACATGGGTGATGTTATCGGTGATTTAAATAAACGCCGTGGCCAAGTAAATAGTATGGATGAGCGTGGTGGAAATAAAATTATTGCAGCATTCTGCCCACTAGCTGAAATGTTTGGATATTCAACTGATTTAAGAAGCCAAACTCAAGGTCGTGCTACATACTCAATGGAATTTGACCATTATAGTGAAGTTCCAAGAAACGTTTCTGAAGAAATTATCAAAAAAAGAAATATGTAATATCAAGCTAGGGTGAAAAACCCTAGCACTTTCAAATATAAAACTCCAAAAAAGGTCCTCATAGCTCAGCTGGATAGAGCGTAGAATTCCTAATTCTAAGGCCACAGGTTCAACTCCTGTTGGGGACACCATTCGCTTATTTTTCTAATATATCTTTTTATAAAAAACCAGTTTAAACCCCTTGAATACGAAATTTAAGCCTTTTTAAAAACTTTAGTCTTTTATATTCTTTTATCTTTATTTATATAAAATCCATATAATTTTGGGAACATTTTGGTGGGAACACTTGGGATTTTTACAAAAAAATCACTTTAAACAATCATAAAAATGAATAAGCATCAATAAATAAGTAAATACAAACATAAAAATCTAAAAATAAAAATTAAGCGTTTATAATAATATTTACACGAGAACAAACATTAAAAACCATTCCACTTATTCTTCACCAATTATCATTGTTTTCAATATTTTATAACTTTAATTATATTTGTTATTCTAAAGCAAAATATAAGTATTTAAAAACAATGAAATAATATATAAAAAATATTTTAAATAAATTTTAAAAGATAATTAATTTTATATAAAGAATTTATATTTTCAGTAGAATTTGAATTAGGAATTTAAACCCTTTTATCGTAAATATTTTCGCCGTCTTTATAAGCTAAAAATAAAGCCAATAAATCTCTTTCATCTTTTATCTTGCGTGGGTCAATCTTACTTAAAATCTCTTCCATACTCTCACGCACATTATCACTTTTAGCTTCTATGGGCTTAAATATTTTTTGCTCTTCTTCGTTTATTTCATCTATATTGGTTTTTTTGCTTTCTATTTTTTCTTTAATCTCTAAATATTTTTGCTTAAAATCATCTACGCTTAAACTCTCATCAGCAAAAAGCTCCATAATCTCATCAGAATATTCTTTAGGGATTTTAAAAAATCTTCCACTTAAATTTAGCCCTTCAATACTATTATCTTTTAAGAATTGAACTAAATCCTTTACCTCATCAGCACTTGCATTACCTTGATATGCCTTTTGATAAATACTATCTGTTTTAATACCAAATGCTACTTGAGCCTTTAACTTAAACTCGCTAAGCCTTGCGTCATCGCCTTTTTGATATTTAAATATTTCTTCATTGCTTGGCAATTCTTCATAAGGATTTGAGCCGTAAAATAAAATTCCTTTATAAAGATGACTTTCTAAAGCATTAAAAATTTCGCTACCTTTTTCATAAGCTCCTATTTTGCTAAGCACGGCATTTGGCTCATAAGTACCCCACTCATCTTGCGCGGCATCTTTTAAAATATTTGCGATTTGCTCTTTTAAACTATCTTGTTTTATTTCTTTTGTAACTTCATTATTTACTTTTATATTATTCGTAAAACCAATATTAAGATTTGAATTAATTTGCATTTTTAACCCCCATTTGCTTAATATCGGCAAATATTAAAAAATCTTAATTCCTATTTCAAATTCCAAAATGCTTTATTAATTAAATCTTTTATATTATTAAGCTTATTTGCTTTATTTCCTAAGCTAATTAATTGTATATTTAAAATACTTTCAAGCTCGGCTAAATATTCGTTTTTAAGCTTAATTAATTGCTTTTTATTTATCAAAATTTCTTCAAATTCAAAAAACGTGCAGTCCGTTAATAGCCTTTGATAAATCTCATTTTCACTAGGCAAATACAGCTTAAACTGAATATTATCAAGCTCATAAAATTCTCTACTTGCATTAATTTTCTCATAAAAAAATGAAAGGCTAAGTTTTGCTGCATTTTCGTAATTATTTAAAGCTTTTATATTGATTTTTTCTATTAATTTATTTAATTTTAACTCATAATTATTTAAGGCTTTTTGATAATCGCTTATAATTAATTCATCAATCGCTTTATAAAAATCATCGCTAATTGCGTATAAAGAGGCACTCGCTAATTCATTATAATTTTTATTAAGCTCCTTTGTTTTAGCGATATTTAAAGTATTTTTAAACTCATTTAAAAGCTCTTCATAATTAATAAAAAGCCTTGCAAATAATTCATTTATATCTTTTCTAATCTTTAAAAACTGCTTATTTACCACATCTTTATTGTAAAAAATGCTTAAAAATGTATCATCAGGACTTAGCGTTTTATAAGAATACTCGTTTTTTATAAAACAATTTTTGTGAAGCAAACTTTTATTTGGCGTATAAAAATAAGCATTTTTTACCTTAAAATTAGCCATAAATTCATTAGCAATGGTTCTTGCGATACTTTTTAAAGCATTTAAAAATTCATCATTTAATTCATCATAATTAAATTTATTTTCATTTAAGGTTTTGATATAATTTTTAATTTTCAAAGCTAATTCATCAAGGCTTTTTAGGTTTTCATTTATCACGCTTAAAAGCTCGTTGTTTAGAGCATTTAGGCTATTTTTTATATAAGTTTTTTTGATATTTTCTTTATCAAGTTCTTTTAAAAAATCATAAAAAGCAAAAATATTTGAATTAGGGTTATTGTCTTTTGCTTCCTTACAAGAAATTAGCTCAATTTTATCAAAATATTTAGCAAAAACATCATCTAAATAAGCTTTTAAGCGATTTTGCTCGGCATCACTAAGTTTATCTTTTTGATTGATTAAACAAAGCTTTTTAATATTTGGATTTAGTTCTTTTATAGCCTTTTCTTCACTAGCTTTTCCAGCACTTTCAGCCAAACTTAGCCAAACGATAGCGTCAAAGGAACTCATTAAATTTTTAGAAAATTCTTCATCGGTAGTATTTGCATTTAGCCCTGGGGTGTCAATTAGCGTAATATCTTTTAAAATCTCGTTATTTGTAAAAATACTAATGCTTTTAAGTCCGTTTAGTTCTTCATTTTGATCGTTTAACGCCCCACCGATAAATGGCTTAATCCCGTCTTCAAATTCCGTTAAAACTAACTCATTTAAACCATAATTAATATAAGTCGCCACCACGCTTACAGGTCTTGCACCAGTAGCTAGCAAATCACTTTTAAAAAGCAAGTTTAATAAGCTACTTTTACCAGAGCTAAACTGCCCGATAACTCCTACTTGAAGTGGCAATTGATAGTGTTTTATGAGATTTGAGAGTTTATTAATTAGTGTTTCACTTAGCATTAAATTTGGATTTTCTAAGACTAATTTTAAAGCTTTTAAATCTCCTAAAAAGCCTTTTTCATAACTTTTATTAAATTTTTCATTATATTCATTCAAAACACTTTTTATCATTTTAAACTCTCTTTTAATTTATTTAAAATTTCAATTTTTCTTAAATTATTTTCTAAACTCAAATCTCCACTAAAATCGCTAATTTGTGCCTCTTCAATATGATAAATCCTTAAAAACTCATCTTTTAAAAACTCATTTGCCTTGCTTTTTCTCTCATTAAAATTAAAAATATTTAAGTTTATATTAAGATAAATCGCAATTAATTGCTCATAAATTTTGTTCTCAATTTTAGAAATTTCTAAGCCACTTATAATTCTTTCAAACTCGCTAAATATCTCTGATAACTCATCTTTATTAAAGCTGATTTCACAAGTTTTATTAATATTTAGCCTTGTTTTAATCTCTTTAAAATCGTTTAAAAATTTATTAGCTAAACTTGAAAAACTAGCATTCAATAAATCCTTAAATCCTTGTAAAATCACGCTTTTAGCCTTTTCTTGTGAATATGCTTTATCGTAATTAAACTCATCATAAAGCCTTGCAGCTTGATTTTTTGCTAAGAGTTCAAGCTCGTGTTTTTGGAATGTGAATTCATATTTTAAATACTCGTTCAAGTAATTTTCAAGCTCTATTTTTATAGATTTTTTACGCTCAATTTCCGATTTTAAATTCTCTAAATTTTTTGTATATTCGTTTTTATCAAGCTTTAAAAGATTGTTTTGATTTTCTAGGCTAAGTAGCTCTAAATCTATTATATTTTTAAACTTTTCGCTAATGCTATTTATAAAATCTTTTGTATTTGTAGAATTAAAACAAACATCGTTTAGATAAGCTTTTAAGGCGTTTATTTCACCTTTTGTATTATCGTTTTTAAATTTATTTGCACTTATACAAAATAATTCATAATTTGTATTTATATCAAGGTTTTTAAGCTCATTATTAAAGCGATTTTTTACATATTCTTTTAATTTTATTTGCTCATCTAGGCTTATTAAATCGCTTTTTGTAAGCACTAGAACAAGCTTTGAATTAGGATTATTTTTAGTAAAGCTTAGCAAAAACTCCAAATCTTTAATGCTAAGTGCTTGCGTGCAAGTCATAAGATATAGCACACAGTTTGCATTCTTTAAAAACTCCTTACTTTGTTGCTCACGGCTAATTATTACATCATCAAGACCAGGGGTGTCTATGATTTCTATTTTATTTTTAAGATATTCGTTATCAAGATAAATATTAATATCTTTTACAAAAATACTCATTTTTGAATTCGCACTCGTGTAGTTATAAAGCTCATTAAAACTCGTTTCAATGCTTTCATAGGCTTTAAAATCCACACTAAAGATTTTATTTAACTCTTCATTTAAACTTGCTTGAGTTTTTAGGGCGTTAAACTCGCTTTCGTTATAAAAATTTACTTTTATATTTTCATTTCCATAAGAAATTATGCTTAGATTTGCAGTTTCAGGTGCATTTGAAACGCCCAAAAAATCACGCTCCAGTAAAGCATTTATAAGGCTACTTTTACCAGCGTTAAATATCCCACTAAAAGCGATTTTAAATGTTTTGTTTATTAGTTGATTATAAAACTCATCTAGCTTTGTTTTTAGCTCAGGGCTTAAAAGATTTACTAAATCATTATAAACGCTTTCAAGCTTAGTTTGCTCGTTTTTGTAAGTATTATTTAGCTCTTTTTGATTTTGACTTTTTGCGTTTTTTAAGTATTCTAAAACTTCTAAATTTATTTTTAAAGGCTTTAATTTTTCAAGATAAAAGCTAATTTCAATTGGGTTTAAAAGATTGTTTTTAATAGAATTAAGCACTGCAATTTGAAGCATTTTTAACTCAAAAAAATTATTAGTATTTATATAATTTGTATATGTTTTTAGGCTTAATAATTCTTTGTAATTTTGCTCGTTCGCACTTAAAATTAACGCTGCTAATTCGGGATTAAAAATATTTTGCTCGTAAGTTAAATCAAGATTTCCTAATTCATCTTTCCATAAATCAAATAACAGTTCTTGCAAGTTTGTCCTTTAGTTAAGATTTAAAAATCTTAGCCTTGAATTTTTAAATAAATGTTACAAATAGTAATTAAGATAAAAATTATCTATTTTATGTGTAAAAACTACACCAAATCAAAAGAATTTGAAATAGGAATTATAAAAATTTTTCTATTTCTTTTTTAAACTTTTCTACCTTTTCATCTATATTTGTTTCATCAAAGTATTCTAAATGTGCGATTTTTACCCCTGTGTATTTAATAATAAAATCATCAAGTCTAGTATCAATCTCACCTATCATTACAACGCAAACAATTTCTAAACTATTATCTTGCAATGCTTTTATGCTCAAAATTGTATGATTTATCATACCTAGATAATTCCTAGCAGCTAAGATTACTTTTCGCTTATTTTTCTTCATAAAATCAATCATAGTAAAATTATCATCAATAGGACAAAAAAGTCCACCCGCAAGCTCAACTATCATTTTATTATCATCTGGCAAAACTAAATCATTCATAGAATATTCAATATTATCAAGCTTTTTTGCTATGTGTGGAGATGCTGGGGTGTGTAAAAATATCCCATCATTGTGTATTTTTACATCTTTTACAAAACGCCTTAAAATATCGCTATCTTTATTGCTACCTGCTTGAACTAACTTAAAATATGAATACTTAAAAGCCTTGCATAAAGCAACACATAGATGGGTTTTGCCTGTATCTGTATGAATGCCGCTTATATACATTTTTTATCCTTTTTTAAATAAAATAATTTGTATTTTAATAAAAGGAAATTAAATGAAAGAGATATTTTTATGTTCAATTTGCAATGTAAAAAGTGGAAATTGTAATGAAGATTGTGCGTACTGCACTCAAAGTAAGCACTATAATACAGGCATTCAAAGTTATGATTATAAAAACATTCAAACCATTTTAAATGAAGCAAAAATCGCTAGTGAGGCTGGTGCTTTGGGATTTTGTCTTGTTACTTCTGGGCGTGGGCTTGATAGCAAAAAGCTTGATTTTATTGCCCGTGCAGCTAGTGCTATCAAAGAAAGCGGCTTGCATTTGCATTTAATCGGCTGTAATGGAAGGGCTAGTTATAAGGATTTGGTATTTTTAAAAGAGCATGGAATTGATAGCTATAATCACAACCTAGAAACTGCTAAAAGCAATTTTAAAAATATCTGCACAACTCACACTTATGAAGAAAGATATGAGACTAATCAAAACGCTATAAGTGCTGGGCTTGGCATTTGTTGTGGTGGGATTTTTGGTCTTGGTGAAAGTAATGAACAAAGAATTGAACTACTTGACGCACTAGCTACGCTAAATCCACACACAAGCACGATAAATTTTTATATAAAAAATGACGCTTTAAAAATCAATGCCCCACAAATTACAAAAGATGAAGCGATAAATATCATAAAACTAGCTGGAGTTAAAATGCCAAATACAAGGCTAATGGCTGCAGGTGGTAGAGAAATGGTATTTAAAGATGATTTTAAAGCTATGTTTGAAGCAGGGATAAATGCTATCGTGCTAGGAGATTATCTAACCACGAAAGGCGAAGAAAAGCATAAAGATGTAGAATTAATCTTGCAAAACGGCTACGAGATAGCTAAGAGTTGCTAGCACTAACGAAAATGGCGTGGTAGTTTAGAGTGTTATGATATTTATCATTAAAGATTTTTAAATCATTTTTGCCTAAAAATACCCCACTAAAGGCATTTACACCGCTAAGTTTTAAATGTCTAAAAACATCAATGCTAGAATTAAACATTAGCTCATAATTTTTCTTATAAATCTTTATATTTTGATAATGCGGCTTTAAAATCTGCTCTATTTCATCAATACTTAAATACTCAAGCCCCACACCAAAATGCTCTTTAATCTGCCAAAGATTATTCACCCCAAAAGTGCTAAAAACAAGCTTAGAATTTGATTTAGGAATTTCATTTATTAATTTTGCTAAATCAAGCCACTGAAAACACGCATTTGATATGATTAAATCAAAATCCATTTTAGCTAAAAACGAATTTTCAAAATCTCTTAAATCCTGCTTTACGAAAATAAATTCCTTGCCATAATCAAGACTAAAATCATTGATATCTACGCAATAAAACTCGCTAAATTCTATCTTTTTAGCCACCATTTTACTAAACTCGCCCCTATTTGAGCCAAGCTCAAGCACTCTACAAAAACGCCCATTTATTTCGCTAAGCAGCACTTCTCTCATATCATTTTGCACGATAGCATTTTTTAAATAAGTATCTTTTGCTTTTAAAAAGCTTTTCATATTTCATCCCAGCTTAAAAATTCATCAAAACAAAAATGAGAAGCATTGATTTTACAAATATTTTTAAAGCTTTTTAAAAGTGCGTTTTGTGGGAAAATTTCATCCATATTTGATGAATATGCTAAATCATAATCTTGCCAAATACAAGGCTTTTTAGCAAGTTCTAAAATGCTTAAAAGCTCATCTTTAGGATTTTGATTAAACGCCTTATTTATACCGCCACAACGACTTAAAAAGCTTTCTTTATCAAATCTTTTAGCCGTGATTTTAAAAAGTTTCTCGCTAATTCCAAACTCATCATCAATGCCTTTTGTAGTGCCATTTATCGCTATTTTTTGCACGATATTAAGCGAGCTTAAATCACACTTGCAAGACACCATAACACCCATTGAAAAAGCGATTAATTTAATGTTTTTATAGGCTTTACAAATTTCTAAAAATCCTAAATCAAATTCCAAATAATCATAAACCATTAAAACATCATTTTTAGAAGCTAAATTATAAGCACTCGGTAAAAAGCCAAAACCACCAAAAAACAGCACCAAATCACTAGAATTATTTTTATGCAAAAACTCAAATTTCATAAAAAGCCTTAGCAAAATTATCTAAATCGCTAAAATCCATATTAGCGTTTATTGATAGTCTTATTCCTGTATCCTTAGCAGCTACGGTTGGAGTTTTTATGCTTGGGGCAAAAAAGCCTTTTTGCATAAGTTTTGCTGAGTATAGATTAGCTTTTTCATTATCCCCTAAAACTATCATTTTTATATAACTAACGCCTTTTATTTTATCTTTTAACAAATCATTTAAATATGAGCTAAGATTTATTAAATGCTCTCTTTTTTTATCAAAATTAGCTAATTTTGAAAACACAAAATGCGAATAAGCCACATTTATAGGAGGCAATGCAGTTGAATAGATTAGTCCCCTAGCTTTGTTTATAAAAAAATCTTTTGCTTCTTTTGAGCAAATCATCGCAGCACCCATACTAGCAATACTTTTGCCAAATGTAAGCACTAAAAAATCAATATCTTTTAAGTATCCAAGTCCAAGCCCATTAATGCCGAGTGAGCCAATGCTATGTGCTTCATCAACATAAAGCATAATATTTTTATATTTTTTCTTAAGCTCTAAAAGCTTGTCAAGTGGTGCAAAATCTGCATCCATACTATATAAACTCTCGCAAATTATTATGATTTTTTCATAATTTAAATTCGTTTGCAATAATTTTTCTAAATCATTTATATCGTTGTGTTTAAAGCGTTTAAAATTAGAATGCTTTATGCCATCAATTATACTTGCATGAACTTTTTTATCAGCTAAAAAAAGCGTATTTTTTAAAGTAGCTAAAGCACTTAAACAACTATAATTTAACAAAAACCCACTACTAAACAAAAGCGCTTCTTTTTTATATAAAGATGATAAATATTCTTCAAATAAAAAGTATTCATCGCCTCCACCACCAAGACTTCTGCTAGCACTTGAGCTAAGACTTTGGTTTTTGTAAGTGTTTAAAAACTCACGCTCAAGCTCACCGCTACTTGCCAAGCCAAGATAATCATTACTTGCAAAATTAAGAAGCTTTTTGCCATCATATAAAACATACTTGCCGTCGTTTTTAAATCTTTTTAAAGTTCTAAAATTATTTTCTTTTTTTAGTTCATTTAATAAGTCTTGCATTTTCATCCTTTATAATAATTTTATTAGATTTTCATAAAGGAGTTACAAATGCAAAATGATTTAATAAAACTTGATTTAGCCCACATTTGGCACCCTTGCACGCAAATGAAAGAGCATGAGTTTGTGCCACTAATTCCTATAAAAAAGGCAAAAGGTGTGTATTTATATGATTTTAATGATAAAACATATATTGATTGTGTTAGCTCTTGGTGGGTAAATCTTTTTGGGCATAGCAATGATTATATAAATGCTAAAATAATAGAGCAATTAAACACCCTAGAGCATATCATAATGGCTGGATTTTCTCATAAAAGCATTATAAGATTATCAAAAAGGCTTACTGATTTACTACCAGCAAAACTAAATAAATGCTTTTATGCTGATAATGGCTCAAGTGCTGTTGAAGTAGCACTTAAAATGAGTTTTCATAAAAATCTTTTGCAAGGAAAATTAAAAAACAAATTTTTATCACTTAGCAATTCTTACCACGGAGAAACGATAGCAGCACTAAGCGTAAGTGATGTTGAGCTTTATAAAAAGACTTATAAACCACTTTTACTTGAATGCTTAAATACCCCTGCACCAAGTGGAATGGAATATGAAAAAGAATTATTTGAGCTTGAAAACTTGCTTGAAAAAGAGCATAAAAATATAAACGCCTTTATCCTTGAGCCTTTAATTCAATGTGCGGGCTCTATGAATATGTATTCAGCTGAGTTTGTTAAAAAGGCTTGTCAGTTAGCAAAATCTTATGATATTGATATTATTTTTGATGAAATTGCTGTTGGGTTTGGAAGAAGCGGGACTATGTTTGCCCTGCAGCAATGCGAAATTGTGCCTGATTTTTTATGCCTTAGCAAAGGGCTTAGTGGTGGGTATTTGCCAATTAGTGTTGTTGTAACAAGCGATGAAATTTATAATGAATTTTATGCTCCATATAACGAATACAAAGCGTTTTTACATTCTCATAGCTACACAGGAAATGCACTTGCGTGTGCTGCTGCAAATGCGACTTTGGATATATTTAGTAAAGATAATGTTATAAACCAAAACAAAATTAAAAGCAAGTATATAAACTCACTTTGGCAAGGTTTTGCTGAGTTTAAAAGTGTAAAAAATATTAGGCATCAAGGAATGGTGTTTGCCTTTGACATAGAACATCCTAATCCTAGATTTGGGCTTGAGATTTATATAAAAGCGTTAGAATTTGGGCTACTTTTAAGACCGCTTGACAATACGATTTATTTTATGCCGCCGTATGTAATAAATAACGATGAAATAAATTATGTAATTAGCTCTATAAAAGAAATCTTAAGATTTAAGAATTTGAAATAGGAATTTCAAATTCCTATTTTAGCGTTTCGCTCCACTCTACTTCGGTTAATTTTTTAAGACTTTTTGCCATAAAATCACTATAAGTTTTGCCTAGAATAACACCTATTGCATAGTCTTTTCCGACCGAACAAATGCTACCTTTATCATTATATTTAAAAGCTTCGTTAAACTCAGTTCCTTCAAGCTTTGCATTTAGTCTTTTTGCTAGGTATTTTCCTTGCTTACAAGCAATTTGTGCAGTAGGTGCGTAATTTGAAACAATCGCCGAATCTCCTAAAACATAGCAATTATCAAAATTAGGCGCCATCAAATATTCATTTACTAAAACTCTATTATTTTTGTGATTAAAGCCACTATTTGCAATCACTTCACTACCCTTAACCCCAGCTGTAAAAATTATAGTTTTTGCTTCTATATAATTATTTTCATCGTTTAAAAATAATTTATCATCAACTTTTTTAATGATTTTGTGAGAGCTTAGAACTTTTACGCCTAGATTTTCTAAATAATTTCTAGCTTTTTTAGCTAAATCTTTAGCATAAACAGGCAAAATCTCATCCATTGCTTCAACCAAATATAAATTAATGCTAATTCCTAGATTTTTGCAAGTTGTAGCGATTGAGCCACAAAGCTCTACTCCGCTAAGCCCTGCACCGCAAATAATTACATTTTTATTTTCATAAAGCTCAAGATTTTTATAAAGTGTTTCAGCAGTATTTAAAGCGTTTTTATAATTTATTATATTTAAACACTCATCAAGCCCAGCAATGCCAAAGGTATTTACACTCGCACCAAGCCCAACATAAAGCTCATCATAATCATAATTTGCATTCTCGCAAACAACCTTGCCGTTTTCAATGCTTTTTACCTTATCGCAAATTAAAGTTACATCTTTAGGTAGTATGCTTTTTAGATTTATTACTATGTCTTTTTCGCTTTCTCTTGCTGCGATTTTGTGTAATTCTGTGGTTTTATAATGATAAGAATTATTGTTTATTAGTATAAATTCTGCTTTGCTTAGATTTTTCTTTTTAATCTTTTTAATTAGGCTTAAATTCGCATACCCAGCACCTAAAAATACAATTTTTTTCATGAACTCTCCTTTAAAATTATTTAATAAATTTTAAATAATTTTTACTTTAATTTACATTAAAATACACTAAATAAATTCTAAAAATTAAATGGAATTTGAAATAGGAATTTCAAATTCCGATTCTAAATTCTAAAGCCCTAAACGCTCGTAGATTTTATCAACATTTTTAAGATGATAATCGCTGTTAAATACGGCTTTTATTTCATCAGCGTTTAGTATATTTTTTATCTCTTCGTTTTCGTTGATAACATCACTAAATTGAAGTTTTTCACTCCATGCTTTTTTGGTTAGGCTTTGCACTAAATCATAAGCGTTTTCTCTTGAATAGCCTTTATTTATTAGCATTAATAATAATTGCTGAGAATAGATTAGCCCGTAAGAATTCTCTAAGTTTTTAAGCATTCGCTCAGGGTAAATTATGAGATTTTTTACAATGCCACTAAATCTTTTTAGCATATAATCAAGCAAAATTGTTACATCAGGAAGCATAATTCTCTCAGCACTTGAATGGCTAATATCGCGCTCATGCCATAGGTTTATATTTTCATACGCCGTAATTAAATACCCCCTAATCACACGGCTAAGACCACAAATATTCTCACTTCCTATTGGGTTTTTCTTATGTGGCATTGCTGAGCTGCCTTTTTGATTTTCACTAAAATATTCAAGCATTTCAAAGCATTCTGTTTTGGCAAGGTGTCTAATTTCAGTTGCAAATCGCTCAAGCGCACTTGCAATTAAGGCACACACGCTTATATAATTTGCGTGCAAATCACGTGGTAGTATTTGCGTGCTTATATTTGCTACTTTTAGCCCTAAACTTTCACAAATTAACTCTTCAATCTCCATTGGCACATTTGCATAAGTGCCAACTGCACCGCTAATTTTACCAACTCTAATCTCTTCACAAGCACTCTTAAAACGCTCGTAATTGCGTCTAATTTCTTCATAAAAATAAGCAAACTTAAGCCCAGCAGTAGTAAGCTCAGCATGAACGCCATGAGTTCTTCCTATTTCAATAGTATATTTATGCTCATTTGCTTTTGTCTTTAAAATATCAAGCAAAATTTCTAAGTCTTTAAGAATAATTTCATTAGCTTTTTTGAGTTGCAAGGCTTGTGCAGTATCTACAACATCAGTGCTTGTTAGCCCATAATGAACCCATTTTTTTTCTTCGCCTAAATTAAGCGATAATGCCCTTGTAAAGGCTATTACATCGTGCTTTGTTTGTTCTTCTATTTCTTTAATCTTTGCTATATCAAACTTAGCATTCTTAAGCAAATTTTCTAAATCTGTGCTTGGCACAACGCCTATTTTATTAAACGCCTTGCAAGCTGCAAGTTCAACTTCTAGCCAAGCATTAAATTTAGACTCTTCGCTCCAAATATTACTCATTTCATCATTGCTATATCTTGCTATCATCTTTTAAATAATCCTTTTAATAAATTTTCAGCAGGTTTTAGTGTTTCATTAAGTTTTTCGCTATTGTTTTTACCTGTTAGTTTATCTAGCACTTTTACTGCGTTTTCAACGGTGTTTTTTGCATCAGGGATGAATTTTACATCTTCATCTATACCTGCGATTTTTCCTTTTACTTCGTTATTGTTAAATGAAACTAAAATAGATGCATTTATAACTTTACTTAAAGTATTATAAGTTCCGTTGCTAACTGCGATTTTTGCATTTGTTGCGCTTATATTTGCATTATAATCAATTAGATTTTTATTTATATTTACTAAAACATCGCCTTTATCAAACACAACCTTAGTTACATCGGTATTTAAAATCGTATTAATTAGCTTAATAGTTTTGTGATATTTTAAATGACCTTTTCCAAGATTTGCTATTAGTTTTCCGCTAGCTTGTTTTAAATCATAATCTAAATTCCCATTCACATTAGCCTTATAAACATCTATTAAATCAAAAGATTTTGCTAAATTTTCTAAAGCTACATTAGATAAATTTGCATTAAATTTATCGCCATTTAGCTTAGCGTTTAATTTACCGCCAAAAAATTCATTTGAGTTTAGCGTAAGATTTAAAATCTTATCAAATACCAAATCACCTTGCACAGCGATATTTCCACTCATATTTTTATTAAGCATTTTATTAAAATTAGCTAGATTTGCACTTGCGTTATAATTTGCATTAACAATGCCTTTTTTATAAGTTCCATTAGCATTAAAGCTATCTACTAAATCTGTGATTAATTTCGCATCTAAAGTAATGTTTTCGGCACCACTAAGCTTAATATTTGCATTTGCATTTACTTTTGAATTAACATCTAAATCATAAGCTTTTTTAAAATAACTTGGAACTGTTTTACCGTTAATCTCAAGATTTGCATTTCCAACTAAGTTTTTTAAATCGCTTAATTTTGCATCGATATTAATGTCAGCATCAAGCATTTTATCTTGATTCAAAAGCCCTAATAAAGCTAATGATTTTAATCCTTTAATACTTGCATTTAAATCATTTTTACCTAATGTAATATTAGAATTTGCACCTAATAAAAGTCCTTTAATATCGGCATTTTCTAAGCCTGATTTACCTAATTTTGCATTAGCTACAAGATTTATTAATTCACCACCTTGAAGTCTAACTAGCTCAGCATTTGCCCTTAAATCGGTGCTAATTGTGGTATTTTCTTGATTTATGGTAACTTTTGTAAGCTTTGTATTTATATTTTTACCACTTAAAACTGAATTAATATTTGCAACTTTATCTTTATAAAGAATATCTGAAGTAATTTTTAAATTAGAATTTAAAGTAGGATTTATAAATGCTAATTCGCTTAAATTAGTAATTACTTGACCTTTAATAACTTGATTTGTTAGATTAATCGGCTCAAAATTACTTGTAAGATTTAAAATATTTGATTTTATTTGTAAATTAGGTGTAATTTCGTTTGCTTTATAAGTGTTTTTTGAATCAATTATAACCTTACCAAATCTTGAAATATCAATACCAAAATCTTTTGTAATGCTAGGTTTTAGTTTAAGTTCTGAATAAATGCTAATTAAAGCTTTTGCATCAAGCTTATCTTTATCAAATTCATTTACATTTGCATTAAGGTTTATAAAGCCACTTGCGTAATCAACCCCAGCAATTTTGCTTAATTTTTCTACATCTAAATTATTTGCATCAAGATTTAGCTTAGTTGGAAAATAATCCTTCACATTAGCATCAAGTGTAAGTGGGCTAGTAAATATCACGCCTTTTCCATCTATATTAAAATCACTAAAATTACCCTTGATATTACCTGCGATATTTAGCGGGTCAGTGATTTTTAGAAGTTCTAAATTTTTGCCATTTAGCTCATATTTTACATCAAGACTTTGAGATAATAATGAAAAATCACCATTTACCTTAGCTTCTAGCATAGCATTAACTAAAACTTTTAAATTAATTTTTGAAATTCCTAATTCAAATTCTTCAATTTTTATTGCTATATTTGAGTTTTCATTCAATTTCTTTTCTGCAATATTTTTTACAAAGTTATTTCCAAATCCTGTAAATAACACACAATAAATTCCGATAAAAAGCACTAAAACAAGTGCTAGTATTGAATACAATAGCTTTTTCATTTGATACCCTTTAAGATAAATTATCAATAAACTTGAGCTGTTATAACTAAAGTTTATTTAGTGTTTTTAACTCATTTTATGATTTGATTTACCAATCTTTATTATAATTTAGCACTCAAATATTTAGAGTGATAAATCACAAGAAAGGAAAGAAAATGAATTTTACTCCATTAAACAAGCGTGTGCTAATCAAATGTGCAAATGAAACAAAAACAACAGCTTCAGGAATTATTATACCTGACAATGCTAAAGAAAAACCACAACAAGGCGAAGTTATTGCAGTTGCAAAAGACATTAGCGATGTAAAAGTAGGCGATAAAGTAGTATTTGGTAAATATGCTGGAAGCGAATTGAAAATTGATAATGAAAACTATTTAATATTAAGTTTTGATGATATTTTAGGAATTTTATAAGGAGATTTAAATGGCAAAAGAAATTTTTTATTCAGATGAAGCAAGAAATAAACTATACGAAGGCGTTAGAAAATTAAGTGACGCTGTAAAAGTTACAATGGGACCACGCGGCAGAAACGTATTAATTCAAAAAAGTTTCGGTGCTCCAACAATTACAAAAGATGGCGTAAGCGTTGCAAAAGAAATTGAATTAAAAGATACTTTAGAAAATATGGGTGCAAGTTTAGTTCGTGAAGTTGCAAGCAAAACTGCTGATCAAGCAGGTGATGGAACAACTACAGCAACAGTTCTAGCTCATGCAATCTTTAAAGAAGGTTTAAGAAATATAACAGCTGGAGCAAATCCAATTGAAGTTAAGCGTGGTATGGATAAAGCTTGCGAAGCAATCATAGCTGAACTAAAAGCTTTAGCAAAGCCTGTTGCAGGAAATAGAAAGCAAATCGCACAAGTTGCTACAATTTCAGCCAATAGCGATGAAAAAATCGGACAATTAATCGCTGATGCAATGGAAAAAGTAGGTAAAGATGGCGTTATCACAGTTGAAGAAGCAAAATCAATCAATGATGAATTAAGCGTTGTTGAAGGTATGCAATTTGATAGAGGTTATTTAAGCCCATATTTTATTACAAATGCTGATAAAATGAATTGCGAATTAAGCAATCCTTTAATTTTATTATATGATAAAAAAATCACTAACTTAAAAGACATTTTACCTGTGCTTGAAACTGCACAAAAAAATGGTCGCCCACTTTTAATTATCGCTGAAGATATTGAAGGTGAAGCATTAGCAACTTTAGTTGTAAATAAATTAAGAGGTATTTTAAATATCGCTGCTGTTAAAGCTCCTGGTTTTGGCGATAGAAGAAAAGCAATGCTTGAAGATATTGCAATCTTAACAGGTGGAACAGTAATTTGCGAAGAAATGGGAAGAACTCTTGAGAGTGCAAATGCAGCTGACTTAGGAAGTGCAAGCTCAATCGTAATTGATAAAGACAATACTACAATCGTAAATGGCGCAGGTAGCAAAGATGCAATCAATGCAAGAATTAATCAAATAAAAGCTCAAATTGCTGAAACTACAAGCGATTATGATAGAGAAAAATTACAAGAGCGTTTAGCAAAATTAAGCGGTGGTGTTGCTGTTATCAAGGTTGGTGCTGCAACTGAAACTGAAATGAAAGAGAAAAAAGATAGAGTTGATGATGCGTTGAGTGCTACAAAAGCTGCTGTTGAAGAAGGTATAGTAATAGGTGGCGGTGCTGCATTAATTCATGCTACAAATAGAATTAATCTAAATCTTGAAGGAGATGAATTAATCGGTGCAAATATCGTTCGCAGAGCTATCAAAGCTCCAATTCGCCAAATCTCTGAAAACGCAGGATTTGATTCAGGTGTTATCGTAAATACAATTGAAACTTGCAAAGATGAAAATAGAGGCTTTGATGCTGCAAGTGGCGAGTATGTAGATATGTATGAAGCTGGAATTATTGACCCTGTTAAAGTTGAGCGCGTAGCATTACAAAATGCTGTAAGCGTTGCTTCAATGCTACTTACAACAGAAGCTACAATTAGCGATATTAAAGAAGATAAAGCTGATATGCCAGCTATGCCAATGGGTGGCGGAATGGGCGGAATGCCAGGAATGATGTAAAAAGCCCTAGCTTAAGGGCTTTTTCGTAAAGAATTTGAAATAGGAATTTCAAATTCTTTTATTTAATCTATCAAAATAAAAAGCACAAAAGATTGCTAAACAAGATATAAAAATCATATAATATCCACTTCCTATATTAAAGTGTTCGTGAGATTTAACAACGATAATAGGAGTTAAAAATCCAGCTATCGCATAAGCTAAATTATAAGAAAATCCTATACCTGTGTATCTTACATTAGCCTTATAAAGTTTGCACATAAATAAAGATGTAAAATTAACAATACCTGCAAAAAATGCCGCAAGAAAATAAAACACGCAAGTAATGATTAAATCTTTTAAAATATATAAAGAATAAAAATAACTAGCAACACTAATTCCTAATAAACAAGCAAAAATTATACAAACTAAACTAGGTTTAAAAGTATCTGCTAATTTTCCGCAAACAACAAGCCCTAACATCATACAAGCACTTGCAATTATTTGAATACTTGTGTTTAAAGTAGCTTTGATTTCTAAAATTTTCTTAGTAAAATTTGGCATCATAATTAGCAAAACAACGACACAAGCAGTAAGAACAAAGGTTAAAAGCATTGATAAAATTATTTCTTGCTTGTAGTCTTTTAATACAGCTTTTATAGGAAAATCATTTAACTTTTTTTCTGCTTTCATTTGTAAAAATACAGGTGTTTCTTGCAAAAATTTTCTTAAATATATACTAATTAGACCAAAAATTCCACCTACTAAGAAAGGAATTCTATAAGCATAATCTGATATTTCTTGCTCGGTATAGTTTAATTGAAGCAATAAAGCACTAAGAGCTCCTAAAGTAATACCACCACAAACGCCACTTGTTAAAACCCCTAAAAATAAAGCTTTATTATTTTCTTTGCTATGCTCGTATATAAAAGCCCATGCAGCAGGCAATTCTCCACCTATTGCAACTCCTTGAACTAATCTAATAAGTAGCAATATTGCGATGGCAAAATATCCAATTTGCTCGTAAGTTGGCATTATGGCAAAAATAAAAGTTGGAACAACCATTAAAATAATGCTTAGTAAAAACATATTCTTTCTTCCAAATTTATCACCAAAATGAGCCATAACAACTCCACCCAAAGGTCTTGCTAAATATCCGGCTGCAAAAGCTCCGTAAGTATTAAGTAATTTTATACTCTCATCAAGTTCAGCTGGAAAAAAATGATGAGTAAAATACGGCGTAAAAATCGCAAAAATGATAAAATCATAAAACTCTAATGTCCCACCCAACGCACTTAAAATAAGCGTTTTAGTATCTTTTTTATTAATAGTATTCATACTTTTCCTTTAAATTGTTTTGTCTTGTTTAAAATGGTTAAATTAATTTGAGTGTGAGAGTATATAGGTAAGGCTTGGCCTTACCAATAGATATAAGTTTTTGTAGATTTAATGTCTGCGTAATTTAAAATAGTGCCGTCTTCTAAAGTGATTTTTTCGTCATCTGCACTAAGTAATTTTGAAATGATTTCTTCTTTTTCTTTAGTTTTTACTTTTACAATTTCGCCTATGCTTAATTTAAAATGCTCTGGTTTTGTTAGCTTTCTCTCAAGTCCAGGAGAACTAACTTCTAAAAAGTATTTTTCATCTGTTGGCGGATTTAAATCTAATATAGGAGAGATTAATCTGCTAAATTTTTCGCAATCATCTAGGCTAACTGATTTATTACTAGAATTTTTCAAAATATAAATTCTGTAAATGAAATTGTCGCCTTCTTTTGCTAATTCAGTATCGTAAATAACTAAATTAAGCTGTTTAGCTAAATCATCTAGCTGCATTATTGCCTTTCTTTATTAATTTGTTTAAATAATTCTTCTATTCTATTGATTTTATCTAAACTATCGTCAAACTTAAAATGAAAATTTGGGCATCTATACATACCCAAAGCTCCCAAACAATGAGCTTGCAATACTTTGCTAACTTTTCTTAATTTTGACAAAACTAAATTTTGTTCATCTTTAGTTAGCCCCATTTTATCTAAATAAATAAAAGCATCATAGCGACCTTTCTTACAATCTACATCATTTACAAGCAAAGAATTAAGCATAGGATCATCTAAATTAGCTAAGGCTTCTCCTATTAATTCTTTTAATAAACTTTGAGTTCTAAGACGCTTGATTTGTGCTTTATCATTCATTATAGACTTACCTTACTTTGAACTTCTTTATAGCTTTCAATAAAATCACCTTCTCTCATATCGTTAAAGTTTGCGATACCAACGCCACATTCATAACCTTTACTAACTTCTTTAGCATCATCTTTAAAGCGTTTAAGAGAGCTAATTTCTCCTTCAAAAACAACAACACCTTCACGAATAACACGGATTTTTGCACCCCTTACAATGCTACCATCTGTTACCATACATCCTGCGATTTGCCCTACTTTTGGAACATTGATTACTTGTCTAATTTCCGCTTGTCCAAGTTGTTCTTCACTAATAATAGGACTCATTAAGCCACCTAAAATAGCTTTGATTTCATCAATTAGATTATAAATTACATTGTATGTTTTAATCTCTACTTTAGCTTCTTTTGCTTTTTCTTTAATATCACCTGTTGGGCGAACATTAAATCCTACTATCACACCGCCACTAGCTTGTGCTAAAGCAATATCTCCTTGAGAAATACCGCCAACACCACCTAAAACTATATCAACTTTTACTTCATCGTTTGATAGTTTTTCAAGGCTTCCTTTAATAGCTTCTAATGTTCCACCAACATCAGCTTTTAAAATCACAGGAAGAGATTTTAAATTGCCTTCTTTAATTTTTGCACTAAGTTCATCAAGACTTACTTTAGTTGATTTACTTAATTCTTTTTGTCTTAGATATTCATGGCGTTTTTGTGCATAATCTCTTGCTTCTTTATCAGTTGCCACGCTAATTAAAGTTTCGCCTGCTTCAGGTATTTCATTAAGACCCATAATCACACCGCACTCACCTGGTAAAATCTCTTTAAGTGCATTGCCTTTACTATCTGTAATACTTTTAATTCTTCCATAAGCAATACCTGCTACAACAGTATCTCCAACTTTTAGCGTTCCGTTTTCCATAATCACGGTTGTTACTACACCACGACCTTTTTGAAGTGAGCTTTCTACTATATTTGCTTTTGCTGCTGCGTTTTTATTAGCACGAAGTTCTAGGATTTCAGCTTGAAGTAAAATGATTTCAAGTAAATCTTCAATTCCTGTTCCTTTTAAAGCACTAATATGAACGAACTCATGACTTCCACCCCACTCTGTTGGCATAATATCAAGCTCTGCTAATTGAGTTTTTACTCTATCAGGATTTGCTGCTTCTTTATCTATTTTATTTACTGCGATAATGATTGGAACACCTGCTGCTTTTGCGTGTGAAATTGCTTCTTTTGTTTGTGGTTTTACACCATCATCAGCAGCTACTACAATGATTACTATATCAGTTACACTCGCACCCCTTGCACGCATTGCAGAGAAAGCCTCGTGACCTGGAGTATCGATAAAGGTAATGTTTTTACCATTTTTATTAACCATATAAGCACCTACGTGCTGAGTAATTCCACCAGCTTCACCACTTGCTACACGGCTATTTCTAATATAATCAAGTAAGCTTGTCTTACCATGATCAACGTGTCCCATGATAGTAACAACAGGAACTTTTATATCATTTAATTCTTCTTGATTTTCTTCATAATCAGCCACATAGTCAAATTGTGCAGTTTCATCAAAAAAGCTAATCTCAATTCCAAACTCAAGACCTAAAATCTCAATTGTTTCTTCATCTAAGAAATCATTCTTAGTTGTCATCATTCCTTGCATAAATAATTTTGAGATTAATTCGCTATCTTTTTTGCCTAGTTTTTCAGCTAATTCATATAATCTTATTTCTTTTGGAATTTTTACGCTAGTAATTTCTTCGTTATTTTGCTCTTTTTTGTAAGCTTTAGATTTTTTACGGCGAGATCTTGCTATTGAATTATTTGTAAATTGATTGATTTGATTATTAAATGCACTTCTTAAAGAATTTTGAGCTTTTGCTGGTTTTTCTTCTTCTTTTTTCTCATTAAATGAAAAATCAGGCATTACAACCATATCATCTTCATCATCATTAATTTCTGCAAAATTAGTATCAAAATCCATTTTAGATGAGCTTTCTTTTTTAGCTGCAGGAACTATTTTTTTTGCTTTTTTCTTTTTTAAACTCTCATCTGTGCTAAAAATTGATGCAAAAGAAACAGGTTCTTGAGATTTTGCTTTAGGTTTAATCTCTTCTTTTGGCTCTTCTTTTACTGCATTTTTTTTCTTAATAATTACTAATCCACGGCGTTTTTCAAGACCACTTTTTGCAAGACTCATAGGCTCTTCTTTAGGTTGCTCTTTTTTTTCTACTTCATTAGTTTTCATTTCTTCTTTAACTTCTACCTTAGTGATTTTTTCTTCTACTATTATTTCTTCTTTTTTTTCTTCTTTAGGTTCTTGTTTAACTTCTGCTTTTACTTCCTTTTGTTTGGTTTCAGTTTTTTTTGTTTTTTCAACCTTTTCAGTTTTAGTTTTAGAATTTTTAGTAGTAGTTGCTTTTGTGTTAGATTTTTTAACGCTTTTTGTAGATTTTGCAACCTCATCTTTTAATACTTGTTGAATTGTGCCATTTTTTAAATATTCATAAATTGCACCTGCAATCTCTTCATTAACTGCTTTTTGAACCGATTTAAATTCAAATCCTAATTCATTGATTTTTTCTAAAGTTTCTTTATTTGAAAACCCTAATTCTGTTGCAATTTCACTAATTTTTACATTCGCCATTTATAAAAACCTTTCTTTTATTTTACTAGCAAGTTCTTTTTTGTCTATGTTATTTTTAACAACCTTATGCAAAGATTTTAAAAATTCATTATCATCTTTAGCTAAGCAAATATCACATAAATACATACTTCTTCCGCTATTAAAGCTAAATAATACTTCATTTGAAAGTATTTGAAAACGCTTTAATTCGCTTTGATTTTTTCTATTCTTACAGATGATACACATTCTAATAGGTTTTGCTTTTTTCATAATGTTTTAATTTTAATTGTTTTTGCTTAACAGAAGTTGTTAAGCTTATGTTTTGTAATTCCTATTTCAAATTCTTTAATTTAAATATCGCCCCTTAATTTAAAAAAGGAGCGATTGGTTAAAATTGATATCTTAAGTTTAAATTAAAATTATAATTTACTTTAAAATCTCCACCAAATACTCTTTCAGCTTCAAGATTAATTCTTGTATTATTATTTAATTTATAAGAACCAAATAAATTAGCATAAGCTCTACTATCTTTACCGGTTCTAGTATCTTTAGTACCAAAAATATCTTTAATTTCATATTTTACTTTACTATCATTTAAGTCAAATATTTCACCAACACCGGCTCTTAATTCAATTTTATCATTAGGCTTAACTATAGCATTAACGCCTGTTTTAATATTAACAAGTACATAAGATTTTGATTTCATAACTAATTTATCACTCTTAATTTCATTACTTGGAATATAACCTGTAATTAACTCAGCTTGTGGTTCTATAATTAGTTTTTCACCTACAGGCATCCTGTATCCTGCTTCTATGCTTGCTAACATAGCATGTTGAGTTTTTGAGCTTAATTTCTTATCATTACTATTGCCTAATAATTCATTTTCATATTTACCTTTTGAATTTAGATACTTAATTACTCCATCCAAATAAAGTCCGCTATTATACAACTTTGAAGCATAAGCACTAAGCACAAAAGTATCTTGTTTACCACTTATTTCTTTACTTAAATCTTGTCTATTGTAACCTAAACTAACTCCAAATAAGGTATCATCACTAATGTATTTGTCGGCACCCATTGTAAATGAATAATACTTAATATCTTGATAATCTTTATAAGAACCTTTTCCAGCATAGCTTCTAAACCATACTCCTTGCTCTCCTTCTAAATCCCTAATTTCACCAAGCCTTTTTGTCATATTGTTAATTTCTAAATTATATGCAAATCTTGCTTGATTTAGTGCTGTATGAGCTAAATTAATAGCTGCTTGATTTTGCTTTGTTTCGCTTAAAGTATAGCTAGGTGCATTTTCTTTTATTAAATTTTCAAAAGTATTAGTGTTGTCTACTACTACACTTCCATCCTCTTTAATAGTTAGCACACCACTTGCTGTTAGGCTATCTACTAAAGTTTTATCAGCACTTTCTGAGATTTTTAAATCACTTGTTAAAATACCTTTATCAACTAAAATTGCTTGTTCTATACTTGCTCCATTTTCTAAAGCTTTAGCAACTTCTGAGTTTTTACTAGGATTTACGATATAAGATACAGTTCCATCTGCTAATGTTTTAACACTTACTTCACTAGTAGTAGCCGCTGCTAATCTTACTACTTGTTCTGCTTGAATGCTAATATCTTCTTTACCAAACTTACCATTTAAATTTTTAATAATTATAATAGTAGCAAATTTATTACTTGCATTTACCTTAAGATTATTTATAGTAGCACCGTCTAAAGCTGTTATTATTGTATCTTTTGTAGCCATAGTTGTATCAATTGTAACATTATCTAAATTTAGTTTGTTTGAAGCTAAGTTTTCTGTTTTAATAACAGCATTTTTGATATTTAACTCATTTGATTTAATGCTATTGTTTTCGATATTTACAAGCTTATTAGTTTGTCCTTCGATATTTAATTTACCAAAAGTTTTATCCATAAATAAATTGGTTTTTTCACTTGCTTTTGAACTATTTAAATCAAAACCTTTAATATTGCTTGTGATATTTAAATTCTTAGCTTCTAGCGTTGTAGCTATTAATCCTGCTCCTGCTTCTAGTGGTTTATTTAAAGTAACATCAGCGTAAGAGATACCAGTGTTTTTATCTTTTGAATTTGCAATGCTATCTAAAAAGCTTTGATCAATTACTTCTGAAGTAATTTTTTTAGTATTATGTACCCCACCTAAAGCACCTAAATTAATATTACCGTCACTATCTATCGCACCTTTACTTGCTAGTAATTTATAAAATTCTGTATCGGTTTTAAGCTTGCCATTAGTTGCATAAAAATCATTTGATGAAAATCCACCTTCACCTAAAGCAATTGCAAGAGCATTTATTTTAAGGCTTCCATCAGTATCAGTAATACTCTTTACCCATTCATCATTACCAATTGCAAATACTTTAAAGCCATCTTTTGCAATGCCTTTAATACCTGCTGGAGTGATACTTGAAATACCTGCATTTGTAGAAGCAATCTTAAAGAAATCATCGGCACCTTCTTTAATAAGTGCTATTGAAATAGGATCTTCTTTATTTACGTTTGCAATTGCTTTTGCACTTGCACTTAAAGTATTTTGCCCACCAGTTGCTCTGCCATAAACAATAGCACCACCATCAGTAATATTTAATTTTGTAGCATTTAATTGATTTGCAAAAATCACACTAGTATTTAAATCAACATCATAAATATTAATAGTATCTGCTCTAGCTTCTGCATTTAATAATCTTGAATTAATTAAATTTATAGTGCCTTTTCCTGTCTTTAAAGCATCTTTAAATACATAATCACCACTAGTATCGCTTATACTAAGTTGCTCGCCACTTCTTAGATTTAGACCATTTAAAGTAGAGTTTAAAACATTTATCGAATTAGTGCTAGCAAACTCAGGAAAATATTGAGAATTATTTGTAATATTTGTAGCTTTAATTGTAATATCGCTTAGTTTTGGATTTGAAATATTTGAGCTTGCTATTTTGCCATCTTCGTAATTTTTATATACCTTAGGTGCTTCATACATAGCATTATATAAAGCTTCTTCATTGCTATCTTTTACAAAGCCATCTACATTAGAATTATCCTTAAATGTCATATTTGCTAAACTATCAAGTTTCATTGATGTGCCACTTATTACATCAGTAACTTTAGGGATATTTATACTAGTTGAAATAGGCTTTGCAGGTGTTAAATCTTCCCAAGGTTTGCTTTCTGGTTTAGGATTTGGTTTAGTATTAGGATTTTCGGGTTTAGTTTCTGGAAGTATTGGAAGATTACTATTAGTGCCTGTAGCTATTTCTTCTAAATTTTGTAATTTCTCAAAAAATTTACTCTCTATAAAATAATCATTCTCATCAATAATCCCTAACTCTTTAAACACTTTGTATTCTTTAGCATCTTTTGATACTTTACCATCATCGGTAAACTCTAAATGATACATTATTTGTTGCAATGACTCCAAATACGATGCCTCAAGTATTTTTTGAGTTTCTAAACTTTTTGCTGAATTATCAAAAATCGTATATCCATCTTTTGATTTAACGTAAACTAATGCAGGTGTTATAGAGCTTATACCTTCATCATTTGCTTTGATATTGAAAAAACTTTTAGGAACATCGCCTTTTAAAAGAATAAATAAATTATTTTCGTCGTTCATAATCAAATCATTATTACTTCCTGTAGTTTTAACAAATACTTTTAAAAAACCACCATTACTAGCATCAAAAACAGAATTACTTACATTTAACTCGTTTGTATTGATATTAAAATTAGCTAAAGTAGAATTATTCATATTTAATTTATTCAAATGAATCCTAGCCCTATTAATCTTTGAATTATTAATAGTAGCTATAGCTTTATTATTATATTGCTTTGCTAAAAAAGTCCTATAATAAGCACCATTTGAAGATTTTAAATAAACATCATTGCCTAAATCCAAAAGCAAATTATCAATATCTGCATAATCTATTGAAACATTATTTCCAAAAACCGCAAAAGTATTTGTTGGCTTAATGTTAAAAATATTTTCTTTGCTTCCATAAATATTAACATCATCTTTTTGAACATAAGTTGGCATGGCTAATTCTCCGGTAGCAAAATCATAAGCAATAATATTATATTGCTTAATAATCTGAGAACCTAATAAAGCAGAATTAGTATAATTCGTAACTATCTTTGTAACAAAATCATCTAAACTATCAGAATTAGTAAAATTAATAGTAGCAGCATGAATACTACTTGCCGCAACAAGACTTAAAAATAAAGATTTTTTTCTCATTACAAGTTTTCCTTTCTTAAAAAATAAACTTCATTCTACTTAAAAATGGGGGGGGGTAGTCAAGGAATTTTATAAATATTTTAAAAAATATTTATTTTTTGTAACATTAATTTATATTTATTTTGTGAAAATAAAAAATTATTAAATTTAAAGCATTGATTAAGTTTGCAAATACTAAAAAATGAAAGTTATTAATGATTTGAAAATACTAATTCAAATTCCTTGAAAATATCTTTGAAATTTAAAGGAATTTAAAATAAGAATTTAAAAATTCTAAAATCAAATTCCGAATTCAAATTCTTTCAAATTTCAAACACTTTTTAGGTAAAAACACGAAATATTTTGAAGTAGTTTTGTTGTGTAAAAGTATGATTAAAAATTTAATTTTAGATTTAAGATGAAGATTTGTAAACTAAAAAATCATCCTATTTCAAAAAGAATTTGAAATAGGAATTTAAAATTAAGATTTAGATTTTTCCATACGGCGTCTTACCGTTGGATCTAAATAACGCTTTCTAATACGAATATTTTGTGGAGTAACTTCTACTAATTCATCTTCTTCAATCCATTCCATAGCACGCTCAAGATTTAGCTTTCTAGGTGGAACAAGCTTAATAGCTTCATCACTTCCACTAGCACGAACGTTAGTTAAGTTCTTTCCTTTAATAGGATTTACATCAAGATCATTCGGACGACTATGCTCTCCTATAATCATTCCTATATAAGTTTTTGCTTGTGGGTCTATAAATAACACTCCTCTATCTTGAAGATTCCATAATGAATAAGCAAGCGCAACTCCGTTTTCCATACTTACAAGCGCTCCATTTTGGCGTTTTTCAACGCTACCTACAAATGGTCTAAAGTCTAAAAAGCTATGATTCATTACACCTTCGCCTTTAGTATCAGTTAAAAATTGACTTCTAAAGCCAATAAGACCACGAGCAGGGATTTCAAACTCAAGTCTAGTTTGTCCATCACCTGTTGGAACCATGCTCTTCATTTCTGCTCTTCTTCTTCCAAGTTTTTCAATAACCGTTCCACTAAACTCATCAGGCACATCTATTACTAAGTTTTCAAATGGCTCAGTTTTTACACCATTTTCAACTTTAACAATAACTTCAGGTCTTCCTAAACAAAACTCAAAGCCTTCTCTTCTCATATTTTCAGCTAAAATTGTGATTTGTAACTCACCACGACCACTTACTTTAAACTTACCTTCGCCGATATTTTCATATCTCATCGCAATATTTGTTTTCATTTCTGCTTCAAGTCTTTCAGCGATTTTATTACTTGTAACATGCTTTCCTTCAGTTCCTGCTAAAGGACCATCATTTACGCTAAATACAACGCTTAAAGTTGGCTCTTCTATATGAAGTGGATCAAGTGGCACAGGATTAGCAGGATCAACAATACTATCTCCAACATCTAAAGCATCAAAACCTGCAATCGCTACGATATCTCCAGTGCTTGCATTATCAATATCCATTTTTTCTAAGCCCATAAAGCCTATTAGTTTTGAAATTCTTCCTGTTTGCTTGCTTCCATCAGCTTTTGCTAACATTACATTTTGATTTTTTGTAATAGTTCCGTTAAAAATCCTTGCGATACCGATTTTACCTACGAAGTTATCATAACCTAATGTGAAAACTTGTAATTGTAAAGGATTGTCATTGCTACCACTTGGAGCTGGAACATGCTCAATAATCTTGTCAAATAGTGGTTGCATATCTTTACTATCATCATCTAATTCTTTTTTTGCAATTCCTTCTTTACCTATTGCATAAATAACAGGGAAATCTAATTGCTCATCAGTTGCATCAAGTGCTGCAAAAAGGTCAAATACTTCATTAATAACCCTATCAGGATCAGCTGCTTGTTTGTCTATTTTATTTACAACAACTATTGGTCTTAAACCTAATGCTAAAGCTTTTTTAACAACGAATTTTGTTTGTGGCATAACACCTTCTTGAGCATCAACGATTAATAAAACCCCATCAATCATCTTTAAAACACGCTCAACTTCTCCACCAAAATCTGCGTGGCCTGGAGTGTCTATAATATTTATCTTTGTGCCTTTGTAATTAATAGCTGTGTTTTTTGAAAGAATGGTAATACCACGCTCCTTCTCAATGTCATTACTATCCATTACACGATCATCAATTTGCTCTCTTTCGCTAAAAGTTCCTGATTGTTTTAATAATTGATCAACCATTGTAGTCTTGCCGTGATCTACGTGTGCAATTACTGCTATATTTCTAATACTCAATGTTTTCTCCTTAATTTAAAGTTAAAGTTTAATTAAATTAAGTTAATTTTTAGATATATAAATACAAAAAATTGGAACGGATTTTGCTAATTCTTGTGAAGTTTTAAACTAAGGATAAAAATGAAAGATTTATTAATTTTACAAGATGTAAAAAACCTAAGTGCAAAAAAAGGTAAAGGTTCAAAAAAATCAGGTGGGGAAGGCTTTGCTGATTTATTATTTAATCAAACAGATGCTAAAAATACTAAAAATAATTTATTAGTTATGCAAAATGTCTTTAAGGCAAAAAATGAGATAAAATACAAAGATTTAAAGCAAGCAAACACTGAAATAAATCTAGCATCATCATTACTTAATGAAAAGCCTAGCAATAAAGAACCTAATTTATTAGCAAATCTTTTACAAAATCCAAAAAATTTAAATGAAAAAGTATCGCAAATTGTAAAAAATGCAAAAGAAGTTAATGAATTTTTGCCTGAAAGATTGCAAATTAGCGAAGCTGAAATAATGCAAGATATACAAAAATCTATGCAAGATTTTGAATATGGAAAAGAATTATTTGATGACTTAAATTTCGTTCAAATATTAGACTTTTTAACCATATTAAAACAAGATAGTAAAAATGCTGAGCTTAATAACTTTTCTAGTTTAAAAAACATAGTAAATAATAAAATAAACCTTGAAACTTTTGCAAATACTACAAGCGTTCATTCTCTTGTTGAACTTGCTAAAGAACATAAATTAGGTCTTAGCAATATAACTTATGAAAAAATCAAAAACAATGAATATAACGAGCAAATTTTTGCTAAGCCATATCCGAAATTATATGAGCAAAACTTCTTCTCACATGCTTTAAATAAAGAGCCTAAAAGCACTAAATTAGAAGATGTAAAAAAAATCAATCTTGAAAATATACTAAATCAAAAAGAAGTAAAACTAGATAATAAAACAACAGAAAAAATAATAACAAACAATCAACAACAAAAAAACATTGAAAGCACTCTAAAAACTGGGGCTTTAAATGAGCTTTTAAGTAAAATTTCAAAAGATACAAACGAAGTAAAACCAAGTAAGGAATTAAGAGCTGAGATTTTAAAAGTAATATCAAACGAAAACGATACGCCTAAACAAAATATAAAAGAAGCTCCTATTACCCTAAAAGATAATAAAGAAATAGCAAAAGATTTCATAAAACCACAAATGCAAACTCAAATTCAAGCAGAAAAACCTATCCAAAATGAGTTGCCAAAAATAGAAAATGAAATAATTATGCCAACTGAAGAAAGTTTTGAAGAGCTAGTTCAAAGTGATGATAAAATAGAAATAAATAAAGAAAAAATAAGCTTACCAGAGAGCTTAAAGCTTGATTTCTTAAATCCTAATAAAGAACTTAGCAAAGAACAAACAAAATTAGTAATTGATAATTTTACAAGAGATTTTAAAGAAGAAATAGAAAAATTTAAAGCTCCAAGCCACAAAGTTAGCATTAATTTAAATCCTAAAGAATTAGGAGAAATTAATGTAACAATGGTTGCTAGAGGAAATAATTTACATATTAACTTAAACTCAAACAACCAAAACACCTTAAACCTATTTATAGCTAACCAGCAAGAGTTTAAAAACAGCCTTGTAAATATGGGCTTTACTGGACTTGCTATGAACTTTGGTGATAAAAAAGATGGACAAAGAGAACAAGAGCAACAAAAAGCTCGTAAAAAATACGAAGAGATAGAAGAACTAGAAGCTACAAGCGATATGCCAAGTGGAATTAACGCTGTGCTTTATAAATATTTTTAAAGGGGTAAAAAATGTTAGTTTCTTTAGTGTCAATAATGTTAATAGGAACAATGATAATTTTAGCAGTAGGTTTTGCAGCCAGGCTATATTTTAAAGATACTTAATAGATTTTCGCTTACTTAATTCCTATTTCAAATTCTTTTAGGTGCTTTATTAATGCTATATGAAAAATAAGTTTATTATGAGAGTTCACTTATTCTAATAATACATTTTTCATACTTTATTTAGAAGAAAAAGATGAGATTAGTAGAAATTTATAGTGATGAGTTTTGCAATTTTGCAAAAGATGTACAAAAAACTTTTCAAATAAGTTTAAAGATAAAACAAATGAAAATGTAATTACAATTGATGAGATTTTAAAATCTCTAAAGAACAAAAAGGCTAAATTTTTATGTATATGATAATGATATAAAGGTCGGTAGAGTTTGTTTATTAATAGATGAAAATACTCAAAATAATAGCCTTGAATTATTTTATATACTTGAAAAATTTCATAGCAAGGGTTATGACTTGACAAATAATAGAAAAAACCTTTCCTAAAACTAAAGTTTAAAGCACAATTACGCCTTATTTTGAAATAAGAAATATTCATTTTTATATTAATAAATGTGGTTTTAAAATAGTTTAATTATCAAATTTATCCGATAAATTTAATAATCTTAAAGAGTTAGAATGGTTCTTTGAGTTTGAAAAAATAATGAATAATTAAATTCCTATTTCAAATTCTTTAGGGGCAAATGCCCCTATTATTATGCTTTTACAGGTTCAGTGAATACTACAATTTCAGGTGCTTTACCTTCAAATTTCTTAATATTTACTAGTGCTGTATGAGAGATATTTCCGTTTGCAAGCTCACTTGTAGGAATATCAATTGTTAGCACGTTTGCACAACCATATTTGCAATCGCCGTTATTGTCAGGATCATACCAGCCACCTTCTTGTAATACAACAACGCCAGCCATTACATCATCGCTAACTTTTGCACCAGCAATTACCTTACCACGAGCATTATACACTTCTACTAAATCGCCATCTTTAATACCCTTAGCTTTTGCATCTTTAGTATTAATTAAGATTGGCTCATGTCCATTTACAGCATAAGTTTCTCTTAAACTTGTATGGCAAAGTTGTGAGTGTAAGCGGCTTGTTGGGTGTGGGCTTACCATGTGAAACTCTGCAGGTTTATCTTTCATACCTAACCACTCGATTGGCTCCATCCAAGTTGGGTGAGCTTTGCAGTCTTTATAACCCATTTTTTCAATAGTTTCGCTATAAATCTCTATAAGTCCACTTGGAGTTCCTAGTGGATTTAAGATAGGATCTTCTACGAAATCTTTAAAGCGAACGAATTCATAAGCACTTTGGTCAGCTTCAAATTCTAATGCCTTGTTTGCTTCCCAGAAATCTTTAAAGCTTGGCATTTCTACGCTTGAGCTTGATTTTGCAGCGTTATAGTATTTTTCTACCATTTCAAACGGAGTTTGATTTTCGCAATATGCGTTATATAATTTATTTGCTAAAGCAGCTGCATCTTTTGCTTTACCACCCTTACTTAATACACAATATTCTCCATAAACTTTTATAAGCTCAGCAAATATGCTAAAGTCATCTTTACTCTCACCTACCGGAGCAACTGCAGCTTTCATAGGAACTATATGCATATTTGAATAATCCCCACTCATAGAAATATCATCTCTTTCATATTGGCTAGTTGCAGGAAGTAAAATATCAGCCATTCTAGCTGTTGGAGTCCAGTAAATCTCATTTACTACTATTGTTTTTGGCTTTTGCCATGCTTTTACTAAAGTTTTTAAATCTTGGTGATGAACGAATGGATTACCTCCTACCCAGTAAATATAATCTATATCACTATAAGTAATCTTCTTACCATTGTGATCAATTGTCTTACCTGGGTTTAGTAGCATATCAGCAATTCTAGCTACTGGAATAGCTTTATCTGTTGTTTTTTGTAACCAGCTTTGACCTGTATTTTTCTCATTATTGTTATCTTTTGATTCAACCAAATGTCCGTTACTATCAAATGTAGCACCAACTACACCTTTAAACTCGCCTTTATCCCACATGCCAACAAGGTTTGCATTAACACCGCCTACGATTGGAGCATTTGTGGTTGCAACACCACCATTTGAATAATGATAGCTTAGACCAAATCCACCACCATCTTTACCAATGTGTCCTAGCATTGCACATAAAGTTACAAGCATCCAGTGAGGTTGCTCTCCGTGATGAGCTCTTTGCATACCCCAACCACTCATTACTAAGCTTAGATTTTCTCTTAATTCTTTTGCTAAATTCTCAATAACACTTGCTTTTACGCCGCAAATCTTCTCAGCCCATTTGCTATCTTTTTTAACGCCATCAGTTTTACCCATTAAGTAGTCTTTAAATTTATCAAATCCTACCGTATAGTTTTCCATAAATTCAGCATCATAAAGCTTCTTATCGATTAGATATGTAGCCATACCCATCATCATAGCCACGTCAGTATTTGGTCTTGGTTTTATCCAATCACCTTTGCCTTCAAAAAACTTAACCGTATTGCTTGCTCTTGGGTCAATGCAAATTACTTTGATTTTGCTTTCTTTGATTTTTTCCATATAAGCACGACCTTCGCCATCGGTTACAGTCCATGCAATTTTTAGTGTATCAATAGGGTTTGCTCCCCAAATAACAATAACTTTTGTATTTTCTAATACCAAATCATAATTGGTTTGTTGCTCATAAACTTCAATTGAACCTACAACATGTGGCATAATAACTTGTGATGCACCAGTTGAATAATCTCCTAATGAACCAACAAATCCACCAGTTAAGTTCATAAATCTATGAAGTAATGTTCTTGAGTTATGAACGTTACCGCTTGATTTCCAACCATAACTACCAGCAAAAATTCCATCAGCACCTTTTTCATCATAAGTTCTTTTTAAACCTTCAGCTACAAGCTTTAAAGCCTTATCCCAGCTTACACGAACCCACTCATCTTTACCACGAAGCTCAGGTTTATTATCTAGTGGATTTTCTAAGAAACTCTTTCTAACATAAGGATATTTTACACGATTAGCATACACTAAATCAGGTGTGTAGTGTTGTAAATCATTTGTTAAAGTCTTTGTTTGTTTTGCGTTAAATGGTTCGCTTTTTACAACTTTACCATCTTTTATAGTTAATTTTAAAATACCCCAGTGAGCACCTGTTACAACTTCGCCATTTTTTACTAAACCACTAGCAACTGCTTTGCTTTCAGCTCCAAGTAAATTAATAGGAGCAAAACTCATAGCACCAACTGCTGCTGAACCTTTTAAAAAACTTCTTCTATTTAACATAATTTCTCCTTTCGTTATTTCATATCTTTTGCATGTTTTTGTAGATATTGCACTACTAATTGTCTGTCTTCTTTATCAATTCCTGTTCTTGTTTCCATTGCTTTGAATGTTGCAGGCCATTGGTTTGCACTAAACTCAGTTACAGGATGAAGTGGATGGCAAATTCCGCAATTTTCTTCAAACATAGCCTTACCTTTTTCAAGAAGTGGCTTAGCTGAACTTTCTAAATCAACTAATTCTTCTTTTTTTGCATAAACTTTAATTGAAGCTATGCTAAAACCATTTTTTAATTCTTTTTCAACCTTAAAATCTACTTTAGAATTTTTACCAAATGCAGCAACTAATATTCTATTTTTGTCATTGAAATATAAAATATTTCCTGAATTAGGATTGTAATATCCTTTAATTGTAAGCTCTGCCATATCGCCATCTTTTGTAATTTCAAAAGCATTTGTTGGAAGTAACTTTCCTTCAGCTTTTTTAGCATCTACTGAAGTGTAAAGATTAATAATCTTACCGCTAAATTGCTCAGCAGCAAACATAGAAGCCACTAAAGCACAGCTTAGAAAAATCTTTTTCATAAATCTCCTTAAATAAAAATTAATTTTTAAAACTTGTTAAAAATTATAAAATTATTGCACTTATTAGTAAATATTTTTATCTTATGAATAATTTATTGAATATTTAATGATGTGTGTAAATTAGATATATTAAGTATGATTTTTAAAATATAAAATAATTAGAAGAATAATATATTATTTGCAAAATAATTTTGAAATTCCTATTTCAAATTCTTTGAAAATTATTAGAAATTCTGTGTAAAAAAGTAAAGAATTTGAAATAGGAATTTCAAATTCTTTAAAAGATTATTTTAATACTTTAGGAAGTGTTATTCCTGTTTGGTTTTGATACTTACCTTTTTTGTCAGCATAAGATGTAATGCAAGGCTCATCACCTTGTAAAAATAAAACCTGTGCTATTCCTTCATTTGCATAAATTTTAGCTGGTAGTGGAGTTGTGTTGCTAATCTCAATAGTAATATGACCACAAAAACCTGGCTCAAACGGTGTTACATTTACAATGATCCCACATCTTGCATATGTGCTTTTACCAAGACAAATTGCTAAAACATCTCTAGGCATTTTAAAATACTCAACCGTTCTAGCAAGTGCAAATGAGTTTGCAGGAACTATACATTCATCGCCTACAAAATCAACCACATTTTTATCGTTAAAATCTTTAGGGTCAATCATTGTGCTATTTACATTTGTAAAAATTTTAAACTCACGACCTACACGAATATCATATCCATAACTTGAAAGCCCATAACTAACTACATTTTTTCCTACATTTTCTTCGCAAAACGGAGTTATCATTTCGTGTTTTAATGCCATTTCTTTTATCCAAACATCGCTTTTAAGTCCCATTATTTATCCTTTATATGATTTTTACCTATTATTGCATTTTTAATTAATCTAAGTGTAAAGTTAAAATGTAAAAGTGATTGTTAAAAAGAAGATGGCGCGGCGGACGGGGCTCGAACCCGCGACCTCCGGCGTGACAGGCCGATATTCTAACCAGCTGAACTACCGCCGCACCGATATTAAAATGGTGGTCGCTATAAGACTCGAACTTATGACATCCACCTTGTAAGGGTGGCGCTCTACCAACTGAGCTAAGCGACCGATGGCGACCCTTGAAAGATTTGAACTCTCGTTTCCAAACGGAGAGAATGGCGTCCTGGGCCACTAGACGAAAGGGTCAAACCTGGATCAAAAATAAATGGTGTCCTGTGCTGGATTCGAACCAGCGGCCCCCTCATTAAAAGTGAGATGCTCTACCTGCTGAGCTAACAAGACTTAAAATAAAAATAAGTTTGGATTATACAATCTAAAACTTAAATTAAAATTAATATTTTAAAAAATTAATTCTTTTTAAAAAGTTTTAGCTTATTTTAGAATATAAGTTATATTTTTTATTATTTTTAAAGAAAACAAATTCCTAATTCAAATTCCTTGAAAATTTTAAAGAATTTGAATTAGGAATTTTAAACTTATAAATCTTTATAATTAATACCGTCAAAATAAGCTAAAGCACTACCCCAAGTAAAGCCACCACCAAAAGCATCTAAAAGCATTAATTTTCCATTAGTCAAACGACCTTGTTCATAAGCTTCATTTATTGCAATCGGAATTGATGCTGCTGAAGTATTGCCAAACTTATCAACACATACAACGCATTGCTCATCACTTAAGCCAAGCTTTTCTTGAACATAGCTTATTATTCTTAAATTAGCTTGATGTGGTATAAATAAATCAATTTCATCTTTTTTAAGATTATTTTTTTCAAGTAAATAAGCAACATCATCGGCTAATGTTTTTACGGCTACTTTAAATACTTCGTTGCCTTTCATCTCAAGTTTTAAAGGTTCTGCTTGCTTTGTTTTATTAGAGCGTTTTGTGCATAATAAATCTTTAAATTCCCCATCACTTCCTGTATGAGTATCTACGATGCCTAAGCCATTGCTAGCGCTTATTACACAAGCACCTGCACCATCTCCAAATAAAACACAAGTTGTTCTATCCGTATAATCAAGCACTGAAGAAATCTTTTCTGCACCTATAATTAAAACATTCTTTTTAGCACCACTTTCTATCATAGCACGAGCAAGCTCAAGCATATAAATAAATCCTGAGCAAGCCGCACTTATATCAAAAGCACTAACACCCTTTAAACCAAGCTTATTTGCTACTATTGTAGCAGTTGATGGCATTGTAAAATAATCAGGGCTTAAAGTTGCTACTATAACCAAATCTATATCTTTAGCATCAATTTTTGCCCTTTTAATAGCTAATAACCCTGCTTTATATGCCAAATCACTTGTGTTTTCATTATCTTCTGCGATATATCTTTGTTTAATACCTGTTCTTTTGATTATCCATTCGTCACTTGTGTCTAAAAAATTTTCAAAATCTTTATTTGTTAATGTTTTACTAGGTAGATAAGAAGCAATACTTCTAATGCAAGCTTTTAATTTCATCTTCAATCACTTTATTTACATTTGAATTAGCAAATTTTAAAGCTTGAAAAATAGCATTTTTTATAGCTTCTTCATTGCTCTTTCCGTGGCTTATAATAGTACAACCATCAACTCCTAATAAAGGAGCACCTCCATATTGGTCATAATCTAAATGCTGTTTTAGTGCATCAAATGCACCTTTGCTAAGCATATAACCTACTTTAGCTAATGATGATTTTTTAATTTCACTTTTTAATAGCTTAGCAAAAATGCCCACAGCACCTTCTGCTGTTTTTAATAAAATATTTCCAGTAAAACCATCACAAACAACAACATCACACTCACCTGCAAAAATCTGACCACCTTCTACATTGCCTATAAAATTACTTAGATGTTCTCTTAATAATTTATGAGTATCTTTTGTAAGTTTATTACCTTTGCAGTCTTCTTCACCATTTGATAATAGTGCTATTTTAGGATTTTTGATATTCATTACTTCTTTTGCATAAGCTTCGCCCATAATTGCAAATTGTAATAAATTTTCTTCTTCGCAATCAACATTAGCACCAACGTCTAATACTAAAACCCTACCATTAAATGTAGGCATTAAAGTAGCGATCGCAGGTCTTAACACACCTTTTACTCTTCCTATTCTAAGAGTAGCAAGGCTCATTGTAGCTCCACTATGTCCTGCAGAAACTACAGCGTTTGCTTCATGATTTCTTACTAATTCTACAGCTTTATAAATACTGCTGTCTTTGCGTTTTAAAACATCAGTAGAGTTCTCATCCATATCAAATACATCAGTAGTATGTAAATACTCTACTCTATTTGATAATTCTTGTGGAATTTGATTTCGGATTTTCTCTTCATCTCCAACTAAAATAACGCTAAAATTATCTTTTTCTTTTAACGCTTTAACTACTCCACTAACAATTGGGGTGAAAGAAAAATCTCCACCCATAGCATCAACAGCAACTTTTATCATAGGTATTAATATTCACCTGTTGTTGGATTAATTCTGTGTGGTAATTTCCAGCTTCCGTCTTTATCTTTTACTGGTCTTACTAACTCAATTTTATAATGAGTGCGTCTTTTCGCTGCTCTTGTTTTACTAACTCTTCTCTTTGGAACTGCCATGTTATTCTCCTTATTTACAATTTTGACAATAAAAATAATCGCTTAAATATAAAGATAATTCGCTTTTTAAAACTTCAATTAAGTCTATTTCACCATCATAAAATTCCATAGTATCACTTAATTCATTTTCTTTATCTTTAAATACACCATCGCTTAAATCTAAGTTGATTTTTTCATTAACTTCAACTTCTAATTCAGCAGCACAACTATCACAATAATGTATAACATTACCAACTAAAGTTGCATCTAGTGTAACCAACTTATTATCTTTTCTTTTTAAAAAGCCTTCTAAAACTAAATTATCAAAATCTAGTTTAAAAGGGTATTTTACCGAATTAATTTTACTAAAAGCAATTTTCATTTTAATTTATTTCAAGTTTATTAAAGAAAAACTCTATTTCAATTTTAGCATTTTCTAAACTATCACTACCATGAACTGCATTTGCATCAATACTTTCAGCAAAATCTGCTCTTATTGTTCCTTTTGCTGCTTCTTTAGGATTTGTTGCTCCCATTAATTCACGATTTTTAGCAACTGCATTTTCACCTTCTAACACAGACACAACAACAGGACCACTAGTCATAAACTCAACTAAATCTTTATAAAATGGTCTTTCTTTATGAACTGCGTAAAATTCTCCTGCTTGCTCTTTTGTTAAATATAGTTTTTTAATAGCTGCAATTCTTAAGCCATTAGCTTCAAAACGACTTAAAATTTGACCTATTACACCCTTTTTAACAGCATCAGGCTTTATGATCGATAAAGTTCTTTGCATTAAATCTCCTTAAAATAAAAGCTCATATTATACAAAAATAAATTAATTTTAGCTTTAAAAATTAAGTTCTTTTAATAAAGTTTTTGCATCAACTAAACCAACTATTCTTTTTATCACTTCTGCTTTATCGTTTAAAACTAGTAAAACAGGTGGTCCGAATATCTTGTATTTTTCAGCCATTTCTTGCTCAAATTTATTTGGATTACTAAGGTCAATTTTAATTAAATTATAGTGATTTAAGGCGTTTATTACATCTTTATCTTTAAAAGTTGTTTTTTGCATAACCTTGCAATTTTCACACCAACTAGCAGTAAAATATACTATATTTTTTGATGATAACTCTAATTTATTTGTAGCTTGAATAAATTCTAATTTTTCTTCTACAATTTCATATTTTTCATAATTTCCAAAAACATTATTTAATAAAATAAATGAAAACACTAAAATTAATACTAAAAAAACTTTAAAAAATAACATAATTTTATTTTTTGAGCTCTCAAATAAACCAAAAAATACACAAAAACAAATTCCTAAAATTGCATATAGGATATTAGTTATCGTTTCATCAAACAATCTTTCTAAGAAATATATAGCAATTGTTAACAAGACAAAACCAAAAAATTTATTAACATATTGCATCCAAGCACCAGTTATAAATCTAAAACCAAAACCTATTGCAATAAGTGGAATTCCCATTCCTATACTCATAGCAAATAAAGCACTAGCACCTAAAACAACATCATTACTATTTGCAATATAAATTAAAATTCCAGCAAGCGGTGCTGCAACACAAGGACCTACAATTAAAGCGCTTAAAGCACCCATTAAAAATATCCCTATAACACCACTTAAATTTGTGCTTTTTTGATTAATTTTATTTACTAAAAAATTAGGCATTTTTAATTCATATAGCCCAAACATTGATAAAGATAAAAAAACAAAAATCAAAGAAAAAATAATAATTACAATAGGACTTTGAAAAAACGCCTGAACTCCACTTCCTAAAAGTGCCGCAACAACTCCTGCGATAGTATAGCTAAGAGCCATTCCTAATACATAAACTATGCTTGAAAATACAGGTTTTTTACCACTGCTTTTAGCTAAAATACTAGAAATTATAGGAACCATAGGCAATGTGCAAGGCGTAAGAGATAGCAATAAACCTGATATAAAAAATGTTAAAATATTAATCAAAAATGAAGAATTTAAAAGCTGAATTTCATATTCACTTTTAGCATTTTGTTCTTCTTTTTTTAGTTTAATTGCTTCTTTGTTTGCATATTCTAAACTAAAAGAATTGTTAAGATAATTAAAAGAAGCAACTAATGGCTGATAACATAAACCTTCAGTTGAACATCCTAAATAAAATATTTTTACATTATCATTATCTTTTAAAATAAAATTAGGCAAATTAAACTCAATTTGATTTAAAAATACTTCAACATTATCTTTTAAGATAGGCTTTTTTAAATCAATATCTTTTGTAATATCATTGTTATTATGAGTAATTTTTAATTCGTCTTTATATAAATATACACTAGAATCTAGGTTTAATTTAATTGTTTTTATGGCAGGAGAATTTGAAATCTGAAATTGAAAAACTTCATTAGGTGGTAAAGCTTCTGCAAATAAAATAACACTTAATAATAAAATTTTAATAATTATTTTCATACTTTTCTCCGTTTTTTATATTGATAAAAGCTAAAAAATAAAATCATAATAATTACTATAAAACTACTGATTAATATTAAATTATTTTCATTTCTAGTGATTTTTTTATTTTCTTTATTTATTTTAAAAATATCTAAATCCATTGTGCAACCATAATAAATATTTAGGTTTTCATCTTTTTTAATATAAGTAATTATGTGTCTTATTGAATGATTAGTCCAAAAAATACTAGCTTCTGTAAAACCTTCATTATTAATTTTATCAACTAAGTCTTTTACATACAATTTATTATTAATATCTGTTTCTTGTAATATATTTTGGTTTTCATAATCTTTTGAATAATGTGCTACATAAAAGCCTAAACTATCAAAAGCATAAGCCTTTTCTTGATATTTATTAAAATTGATTTTATTAATTTCTTTTTTAATTAATTCTAATTTTTCATTATGATTTACAGAAGGTAATAAAGTATTTGAATATTTTTCTATCTCATCTACTATTGTTTTTGCTTGTTTTATAACTTCGCTTTTTACATCTTTATTTTCTTGTAATTCATAAGCATTATTGAGCATATTATAAACATTAACGCTATTAACAATAACGCTAAAGCACGCAAGTAAAGTAAAAAATACAATAACCCTAAGCATCAAAATTAACCTTATTTACAATAGCACTGGTTAAAGAATTAATATCAATATCTTGTATCTTAATTCCATTAGGAACACCTTGAGCGATTTTGCTAATTTTCATATTGTAATTCTTAAAATAATCTTCTAAATAAAAACAAAGAGTATCCGTGCTAACGCTTGGTGTATAAGCTAATAATAATTCTTTAATATCAAACTTAATTATCATTTGTTCTAATTTTTTTAAATAATATTCATTCATTTTTGAAAGTATGAAATATCTTCCTTCATATACATTACATTCATCAATAAAAAACACATCTTTAGGGCTTTCTACTAGACAAATAATCTCATCAAGCTCTAAATTAACACAATAATCACATAATTCATTTTCACTTAAACATCCACAAATTGAGCACTCTTTTATATTTTTTTTAGCGTTTTCTAAAGAATTTACTAATTCTTCTAAAAGATTTTTATTTTCATAACACAAATAATAAGCCATTTTTAAAGAAGTTTTTTTGCCTATTCCTTGAATTTTTCCTATGCTTTTGCATAAATTATTAAAATGTATCAAGCGTTACCTTAAAATTATGATATTCATTAGTATAAAAATACTCTATCTTATAACCTTGAGTATCACAAATATATTTAATCAAATAAAGACCTAAACCAAAACTATTTGCAGTATTTTTACCTCTTATAAAAGGCTTAAAATATTCATTAACATCAAAATCTTGTTCTTCGCCTTTATTTCTAACTATTATCTCATTTGCAAAGAATTCTATAATACACTTACGCTCACTTGAATACTTTAAAGCATTATCTAATAGATTTTTAATCAAAATAACTAATAAAGAACTATCTACTAAAATCTTTTTATTAACATGCATTTTTACATCAACTACACTTAAATCATCTAAATATAAAGCATTAAGAGATTCTTCTAGTAAGGTTGAATAAGTTTTTTCTTCTAAAACCACATCATGATTGCTTGATAAGATTTCTTCTAGATTTTTTAGTTCATTAATTAAACTATTCATATTCTTAAAAACATTTAACAATATTTCTTTATTTTTTTCATTTTCTGGCATACTTGCTGCAAACATTCCCTTAGCAATAGGAGTTTTTAGCTCATGCATAATTGCTCTTAAGAAAAATCTTCTAGCTACTGTTAATTCATTATTTTTTTTAATAGCTTTATTAAATTCTTTATATAAAATTCCTATTTCATTGTTTTTTTCATATACAAAATTACTAGGTCTATTGTTTAATAAATTAATTATGTGATTTTTTAAATGATGCAGCGGTTCTATTAAAAAATAACAAAACAATAAAGATAATATAAAAAGACCTACCATACAAAAAGTTAAAACCAAAACATTATTACTTGTTATATTGCTATCGTGGGTATTTTCATAAACTCTTGTTGTATTGTTTTTAATATTATTAATCTTTAAAAAATATCTATTATCATAAACTATACCACTTACTAAACCAAAATTTGTCTTAATATCAATAGGCTTATCCGTGCTTGTATATATCTCGTTAATAAAATCTTCATCATTAATTTCTTCAAAATCAATGTCTAATAAGTATTTATTTATTTGAGAAGCAACGCCACTAGAATAAAGCTTATCAAGCGTTAAAATCGCAAAATAAAGCCTACTTTCATTCTCTAATCTTAATGCTGTTTGCGTATATTTTAAAATAGTTGCTGAAATTATAGAAGTTAGCAACACACTAACTATAAAAATGGTTACTAACTTTGCTCTAATTGAAGTAAATCGCATTAGCCAATAAGCTTATAGCCTATGCCACGAACTGAAAATATATGTTTAGGATCTTTTGAACTATCGCCTATTTTATTTCTTAATCTTCCGATAATTACATCTAAACTTTTACTGTCTTTTTCCCTTAAAGATCTACAGCTACTAGCTAATTCTTCCCTTGAAACCGAATAGCTATGTCTTTTTACTAAATAACTTAAAATATCGTATTCAGCAGGTGTTAAGCTAAGTGGTTTTTTATCATAATAAATTTCATGTTTTTCATGCTCTACTTTAAATAAAGTGCTCACCTCTTCTTCAGGTGGTAATATAGCTTTTTTATATCTTCTTACAAGTGATGAAACTCTAGCTTGTAATTCAGTAGGCTCATAAGGTTTTGGTAAATAATCATCAGCTCCTAATCCAAGTCCTAAAACCTTATCACTTGTATCACCTCTAGCACTAGAAATAATAACAGGAATATCATATTTTTTACGAATTTCTTTACATACCTCAAGCCCATCCATTCCTGGTAGAGTTAAGTCTAATATTAAACAATCAAATTGACTAATATCTGCTGCTAAACCTTCTGCAGGAGTACTAAAATTAGTCACTTTAATGTTAAACTTTGCCAAAAACTCAGTAATAAGACCAGCATATTCTACTTCGTCTTCAATCATCATTACATTAATCATTTTTTCACCTTTATTTATTAAAGTCTTTTCATTCTAACAATATTTAATTTATAAACGATAAATTGCAAAAGGAAAACAATGCGTGATTTTTATGAAATTCTAGGAGTTAGCAAAAACGCTAGTCCTGATGAAATCAAAAAAGCTTATAGAAAACTAGCCTTAAAATATCATCCTGATAGAAATCAAGGCGATAAAGATGCAGAAGAAAAATTCAAAGAAATAAATGTAGCTTACGAAACACTAAGCGATGATGCTAAGCGTGCTAGATATGATAGATACGGAGAAGCTGGGATTAACGGCGGTGGTGCTGGTGGATTTGATTTCGGTGGATTTTCAAATTTTAGTGATATTTTTGGCGATATTTTTGGTGGTTTTGGTGATAGTGATGATGAAATTGATGAAGATTTATTTATAACTCTTGAATTAAGCTTTAAAGAAGCAATATTTGGCTGCAAAAAGAAAATCAATTATTCATACAAAACAAGTTGCGTAAAATGCGATGGCACAGGTTCTGCAAGTAAAACAACTCATACTTGCTCAAGATGTAATGGTAAAGGCAAAGTAGCTATTAGACAAGGATTTTTCCAAATGGTTAGCACTTGCGATGCTTGTGGGGGCAAAGGTAAGGTTATAAAAGATAAATGCTCAAGCTGTCAAGGAAGCGGACAAGAAAGCAAAAAAGAAGAGCTAGAAGTAACAATTCCTGAAGGAGTAGATAACGGAGTTACTCTAAAGTGTGCTAATAAAGGCAATGAAATTGGCAAAAACGAACGCTCTGATTTATATATAAAATTAAGAGTTGCGAGAGATGATAGATTTATTAGAAAAGGCGATGATATTTATATTGATGTGCCAATATTATTTACTCAAGCAGCGCTAGGCTCTAGCATAATTGTGCCTACAATTAGAGGCGAAGCAACCATTCAAATACCATTTGGCTTAAGCGATAAACAACTTGTAAAAATTAGTGGCGAAGGTGTAAAAAATCATCACACAAGAAGAACAGGCGATCAATTCGTTCAACTTAGCATTATGTATCCAAAACATATAAACGCAGAACAAAAAGAATTATTAGAAAAACTAAACGAGAGTTTTGGTATCAAAAACGATGCGAAAGAACAACAACACGGCATATTTGATACTATAAAATCATGGTTTAAATAATTTCAATTTCCTAATTCAAATTCTGTGAAAATTTTTTTTAGAATTTGAATTAGGAATTATAAAATTTTAACTATACGTTTTATGCAATAACAAATTAAACTAATAAAAAAACTATAACAATAACTGCGATTAACCACAAACTGATTTGTTCTATTCTGCTAAATAACTCTATAAAATCAAAATAAATACTAATATTATTTAAGCAAATTTTAAGAATGGGGGGGGGTATTATACTGATTTTAAATAAAGGATTTTTATGTGTGAAATATCAAAAAATATTTTTGAGAAAATTAAAACAGATGGCTTATATGCGTATAATAAAACTGATTTGTATGATTATCTTATATACCTACTAGATAAAGAAGAAAGACTACTAAACAAATCAAACGACGAATTATCAAGGCTTTTAAAGATAAGCTCTAGTAAAGTAAATGCCTTAAGGGCAAATATAAGCGTTAAATTTATGAATGTTAGTGAATACGAAAGCTTATTTTTAGACTTTTTATCACAGCTTTCAAGTAAAAATATAAAAGAAGACGAAACTCACTATATATTTACCATAGAAAATAAAGCTATAAGAAACTTCATAGAAGCAAAACTAAAAAAGCATTGTAATGATACAGCCGACTACACACTTAATAAAGAAAAAATAAAAATCTTAAAAAGTGATTTCATAACACTTTTAGAAAAGGAGGGTAGCGAAAAAGAAAATATACAAAAATTAGCTCAAAAGCTAAAAACAACAAAAACTCTAGATAAAACTATAGATATTATCGCTGAGTTTTTCCCAGTTTTAAAAAAACTAAAAAATACTTATCAAATCGCACAAAAATAATTTAAGGAGATTTAAATGAAATTAAACAAAATATTATTAGGTTGCCTTTTATTTGCTTGTATTGCAAACTCTGGAGAACTTAAACTTGAAAGCACAACTGGTGGAAATTATTTAACAGTAAAAGATGGTGATTGCTTTACGACTGGATATAATCCAGAAATCGCGGTTGTAAACAATAATATAATAATGAACGATTATTCTATATGTGAGTTTAGTATAACAGCTAAAGAAAAAATAGAAATTTTAAATTTAGAAGTAAATAAAAATATACCAAAAGAAGTAGCTAATTGCACGTCAGATGCCAGACAAATTTATGAAAAATCACCAAATCAAGGTGTTTTAAAAGCAGGAGAAACTAGATGGTATAAGATTAAATGTCTTAATCTAGAAATGAAAGCGGGATTAAAAAGCATAACAATTACCACAGATAAAAATAAAGCAACTTACAAAAATCCTAAAAAATATGTAGATGAAGATTATTTTATAAGAAACTGAAAAAAATAAGGAGATTTTATGAAAAAAATAATGTTATTTATGGCACTAGGGTTAAGTTTATTTGCTTTTGACATAAAGCAAATTGAGCCTACTTGTAAAAATTCAAATAAACAAACAGAATGTCTTGATAAAATATTTGATGCCTGGAATAAAAAATTAATAAATTCTAATCATTTTAATACAGTTAAAAATTTATGTCTTAAATCAAATAGTGCTGGTGCTTGTGCTGGAGCTACTATTTTAGCAGACTATGGAAGTGAAGAAGAATTTAGAAAAATTGGCATGATTGATATTATGTATAAAGTGTGCAATCTAAAACCATTTACAAATCAATCCGGAGTGAGTAGTTATTATGCATGTTTTGAATCAGCAAACTTAGCCCTTATGTTAAAAGATAAAAAGAGTGCAATCAACTTTAGCAATAAAGCTTGTAAGGCTGGCAGGCAAGATGGTTGTGCTTTATATAAAAAATTAACACAAGCTCCACAAGCAAAACAATCAAAACAAGCAAGAATTAAAGAATTAAAAGCTAAAGCCGCAGAACTTGAAAAAAGAGCAAATGCTGCTGGTAATCCTCAAGCCTATCACGATTTAAAAGAGCAAGCAAGCGATTATCGTGCAAGAGCTATAGCATTAGAAATTGGTGGTGAAAACGCAGAAGCTAGTGAAGATATAATAAGAGCACTAGAACAAACTTTTGGTGGCTAATAAAATAGCATAATTTATATACCTACTTTACAAAAAAAATAAACGAAATTTAATTTTTAAATTTCGTTTATTAAATTTATACTTTAATAACTTGTTATTTGAATTAAATAAAAAAATATATAAAAATTGATTATATTTTCATAAAGTCTAAATCCTATATGTTTATCACTATCTCTCAAGAATCAAAATTGCTAAATATAAACATTTAAAAAGTTAACCATTAAATTTACTATATTTTTATAAATGATAGTTTTATTATAACAATTTATAAGATTACTACTAATTTCATATATAAAATCAAAAATACATGAATTATTTTTTAATATATCATATTATTTAATAAAATTATATAGATTTTGAAAATATTGTATATAGTTTTATTTTCATAAATACACTAAACACTAAAACTCATTTAACTTCTTTAGCTTTTATTATTCTTTATTGTATTTAAATATTATTGTGTGATTTATTTGTTTTTTTAACTTAATTTGATTGCAATGATTTTAATTAATAACTTTATTTTTAATAGTTTATTTCTTTTGATATTAGTTATTAATTACTTATATATAATTAACGTCAAACTAATTAAAATAACTTACCCTATTTAATTAGCTTTTTATATGTTATTACCAAACCTCTAAACCATACCTAAATTATTTTATATATCGCTCATCTAACTGATTTTCTTCCTTTGCCTTTTTTATAGCAAAAAACCTTTTTCTAGCTTTCTCATCTTTAAATGCCATTTTATTTCCCTTATATAACTTTTTACTAATTATAATCTCTATAATTTACTATCAAAAACTAATCCATATAAATTCTTAAAGCATAATTTAGCACTCACCACCAACCTTTTAAAAAGATAGTAGCTAAATTAAAAAATTAAATTAAAAAAAGAATTCAATAAAAACAACAACCATAAAAACCAGAAAAATGCAATAAAAACACCTTCTAGCCCTATCCCGTTTTTAAAAAAATAAATAAATATAAAATTGATTTAAAAAAATAAATATGTAAAATTAATTATTATTAAAAAGAAAGGAGTTAAAAAAGATTTTAACAAGTCCGCAACGAGCTACTTTCCCCATACCAGTAAGGTGCAGTATCATCGCCCACAATGTGCTTAGCTTCTTGGTTCGGGATGGGACAAGGCGTTACCACATTTGTATAATCACGGACATTGTTATTTAAATCTATTAGTTTTTAATAAACTTAAATAACAATGTTAAAAGCAAGTAATTTAAACTCTTAAACTTACTAAAGTAATAAACCTTAGCAAGGAAGTAATGCTTATTTAAAGTAAGCGGACGGTCTATTAGTATTGGTCAGCTAAATGGCTTTCACCACTTACACACCCAACCTATCAAGCAGCTAGTCTTGCTGCGACCTTAAGAGAAGATTCATCTTAGAGTTGGCTTCGAGCTTAGATGCTTTCAGCTCTTATCACATCCGAACTTAGCTACGCTGCGATGCTCTTGGCAGAACAACAGCTACACCAGTGGTTCGTTCAACCCGGTCCTCTCGTACTAGGGTCAAATCTCTTCAATCTTCTTACGCCCACGGCAGATAGGGACCGAACTGTCTCACGACGTTCTGAACCCAGCTCGCGTACCGCTTTAAATGGCGAACAGCCATACCCTTGGGACCTGCTCCAGCCCCAGGATGCGATGAGCCGACATCGAGGTGCCAAACCTCCCCGTCGATGTGAGCTCTTGGGGGAGATCAGCCTGTTATCCCCGGGGTACCTTTTATCCTTTGAGCGATGGCCCTTCCACACAGAACCACCGGATCACTAAGACCGACTTTCGTCTCTGCTTGACGTGTTTGTCTTGCAGTTAAGCTGGTTTATGCCTTTATACTCTACAAACGATTTCCAACCGTTTTGAACCAACCTTTGTAAGCCTCCGTTATTTTTTGGGAGGCGACCGCCCCAGTCAAACTACCCACCAGACATTGTCCTACGTGAGGATAACTCACGCTAGTTAGCTACCCGAATAAGAAAGAGTGGTATCTCAACGATGGCTCATTATAAACTGGCGTCTATAACTCAAAGCCTCCCACCTATCCTGCACATTCTTATCCAAGTAGCAGTGTCAAGCTGTAGTAAAGGTCCACGGGGTCTTTCCGTCTTGCCGCGGGTAGGAGGAATTTTCACCTCCACTACAATTTCACTGGATCCCTCTTTGAGACAGCTCCCATCTCGTTACGCCATTCATGCAGGTCGATATTTAATCGACAAGGAATTTCGCTACCTTAGGACCGTTATAGTTACGGCCGCCGTTTACTCGGGCTTCGATCAAGAGCTTCGCATTGCTGCTGACCCCATCAATTAACCTTCGAGCACCGGGCAGGCGTCACACCCTATACATCCACTTACGTGTTAGCAGAGTGCTGTGTTTTTGGTAAACAGTCGGGAGGGACTCTTTGTTGTAAGTTTCCTTGCTTTCGGAGTAAATCCTAATACAAGGCTAACCACACCTTATACCGAAGATACGGTGCTATTTTGCAGAGTTCCTTAAAGAGAGTTCTTCCACGCGCCTTAGAATACTCATCCCACCCACCTGTGTCGGTTTACGGTACGGGCAACATTATCTAAACTTAGAAACTTTTCTTGGCTCGACGGCATCAGCAATTCTTCCTTCCATCCGAAGACTTCAGAAAGCCTTTCAGTTCTCGGTCTAACGTTACACGGATTTGCCTGTATAACAACCTACGACCTTAGACTAGCACTTCCATCAGCTAGCTTGCTTAGCCCTAAGCGTCCTTCCATCGCACAATAATGTTGGTATTGGAATATTAACCAATTTTCCATCGCATACCCCTTTCGGACTTTGCTTAGGACCCGACTAACCCTACGATGACGAGCATCGCGTAGGAAACCTTGGGTTTACGGCGTTAATGATTCTCACATTAATTATCGCTACTCATGCCTGCATGCTCACTTCTATACGCTCCAACGCTCCTTACCGGTACATCTTCAACGCCTATAGAACGCTCTCCTACCACTTAGTAAAAACTAAGTCTACAGCTTCGGTACTTATTTTAGCCCCGTTATATTTTCCGCGCAAAATCACTAGACCAGTGAGCTATTACGCTTTCTTTAAAGGATGGCTGCTTCTAAGCCAACCTCCTGGTTGTTAAAGTAACTTCACATCGTTTTCCACTCAAATAAGATTTAGGGACCTTAGCTGGTAGTCTGGGTTGTTCCCCTCTCGACGACGGATTTTATCACTCGCCGCCTGACTGCTGTGATTACACTATAAGTATTCGGAGTTTGATAGGGTTTGGTACATTGGTGTATGCCCTAGCCCATTCAGTGCTCTACCCCTTATAGCTACTACACAACGCTATACCTAAATATATTTCGGAGAGAACCAGCTATCACGAAGTTTGATTGGCCTTTCACCCCTATCCACAAGTCATCCGGAGCCGTTTCAATGGCCGTCGGTTGGGTCCTCCACTAGCTCTTACACTAGCTTCAACCTGCTCATGGATAGATCACTTCGTTTCGGGTCTGCAGCATCTGACTTATCGCCCTATTAAGACTCGCTTTCGCTACGGCTTCACGTTAGCTTAACCTTGCCAGACACCACAACTCGCAGGCTCATTATGCAAAAGGCAGTCCATCACACTGTATTGCTACATAGTGCTCTGAATGATTGTAAGCAAATGGTTTCAGGTTCTATTTCACTCTGATCACCTCAGTTCTTTTCACCTTTCCCTCACGGTACTTGTACACTATCGGTCAGACATTAGTATTTAGGGTTGGATCGTGGTCGACCCAGCTTCAGACAAGATTTCACGTGTCTCGCCCTACTCAGGATACTGCTAAGTAAAGTAAAGATTTTATGTACGGGAGTATCACCCTCTACGCTCAAGCTTTCCAACTTGTTCTACTATCTTTGCTTAGTCTTTATTGCAGTCCTACAACCCCACTAGTAAACTAGTGGTTTGCCCTCTTACGCTTTCGCTCGCCGCTACTAGCGTAATCTCTATTGATTTCTTTTCCTGTTGGTACTAAGATGTTTCAATTCCCAACGTTCGCTCCATATATGGTAATACATATCTCTATGTATTGGGTTGCCCCATTCGGAAATCTACGAATTAATGCCCCTTGACGGCTCCTCGTAGCTTATCGCAGTCTAGTACGTCCTTCATCGCCTCTGTCTGCCAAGGCATCCGCCATTCGCTCTTATTAGCTTACCTTTATTAATAATGTTAAATATTATTACAATTAAAATTGAAATATATTTGCATGCATTATTGTTATTGTTTTTAGTATTACTAAAACGCATTACTTCCTTGCTAAAGTTTTTATGTAATCATTCTTAACCTTCAAGACGGAAAGCGTCTAAGCTGTGATGCTTAAAAACTTTTTCTTAATATTTAAGAAAGAGATTAAGACTTAATTACCTTTAACAAGCTTATGAAATTGTTTTATATTACTTGCTTGTGACTCTTAACATTGATAAATAAAATAACACTAGGTTAAAACTATATATAAAAATAGAATTAAATTAAATAAAACCTAGAAAGAACATTTGCTTAAATGCTCTGTTTAAGTTTTAAATGGTGGAGAATAGCGGGATCGAACCGCTGACCTCCTGCGTGCAAGGCAGGCGCTCTCCCAGCTGAGCTAATTCCCCATATCAATACTCATTTCAACCTTTGATATCCAAACAAGCTCTCAAGAGCTAGTTAATTATTATCTACTCTTTAGTGTGAGTTAAAGAGTGTGTACTCTAGAAAGGAGGTGATCCAACCGCAGGTTCTCCTACGGTTACCTTGTTACGACTTCACCCCAGTCGCTGATTTTGCTGTGGGCGGTAACTAGTTTAGTATTCCGACTTAAAGCACAATCAACTCCCATGGTGTGACGGGCGGTGAGTACAAGACCCGGGAACGTATTCACCGTAACATAGCTGATTTACGATTACTAGCGATTCCGGCTTCATGCTCTCGAGTTGCAGAGAACAATCCGAACTAAGACATATTTTATAGATTTGCTCCACCTCGCGGTATTGCTTCTCATTGTATATGCCATTGTAGCACGTGTGTAGCCCTGGGCATAAGGGCCATGATGACTTGACGTCGTCCACACCTTCCTCCTCCTTGCGAAGGCAGTCTATTTAGAGTGCTCAGCCGAACTGTTAGCAACTAAATACGTGGGTTGCGCTCGTTGCGGGACTTAACCCAACATCTCACGACACGAGCTGACGACAGCCGTGCAGCACCTGTCTCTAAGTTCTAGCAAGCTAGCACCCTCTTATCTCTAAAAGGTTCTTAGGATATCAAGCCCAGGTAAGGTTCTTCGCGTATCTTCGAATTAAACCACATGCTCCACCGCTTGTGCGGGTCCCCGTCTATTCCTTTGAGTTTTAATCTTGCGACCGTACTCCCCAGGCGGTATGCTTAATCCGTTAGGTGCATTACTAAAATGACTAGCATTCTAATAACTAGCATACATCGTTTAGGGCGTGGACTACCAGGGTATCTAATCCTGTTTGCTCCCCACGCTTTCGCGCCTTAGCGTCAGTTAAGTTCTAGCAGATCGCTTTCGCAATTGGCATTCTTAGTAATATCTACGGATTTTACCCCTACACTACTAATTCCATCTGCCTCTCCCTTACTCTAGAATAGCAGTTTTGAATGCAGTTTAATGGTTAAGCCATTAGATTTCACATCCAACTTACTACTCCGCCTACGCGCCCTTTACGCCCAGTGATTCCGAGTAACGCTTGCACCCTCCGTATTACCGCGGCTGCTGGCACGGAGTTAGCCGGTGCTTATTCTTACAATACAGTCAGTATTCTTCTTGTAAAAAAGGAGTTTACGCTCCGAAAAGTGTCATCCTCCACGCGGCGTTGCTGCTTCAGGGTTTCCCCCATTGAGCAATATTCCCCACTGCTGCCTCCCGTAGGAGTCTGGACCGTGTCTCAGTTCCAGTGTGTCTGATCATCCTCTAAGACCAGATATGCGTCATAGCCTTGGTAAGCCATTACCTTACCAACTAGCTGATACAATATAGCCCTATCCCTTACCGAAAAACTTTCCCGCCCTAACTTATGTTAGAGCGGAGTATAGAGTATTAGCAGTCGTTTCCAACTGTTGTCCTCTTGTAAGGGGCAAGTTAGCTATACATTACTCACCCGTGCGCCACTAATCCGTCTAGCAAGCTAGACTTCATCGTTCGACTTGCATGTGTTAGGCACGCCGCCAGCGTTCACTCTGAGCCAGGATCAAACTCTCCATAATTTAAATGATTATTTTTTAATTTTAAAAAATTAAAAAATAAATAAAATAATGAAGTGAATGATTTAAAACTTAATATAAATATTTAAAAGTTTTAAATGGCTCTTGATCACTTGTTTAGATATCAAAGATTGACGTTGAAATAATTGATATATTTAAAATTAACAATAAAACTATTTAAAAATAACAAGTTTGATAACCTGAAGTTATGCAAACGAAAGCCTGAATTATATACATCAAAACTTAAAGTATTCTTAAACATAGAAAAAATTTTTAAAAAAATTGAAAAAAATGAAAATTAGTGAAAAAGTTTTTAACTTATTTGAAATGGACTAGTGGTAATTGATTGTTGAAAATACTTGGGAAATAAGGGTTTAGTGGGGTTTATAGTCGGTAGGGATTTATATGTGAAGTTTATAATATAAATAATTATGAAAAATTAAATTCCTGTTTTAAATTCTTTTAGATAGTTTTATTTTTAGTGGTGTGGTTAGAAAAATGGTTTATGTTTAAAGAATTTGGGATAGGAATTTAGATTTTAAATCTAACATTATCAAGGCCTTATTTCAAATTCTTTAATCACAAATCCTAATAATTCCCCTTTGCATTGTGATTTTATTTTCACTTTTTAATTCTTTTAATATTTTTGTTACAACTTCTCTTGAGCTACCGACAGCTCTTGCTAATTCTTCATGAGTAATTTTTAATTCATTATTGTTTGCATTATCCTTTATGTATCTTAAAACACGATTTGCAAGTGGCATAAAAGCAAAATCTTCTAAAAATCTCATAATTTCACTAAGTCTTTTTGAAACAATATCTAATTTTAATTGCTTAAATTCTAAATATTTCTCGCTTAATTCTTCTAAATCTTTGCTAGGAATTAGCCATACACTAGTGTTTTTTACAAACTCAATATTCACATCAAAACTAATATTATTTAACACGCAAGAAGCAGACAATAAACAATATTCATCGTTTGATAAATTAAAAATATCAATCTTTCTAATGCCATTATCAATAAATATTTTGATACTTCCATCAATAATAAATATAAGCCCTTGGCATTGCCATAAATCATCGCCCTTTTTATAGGTCTTAAACAAGCCTTTTTCTAAACACTTTTTAATTAGCTCATCGTTTGTAAATATAGAATTTAAAAAATTTTCAACTTTCTTCATTGTAACTTTATCACATACATAATTTTTAAAAATATTTATACTTTATCAAAAACAAGGAATATTATGAGTTTAGATAGAAGAAATTTTTTAAAAATAGCAGGAATTGCTAGTGTAAGCAAGGTTTTTGCAAATACAAATCAAGAAAAAAAGGCAAAACTAATTGATTTAAGCCTTTGCGATGGTTGTGCTGATTTTAAAACACCTTTATGCGTAAGCGCTTGTAAGACAAAAAATAAAGATGTCTTTCCTAAACCAATAAGCAATATACCAAACTATTATCCACAAAAATTTTATGAAGATTATCAAGACAAAAAAGATGAGATAAATAGACTAAATCCTTATAATTTCATCTATGTTGAAAAATTAAACATAGATAATAAAAACATAAATATCCCAAGACATTGCATGCATTGTGATGAGCCAACTTGCCTTAAAATATGTCCGTTTGGAGCAATTAGCAAAGATAATTCAGCTGTTAAAATTAACCCTAATGTTTGTTTTGGTGGAGCAAAATGCAAAGATGTTTGCCCTTGGCACATACCACAAAGACAAGCAGGAGTTGGAGCTTATCTTAAAATAGCGCCCAAATTAGCAGGTGGTGGGGTTATGTATAAATGCGATTTATGTGCTGATATTAGCACCCCTGCTTGTGTGAGTGCTTGTCCTAAAAACGCAATGATATATGCAAATAAAGAAGAAATAAAATTACTAGCCTTAAAAAAAGCACAAGAATACAAAGAATTAGCTAAAGATAATGGCACATATATTTATGGAGATAAACAAAACGGAGGAACTGCTACTTTTTATGTATCGCCGATTTCGTTTGAAAAAATTCAAGAAGCAATAAGCAAAAAACACGCAAACAACACTCAAGGAATAGCACATATGAAAGTAGATGTAAATAACAAAATAACCAGTAATGACAAAATAATTAAAAGTGTTTTATTAAGCCCTATTGCAGGGGTTTTAGCAGGTGTTTTACTAAGGAAGAAAAATGAAAATTAAAAGACAAAGTATATTTAATCAAATAACACATTTAGGAATAATGATTAGTGTTTTTGCATTGATTTTTAGTGGTATTTTGCAAATGCCTGTCGCAAAAAGATATATGATTTACAAGCTACCTTTAATGTCATGGAGCACGGATTATTATATTAGCTTGATGGTTCATTATATTTTTAGCATTAGCTTGATGTTTTTTGTGTTTTTGCATATTACTTTTTATATTTTACGCAAAGATTTTTCAATGCTTCCAAAAAAAGGCGATATTAAAAAAAGCATAAAATTAATCTATGCAATAATTTTTAATAAAGAAGAAGAACCTTGCGAAAAATATCTACCAGAGCAACGCCTTGCATATTTAGGACTTGTAATTATTATGGCTATTATAATAATCACAGGGCTTATTAAAACTTATAAAAATTTAGCAGGGGTTTTGATTAGCGAAAACTCTTTATTTTTGATAGCATTACTACACAATATAGGAATGTTTTTGATAATTTTTTGGATATTTATACATTTATTTGCTTTTGTTTTTAAGGCTAATAGAGCGCTTTTAGGTGCTATGTTTGGTGGAAAAGTTGATGCTAAATATGTATTAAAAAGGCATAAATTATGGCAAGAAGGTGTGAAAGCTGCTAAGAAAGTTTTAAAACTTTCTTAATCTTGCTTATAAAATATACAAACCAAATTCCTATTTTAAATTCTTGTGTCTAAAACAACATAAAAACAACCCAATATTAATAAAAAATTTTTTTAAAGGTAAATCTATAAATTTTATTTTTCTTTAAAAAAACTTGAAATAAAATTATTAAAATTTTATTAAAAGGATTTACTATGTTATCTTTTTTAAAACCTGTCAAAAAAGATAGAAAAATCAAAGATGAAGAGTTGTTAAGCACCTACTATAAATATAGAAAACTTTCTTTAAGTGGTGTTTTTGTTGGTTATATGGGATATTATTTAGTAAGAAACAATATCACCTTATCAACCCCATTAATCAAAAACGATTTAGCAGTTAGCAATACAGAAATAGGACTTATAACAGGCTCGATGCTTATAGCATACGGGATTAGCAAAGGCGTTATGAGTGCTTTAAGTGATAAGGCTGACCCTAAAAGATATATGGCATTAGGTCTTATTTTATGTGCTTTAATCAATGTAATATTAGGTTTTTGCAATGCTCTTTATGCTTATGTTGCAGCAGTAATTGCTCTTGGAGTATTTCAAGGAATGGGAGTTGGCCCAAGCTTTATCACTTTAGCTAATTGGTATCCAAAAAAAGAGCGTGGAATTTATACTGCTATATGGAACATAAGCCATAATATAGGCGGAGGCTTAGTAGCTCCTATAATTTCTAAATCTATTTTAGTTTTATCTCCTGTATTAGGAATAGCCGCTGCTGATTTTAATGCAAATTATTGGAAAATAAATCATTTTTATGTCCCTGCAATCTTGGCAATATTAATTAGTATTTATGTTTTATATGCCGTAAAAGGTAGCCCAGCAAATGAAGGTTTAAAAGAATTAAGCGAAATCAATAAAATGCGTGGCTATGAAGAAGATATTAAAAATCAAGCTTCAAGCACCAACCTTAGTAGCCGTGAAATCTTTGTGCAATATGTATTAAAAAACCCTAATGCTTGGTATGTTGCTTGGATGGATACTTTTGTTTATATGATTAGATTTGGACTTATTAATTGGCTTCCTATATACCTTTTATCTGTAAAAGGTTTTAGCAAAGAGCAAATGCATACTGCATTTTTATTCTTTGAATGGGCTGCGATACCATCTACAATGCTAGCAGGTATTATTTCTGATAAATTATTCAAAGGTCATAGAATGCCACCTGCAATTTTAGCTGTATCAATTATATTTTTTATGATTATTGGATATTTTACAAGCGATAATATTTATTACACGATATTTTTTGCAGCTGCTGCAGGGTGCTTAATATATGTTCCGCAATTCTTAGCAAGTGTTCAAACAATGGAAGTGGTTCCTGCCTTTGCTGTGGGTTCTTGTGTTGGACTTCGTGGCTTTATGAGTTATGTTGTTGGAGCCTCATTAGGAACTATGGTTTTAGGAAAAATTGTTGATGCATTTGGCTGGAATGCTGGTCTTTATATGCTTTTATTTGCTTGTGTTATGTGTATAATTTTTTCATTATTATGCCATTTTGGAAGTTTAAATAAAAAATTCTAATATCTAATTTCCTATTTTAAATTCCTTAAAAAATTCGTGGAATTTGAAATAGGAATTAGCTTTTATTATTTAATCTGTTATAAACAATAATAATCACAAATATACTTAACATAACGGCTAAATGTTTTAATGGCTCTATAACGCCTTCACTACTTGTAAAATAACCATGTGCAAACTCTATAAAATAATGAAATATCAAAGGCATTAATAATAAAAGCAAATAAATACTTCTAAGCCTTATGCAAACTGAAATTATAAGTAAAATCAAAAAAGAAACTAAAATATAAAAAATATCTATTAATTCATAAAGAAGTAATGAGCAAGTAAGATATAAAATAATGCTAAAAAAATAATGCATATTTTCTTTAGAAATTATAAATAACAATATAGATATAAAAACAAACGCTATTAAACAAATAAAGAAAAGTTCATTAGATTGAGTAGCCAAACTTAGGGGATAAAGTATGCTAAAACAAATATGAATACATATTGCAAAGCCTAGAAAAAAATCTTTTAACACATAAGCAAAATTAATTTTATCTTTATCAATTAATAAGTTAAATAAAACCACTATAAAAGATGGGATAAATACCACTAAAAAAATAATTTGAAGTCCTACAAAAGGAATTAATAAAAATATATCTTTATATATTGCTTTTTCATCTATAAATACACGAAATATTTTAGCGATATCATCAGGTTTTATAAGCAAGTATAAAACAAAAAATAAATAATAATAAATATTTAATTTTTTAATAGAAAAAGAAAAAGCTATGAAAGATTTTTCATTTGATTTAATCTCACTTATTAGCCAGTTTAAAAAAGTCTTCATAGCTATCCTTTATTATAAATAAATTATTTTTTAGAAAATCTATCTTTCATTAAAGTTAAGTTTGCAAAAATTAGCAAATCCAAATAACGCTGAATAATAGAAAATACAAAAGATAAAATCAAAAAACTAAGAAAAAATACACAAATAGCTAAACCATCATCACGCACAAAATCCCTAGCTATCAAAAAGGCAATGCTAAAACCTAAAGCACCAAAAATAAAACTTACTATCTCGCTAGTTTTTAATCTTGAGATTTTGCCTTTTAGAATATACGAAGCCTTACAATTAGGGCATTGTAAGGTATGAATGCCTAAGTCTTTTTTATAAGAAAATGATTTTAGTTTTGAAATCTTATAAGAGCAAAGCTCACATTCTTTATAAAACATTTTCATCTTTTTACAAGCTTTATGAAAAAATCTTTCAATTTATTTAATCTAGTTTTTTTAACTTCTAATTTCTCATTATCATCAATTAAGACAAATTTAGAAAATATAAATAAATTTAAATAATGTTCAAGCATACTAAGAAAAAGCCCAATACCTAGAAAAGATACAAGCCATACAAAGATTAAAAAGACAACATTCTTACTCACAAAATCACTACACAAAAACACGCAAAAAAACGGAAGTAAAAACGCAGCCCATCCAAAAATCTCGCTAACAATAGCATATATCATCACAAAAGATATTTTAGGCTTTAATCCATAAGAAGCCTTACAATTAGGACATTGCAAGGTGTAAATTCCTAAATCCTTTTTATAACTATATAGTTTTAATTTTGAAATCTTACAAGAGCAAAGCTCACATTCTTTATAAAACATTTTCATCCTTTCTTGTATTGCAAAAACGCTCTTTATTTAATATTTTCACCGAATTCTCCTTTTAATTTATTTAAATAATTTGTATAAACATCATTAGAGCAATCACTTATATAATTATCTAAACTAAGATAATAGTTATCAATAAATAGTCTAGTAAAAGAATCATAAATTCTATCAAGATTAGGGCTAAAATTTGAACTAAAATTATATAAAATTGTTACTGCATAGCTACAAGGTTTATAATAACCATAAATATCATAATTTATTAATTTATCTTTGCTAAGTCTAGTTGGTAATTTTGAAGCTTCTTCTTCAAAAAAGTTTTTCATATTTTTATTATCTTCATATAATTGCACTTCTTTATCAACTATCAACTTTACACTTTTAAAAAACTTACCATCTATCGTATAGTTTTGCTTTTCAATTGTGCTTAATAATAAGGTATTTGGTTTTTTAAGTTCTGTTACTTCGTGCTTTGGACTTTGATGTAAATTAAAATGACTTATTAATAATATTCCGTGAAAAGCAATCATTAAAAATGAGAAAAAATAAAATATAACTTTAATAAATTTTTGATTTTGTTTCATTACTAACCTATAAAACCACCAAATTAATAATGAAAATATAATTGGTAGTAATAGTTGTAAAAGTGCAAATTCCACACCGATAGCTTTACCAACAAGTTCAGCTCTTATAGTCAAATAAAAAAATAAAATATATAAAGCTATTATAAATCTAGGATAAAGGTTCATTCCTATAAAAAATGTAAGGGCAAAAAGCATAGAATAAGCAATAAAACCTCCATATGGTATAGGAATTAAAATACTAATAATCCCACCAGCTAAATCATGTAAATTATCTAAAAAATATGCTAGATATATTAAAAACTCATTCATATCCTGCCTTTAAAATAAAGTTCATTTAATAATAACACGTTTTTTACTACACTAAATCAAACCAAAAATCTTAAGCAAAACAACAGCCAGTCTAAAAACAACATAAACACAAGCTAACTGCAAACCAAATATAACAACTTTCATAAAAGGATTGTAATATTTGTTAAAAAACTTAAAAGCTTTATCGTAGTATTTATAAAAAAATCTAAAAGTTTTAAAACCACGCATGCCGTATTTTTGATGTATTGATAATTGTTTTAAAAGTAGCTCTGTTTCTTTTATATGCTCCCTAAAAAACTCTTTCTCGCGTCTAAAAGCATCAAGCAAATCCTCATAATACCACGCATACCTGTGATAAAACTTCTTTGGTATATCATTTATCATAGTTATATTTTCATTTTTCATAATCTCACCACAAACTGCATGAACAAAATTATAACTAGGATTATCGCCTACTATAACGCGAACTGCGCCTGATGTCTCTTTTACAAAACGCCTTAAAATAGTTATATGCATAACCTCAAACTCAACACAAGCTTTGTATTCTTTTGTATCATGTAATTCTTTGTTTAAGCGAGAGCTAAACTCATCATAGATATTAACATGCTTAAACATATCGCTTTTTAAAGCTTTTAACAAACTTTGCTCATCTATATCAAAAACCCTTATAAAAGCATTTTTAAGACTTATATTTGTATCAATATCCAAAAACTTTAAAGCGATAGTTTTATCAATACTTCTTGTATCTTTTATATCATTTACCCCTTCGCAAAAAACGGTGTATTTGTTAAAAACTCCAAGATATCTTAAGTCTAAATGCTTTGCTATATAATCAAAATACCTTGTATCATCAGCAATATCCAAAATCTCATTTGCTTCATCTAGCGATAGTTTTGTTCGCTCTAGCTTTTGTTTAGTTATCTCATCTAAAACATATACTTTTTCTCCGTAGCCTTTACAAGCTAACAAAGCATCTTTTACTACGCTAAAGATTTCATCTTTGCTAAGCGGTGATTTCTCCCTAATGTCTAAAACATTACATATATAATCATAACTTATTACATTAAAGCCTTCTTTGTTATCTTTAGTGGTAGCATCAAGCACTTTTATATCTAAAATCTCATAGATATAATCATACATCACGCCTTCAATCATCTCATAAAAATCATAATCTATCACAAGCTCTATAAAGGTATTTTGATACCACATCATATATACAGCCTTGCTAAGATAAAAGTGGTTTAGCTCTGGGTCTTCATAGTGATAGCACTCAAGCAAAAAACACTCTTTATCACTATCAAGTAAAATTTCTGTTCCTTTTGGTATAGCTTGATACCTTCTGTTATAAATATTAAAGATTTTAGATAATTTGTATTTCTCATCAAGTTCTTTTGTAATTACTACATTTTTAAAAGCCATTTGCTTACCCCGTTTTAACCTAAATTCCGATTTTAAATTCTTAAAACATCAATATATTAGCATAAAAAATAAGCCAAATATACCGCAATACAAAAGCAAATATATAAGAGTAAGTAATAAAAACTTAAAGCAATAAATAAAGTTTTCAATAAAATTATATAGCTTGTGATTTTTATCCTTTGGCTTGTATTCTTTTAAGAGTAGTTTATAATAATAAAAACAAAAGATAAATTTTAAAAACAACTTAAATCTGTATTTTTTATATGGATACGCTTCAACTAATAATGCTAATGCAAACACAATCATAGCGATAAATAAATATTTCATTTCGCTCCTAAATTAAAATCAAATTCCTAATTCAAATTCTTTTAAAAATTCGTGGAATTTAAAATAGGAATTTCACGACATTTGTAAGCTAGAAAGTTCTTTAAGTAATCATCTAAATAAGGGTTTAAGGTATTAAAAACTCTTAAATGATAATCATTTAGCCACTTAATTTCATCAGTATTTAGCATATTTAAATCAATTAAACTAAGCTCAAATGGATACAAAGTAACTATATCAAATCTTAAAAAATCTCCATATTCACTACTCATCGCAAACTCACTTATAGCAAGGTTTTCAAGCCTTATTCCGTATTTGTTAGCGTGATACAATCCTGGTTCTATTGATGTTAGCATTCCTCTTTTTACTCTTGTATGCTCGCTAGCATTTGCATTAAGTGATAATACTTGCGGACCTTCATGAACATTTAAAAAATACCCTACCCCATGACCCGTGCCATGCAAATAATCAAGCCCATACTGCCAAAGCTCTTTTCTAGCTATACTATCAAGTAATGGCATTTTGATATTTTCTGGATAAAGTATTTTTGAGATTGCAATATTTGATTTTAGCACTAGGGTGTAATCTCTAATTTGCTCTTTGCTAGCTTTATTTATCTTAAAAACTCTAGTAATATCGGTAGTTCCACACTCATATTGTGCTCCACTATCAAGGAGTAATAAGCCATTTTCATTTAAAAATTTTGCATTATTTTTCTTAGCTTTATAGTGAATTATGGCTCCGTTTTCATTAAATCCTGCAATAGTATCAAAAGAATTGCTTATAAAATACTCATTATCCGCTCTATAATTTGTCAAAACTTCATCAATCTTGCACTCATCAACGCTTGATAAATCAGTATTTTCAAGCCAGTGATTAAACTTACAAAGTGCGATGCCATCTAACAAATGAGCGTATTTTAAATGCTTAATTTCATTAGCGCTTTTGCATGCTTTTTGCATTGTGCTTGGCAAAATCTCATTTATTATATTTGCTTTTATTTGGCTTATAATTTTTGCGTTAGTATTAGAAAAATCACAAATTATATTGCCTTTTAGGGTCTTTAAATCATCGTAAAAGTCAAAATAATCTTTATAAATCAAATCTTCATCTTTAATAATTTCGCTTAATTTATTTTCATCAATATAAAAATAAGCCTTTGTTTTAGAAACAATCAAATAGCTTAAAAAAACGGGGTTGTATTCTACATCTTTTCCACGAAGATTTGTAAGATATGCAATATCACTAAGGCTTGAAATTACACAATAATCTATGTTTTTTTCGCTTAGTTCATTTTGCAATCTTTTTATTTTATTAATGTTATCAACAAATTTAGGATTTTGATAAAATACTTTATCATTTGGCAAAGTTCTTGAATGAAAATCATTGTAATTTATTGTAAAATCAACTATTTTTGCAACTTCGCTTAATTTTAAATAATTTGTATAAGAGATTGTTCTTAAGTCTAATAAAGCAGTTTTATTGTTAAAATTATCTTTAATATAGCTAATGTAATCAGGACTTTTTATTAGCTTAAAATCTTGTTTTAGCTCATTTTCGGCTTGTAAAAAATATCTACCATCAGTAAATAAAAATGCTTCGTTTTTACTAATTAGCAAAGTTCCTGCCGAACCACAAAAACCACTTAAAATTTCTTTAAGTTTAAAATACTCGTTAATATACTCGCTTAGATGAAAATCTGCAGTAAAAATCAGCATAAAATCAGCGTTAAATTCATTTAAAATATTTCTTATTTTTGTAAGCATAGTTAATCCTTAATAATATCCTAAACATAAAGTATTAGTTAATTTGATTTTTTTCTCAAATGGTTCAGGTGCGAAATAACAACATTTTTCAATATAAATATGAGAGTTTTTAGGGATATTTAATTTTTTGAAAAAGTCTTCTAAATCTATAAACTTTATCCCTGAAATTTCTACAAGTTTTATTATTTCTAATAGATTTGAATTATTGTTTGGGTTTAAATGTGATGGGGCTAAATTACTCATAGAACAAAAAGCACTTGCTAAAACCAAACCACTTAAATTAGAACATTCCGAAATCAAATTCTCATATTTTTTTGCGATAGTGCTTTTATCCAAAAATACAATTCTAGAATTAGGATATTGAGCGTATTTGATATTTTTCCAAAATTTATAAACATTTTGTGAAATATTTGCTAATTCGTAAAGCTCTTTGTTGAGTATGTAGTTTTCTAAAGTTTGATTATAAGGAAGTGTGATTTTATTCATAATACTTGAGTGCCGAAGCACTCAATAATTATACTAGCTCAATATAAGCCATTGTAGCCGCATCACCACGGCGAGTTCTTGTTTTGATAATTCTTGTATAGCCACCATTTCTTTCTTTGTAGTTTGGTGCTATTTCTGTAACTAATTTATTTGTGCATTCTTTATCTTGTAAAGCTGCGAATACTGCTCTGTGAGCGTTAAAATCTCCAACTCTAGCACGAGTGATTAATTTCTCAATATAAGATCTTAATTCTTTAGCTTTTTCTAAAGTTGTTTCAATTTTACCATTTTTGATAATTGCAATACTTAAATTTTTTAATAAAGCTGCACGATGAGTGCTAGTGCGACCTAGCTTTCTGTATCCGTGTCCGTGTCTCATTTATTATCCTTTATTTCTTTTATTTTTTCAATAAGTTTATCTTTATAAGCCTCAACAGAGTTAGAACCTATTGGATAGCCTATTTCTTTCATAGCATTTAAAATTTCTTCTACTGATTTCTTACCAACATTCTTTAAATTATTTACATCGTTTTCGCTCATTAAAGCTAATTCGCCTATAAATTCAATGCCAGCTTTTTCTAAACCATTGTTACTTCTTACGCTTAAACCAAGTTCTTTAACACTCTTAAGTAAAGCAGAGAAATCAAACTCTTCTGTATCTTCTTCGCCAATTAATCTTGGGCTTGTAGTTGCTATTTTGTTAAATACCATCATTTGTTGATACATAGCATCTAAAGCATTCTTAAACGCATCTTCAGGAGTTATTTGACCATCAGTTGTTATTTCAAATACAATTTTTTCATAGTCAGGATTATCTTCATGTAAAACCTTTTCTATTGAATAGTTTGCATTTCTAACTGGTGTAAAAAACGCATCAAGAGCTATAAAACTACTATCAGTTTTCTCTCTTAAATCTTCGCTTGCTACATAGCCAATACCTTTTTCAATAACTAATGTAAAATCTAACTCAGTATCTTCATTTATAGTAGCAATGTAGTTATCAGGATTTACAACTTCAATTACATTATTAGCTAAATCACTACCTTTAATTTCTCTTGGCCCTTTAAAGCTAAAGCTTACTTCTTCTCTCTTACTATCTTCGTTTTTAATTTTAAAACGCATATTTTTAATATTGATAATAAATAAAGAAATATCTTCTACCATACCTCTTTTGCTATCAAACTCATGACTTACACCATCAATTTTAATAGCAGTTGCTGCATAGCCAATTGCACTAAGGCGTAAAAGCCTGTGCAGTGGATGTGCTAATGTAATGCCAAAACCAATTTCAAAAGGCCAAGCACTTATGCGTGCTTTGTTTTCGCCGATATTTTCAATAGTAAATTCATTTGGCATATGAGCTGTTGTAACTACTTTTCTCATGTGCTACTCCTTATTACTTAGAGTATAGCTCTACTATGAATCTTTCCTCAACAGGAATGACAACTTCTTCTCTCTCAGGTTTTCTTGTGAAAATTCCGTATTTTTTATCTTTTTCAACATCTACCCACTCAACAATACCTGTTTGATTTGTAAGTTCTACTGCTCTTACGATTTGAGGATTGTTTTTGCTCTTCTCTACAACTTCAACTTTAGCACCTGGCAATACTCTATAACTTGGAATATCTACTCTTTTACCATTTACTAAAATATGTCCGTGAGTTACAAGTTGTCTTGCAAAACGGCGAGTTGTAGCAAATCCCATTCTATAAACTACGTTATCTAGTCTTTGCTCTAAGAATTGAATTAAAATAGCACCTGTGTTGCCATCTTTTCTTGCAGCTTCTTGGAATAATTTTCTAAATTGCTTTTCGCTTACACCATACATGAATTTAGCTTTTTGCTTTTCTCTTAATTGTAAGCCGTATTCGCTAATTTTACCTCTTCTTTGACCATGCTGACCTGGTGCATAAGGTCTTTTATCTAAAGCACTCTTACCAGCTAGTCTTCTTTCACCCTTCATTGCAAGGCTAACGCCTAATCTTCTTTCAATTTTCTCTACTGGTCCAGTATATCTTGCCATACTATTTTCTCCTATATTCCTATACTTATATTATACACGACGGCGTTTTGGTGGTCTGCAACCATTATGTGCTAATGGTGTAATGTCTTTTAAGAAAGTAACTTTAATACCTTCAACTGCACCAACACTCTTAACAGCAGTTTCTCTACCGCTACCAGGACCTTGAACACGAATACCTACTTCTTTAATTCCGTGTTCTTTAGCTTTATTTAAAGCATCTTCAACAGCTTGTTGTGCTGCGAATGGAGTTGATTTTTTAGAACCTTTAAAACCTAATCCACCTGCACTACTCCATGCTATCGCATTTCCCATTTCATCAGTAACTGTTACCATTGTATTGTTAAAAGTTGCACTAATATATACTACACCTTTTGCAATATTCTTTTTAACTAATTTTTTCTTAACTACTTTTCTCTTAGCCATTATCTATCCTTACGCTTTTGCACCAACGGTTTTTCTCTTACCCTTGCGAGTTCTAGCATTTGTCTTAGTCTTTTGACCACGCACTGGTAAACCTTTTCTATGTCTTAAACCACGATATGAACCTAAATCCATTAAAGCTTTAATGTCCATAGCAACTTGTTTTCTTAAATCACCCTCAACTAAATAATGTTCTTGGATTTCTTTACGAATAGTTGCTGCCTCATCTTCGCTTAGTTCATAAACACGCTTGTTTGGATCAATACCAACAGCAGCTAAAATTTTGCGTGAAGTAAATAAACCTATACCATAGATATAAGTTAAGCCATATTCAATTCTTTTTTTCTTTGGTAAATCAACACCTGCAATACGAGCCATACCTTATCCTTGTCTTTGTTTGTGTTTTGGATTTTCGCAAATAATACGAACAACGCCTTTTCTCATAACGACTTTACATTTGTCGCACATTTTCTTAACAGATGGTCTTACTTTCATCTTGTCTCCTAAAAAATAATTTGCTTTCCACTTTTTTACAATCTGCATTTTTAGGTATCACGAATTACCAACTAATATTTAAACGGTGGAAAATTCACTTAAATATTACTTCTTCACACAGATAAATTGCAAAAATGTTGATGATATCACAACAAAATTAATATAAGTTTAAATATTAGATTTATTTGTATTTCCGAATTCAAATTCTAAAGATTTTTTAGCAATTTAAAATCAAGATATAATTTAAAAAAGTATTTTGAAATTTTACTTTGATCATAAGCTTTTATAATGAATGAAAAATGAAAAAGACCAAGAAAATTATAAGCGATTACAAAATAAGTGTTTAAGTAGAATGTCCTAATATAAATGAAGTTTCAAAAATACTAGCTAAAAATAAAATAGAGCATATTATAAAAATAATCTAGCACTAAAAAATGCTAGATTGCTTAAAGTTTGTAGTTTTTTACTAAAACAAAAAATGACCAATAAGATATAAAACTGGATAAATTACCAGTGATTTAAGAGTTAAATTTTTTGCTTTCTCAAAACAAGTCTTTGGTCTAGCCATGTTGATTAATACATTTTTATCGGTTATATTTGTATTGTTTTCAAAAATCATTTTATGAAACGCTACACAAAATTCACCTTCTTTAAACTCTGAAACATTATTTATAACTTCTAAACTATTCATTTTAATCTCCTATGTGTTTAATTGTTGCATATGGAATAGAATTATAAACAGCTACTAATTCACTACCATAATTACTTGCAAGGTTTTTGAAATTTGTCTCATATTCTAACAAAGCTCTCTTTTGTAAGTCTATTTTTCTATCTGCTGATTTAGAATTCCATACAGCAATCAACCATATAGGAATGCTTATAAATTTTACAAATGATAAAAACCCAATTACAAATGATAAAAAAGTAGCAAACCCTGCACCTACTATAATTAAAAAAACAGTTCCATATTCACTTTCTATGGTTTCTTCTAACTCGTAGTTAATATTATAAACCTGATAAGCCGCATATACACATTCTAAAATTATTTCATCCTTTTTTGATAGCTCATCTACATCTATGCTTTCACCATTAGGATTTGGCTTACCAATAATTGCAAGAGTACCTTTTATATTAAAGCAATTATTTACTTGAGTTTCTGAATTAATTGTGGTTTCTGCATCAATTTTAGAATAATTATTATAAGAGCCAAACAAACCTTTACTAATCTTACCATCTATACTACCTTCTGTACGTGCAGACCCAAAAGTTTCCGTACTTTCAACATAATTATCTCTTACTATGTTTAAAACACAGTTGTAACCCAAAGAACTAGCCACATCTTTAAGTGATTGCTCTGCATCTTTGTAGCTAACACTAGAAGTAACCGTAATTTCAAGTTCGCTAATATGAATTAAACTATATTTCGTTACAGCACCAACATCTACTAATAAAACACCCTTAAACAAATCATATTTGTTTTCATTTGTTGTTAAATCACTCATTTAATCTCCTTTCAAAAGAGCAATTATGCCCCCCCCCAAGATAAATAAATGGTAAATAAAATGAAAAAATAAATTAGAAGTTTAGCACCATAAAAAGTGCTAAATTATTTGTGTCTATAAGTAATACGACCTTTATCAAGACTATAAGGAGTTAATTCCACTCTTACTCTATCTCCTGGCATAATCTTAATATAATGCATTCTCATTTTACCTGCAATGTGGCATAAAATTACATGCTTGTTATCAAGCTCAACCTTAAAAGTAGCGTTAGGAAGTGCTTCAATAACTTCGCCATCAATTTCTATTACATCATCTTTAGCCATAATTTTCCTTTAAAAAAATGTAAAAAATCAATAATAACATAAAAACTATTAAAAAACTAAATTTATTATTAAATAAAACAATTTAAAATTAAACTTTATTTCACACAAGGATAAAGTTATGAAAAGAAGAACATTTTTAACTTTATCGTCTGCAGTTGCAGCAAACACTTTACTAAGTGCGAATGAAACCACTTCAATAAATTGTAATCAAGCAACAAAAGACGATAGTAAAGAATACTCAGTATGTTTAAAGCATAATCTAAATGAATCAGGCGAAGTTAGCAAAATCTGGCTTCCATTACCAAAGTCACGCCCCTATCAACACCTTACGAGTGATATTATAAATAGTGGTAATTACAATGAAATTTATTTAAGTGATTTTGAAACAAATAGTTTATATGCAAGTTTTTCTAATGTAAAAGCCGAGTTAATTACAAAATTTAATATTAAAACTCACGATAGAATTACTGATTTTTCAAAAGTCAATTTTAACGAAAACGAAAAGCTAGACGAAAGCATAGCAAAATATTTAAAACCAAGCGAACATATTTTCACTAGCGGAATAGTAAAAGAATACGCTCTAAAAATTACAAAAGGAATAAAAGGTGATTTAGAAAAAGCAAGAGCGATTTATAATTGGGTAGCGCTTAATTTTACTCGTGATGAAAGCGTAATTGGATGTGGAATTGGCGATGCTAAAGCTATTTTAGAAAGTAAAAAGCTTTATGGAAAATGCACTGATATTAGCTCGGTATTCGTAGCACTTTTAAGAAGTGTAAATATACCTGCTAGAGAATGCTTTGGAATTCGTTTGGGCGAAAGTAGATTTTACGCTGCAATGGGTAGTAAAGAAAACATCACAAAAGCTCAACATTGTAGAGCGGAATTTTATCTAAAAGGCTATGGCTGGATTCCATGCGATCCTGCTGATGTAGCTAAGGTTAAATTATCACTCAAACTAGATAATAACGATAGCCAAATACAAAAATTAATAGAATTTCAATTCGGAAATTGGGAAATGTGTTGGTGTGAATTTAATACGCAAAGAGATTTTGTACTAACTCCACGCCCAGCTCAAGCACCACTTAATAATTTTGGCTATGTATATGCTGAAGTTGATTCAAATACGCTAGATTATTATTCACCTAGCGAATTTGTTTATGAATACACTTCAAAACAAATATGAAAAAATATTTAATTTCAATATTTTTATTGGCTATTAGCTCTAGCCTTTGTTGTGTTGGAGCTATTAGCTTTTTAATATTTGGGGTAAGCCTTGTTAATTTTGATTTTTTAGCACCTTTGAGATTTTATTTAGGTATTGCTACTTGCGTGCTTTACTTTGTATTTTTATACAAAAAGCTAAACAAAAACAATAAAACAAAACTATTTGTAATAGGAATAATTTTATTATTAATTGTATTTTATCCTGAAATTATAGGAGCAATGATTTGAAAAAATTAATATTTTTAAGCTTATTTTTTAGCATTTTAAATGCCTATGAATACACACTAGAAGTTCCTAAAATGCATTGTCCATTATGCACTGCAATTGTAAGAAAGGCACTACTAAAAATTGATGGCGTAACAAAAGTAAATGTGAGTTTAGATACAAAAAATGCAATAATTAAAAGCGATAAAGAACTTAATGAAAGCATGATAAATCAAGCCCTTTTTGACACGGGCTATCAAGGAATACTTAAATAAGCTCCTATTTCAAAAAGAATTTGAAATAGGAATTAAGAATTAGTTTTTATAAGGAACTAATTTTATATTAGTTTTAAGTAGCTCGTTCATTCCGCCGTCAAGATTTAAAATATCATTAAAGCCGTTTTTTTCAAGCATTTTAGCAGCTGCTAAACTTCTTTTACCGCTTCTGCACATAATGGCAATTTTGCTATCTTTAGAATAGTTTTTCGCTACCTCATCTATAAATTCAGCATTTATAGTGCCATCTTCTTTTAAAAATGTGATTAATTTAGCACCATCTACTACACCTGTTGCAGCGTATTCGCTAGGCATTCTAACATCAATTAAAGCATAATCTTTATTAGAAAAATCATACTCGCTAATATTCATAGTAACAATATCAGCATTTAAAAACGAAAATAAACCTAAACTTAACAATAACTTTTTCATATTAGTCCTTTAAAGTATTAAATATTCTATCTCCAGCATCGCCTAAACCTGGAACAATATAGCCTTTTTCATTAAGCCCTTTATCAAGACAAGCAGTAATTAAAGCCACATCAGGGTGAACTGCTTTCATCTTATCTCTTGCTTCAGGTGCTGCAATAATACTTGCAAAAATTATCTTTTTTACACCTATTGACTTTAATCTATTTACCGCTGCAATCGCACTTCCACCCGTTGCAAACATAGGATCAATTATAATTGCAGTTTTATTTTGCATATCTTGTGGATATTTTTCAAAGAAAAACTCAGGCTCAAGCGTTTCTTCATTGCGTTGAATTCCTAAAAATCCCACACTAGCTTTACCTAATAAATCAAGTGCAATATCACTCATACCAAGTGCAGCCCTTAAAATAGGAACTATTACAATATCATCACTTATTACATCGCATTCGCAAGGCATTAACGGAGTTTGAACTACTACTTTTTCAGTTGCTAAAAACTCACAAGCTTCATAAATCACAAAACCACTAAGCTTTTTGATATGCTCACGAAAATCCCTGCAAGATGTGTTTTTATCCCTAATTTTCGCTAGATAAGTTGAAACTAAAGTATTTTTAATTACCTTCATTTAAAAGCCTTTCAAAATACGCTTTCTCATCAAAATCTTTAACTAAAGCTATTCCTTCATCAACCGCAGCCTTTGCAACTGCTGTGCTAACATAAGCTTTTACCCTATCATCAAAAGGTTTTGGAATTATTAAATCTTTTCCATATTTTAAATCTTTGCCATATAATTTTTTTGTTTTTTCACTAACTTCAAGTCTTCCTAATTCGCTTAAAGCCCTTACAGCAGCAATTTTCATAGCCATAGAAATCTTTCTAGCTCTAACATCTAAAGCTCCACGGAAAATATATGGAAAGCCTAAAACATTGTTAATTTGGTTATCATAATCGCTTCTTCCTGTTGCAATAATTACATCAGGGCGAACCTTTTTTGCAAGCTCAGGTAAAATCTCAGGATCAGGATTTGCTAAAGCAAATACGATAGGATCTTTTGCCATAGTTTTTAGCATTTCTTCGCTTAAAGCTCCTGCTTTGCTAAGTCCTAAGAAAACATCAGCACCTTTGATAACTTCGGCTAAAGTATCTTCATCACATTCTCTTACGAATTCTAATTTATGCTCGTTTAAATCAGTTCTTTTTGTATTGCAAACGCCTTTTGAATCTACTAAGAAAATCTTATTAACACCTAAAGTTTTGTATATTTTAGCACTTGCAATTCCTGCTGCACCTGCTCCACAAACAACTACTTTTAAATCTTCTAATTTTTTACCTATTAAATCACAAGCATTTATAAGACCTGCAGCACTAATAATCGCAGTTCCATGCTGATCGTCATGCATTACAGGAATTCCTAAATCTTGAAGTCTTGCTTCAATCTCAAAGCATTTAGGAGCTGCTATATCTTCAAGATTTATTCCACCAAAACTAGGAGCAATCGCTTTAACTGCTGCTATTATTTCTTCGGTATCTTGAGTGCTAAGCTCAATATCATAAGCATCAACGCCTGCAAATTTTTTAAACAAACACGCCTTGCCTTCCATAACAGGCTTACCTGCAATACCACCGATATTGCCAAGACCTAAAACAGCCGAACCATCGCTAATAACTGCTACTAAATTACCTTTGCTAGTGTATTTGTAAGCTAAATCCGCATCACGAGCAATCTCTTCGCATGGATATGCAACCCCTGGAGAATACGCTAAACTTAAGCTTTCGTATTCTTTCATAGGCGTTTTTATCGCCGTTGCTAACTTACCACCTAAGTGATACTCTAATGCTCTTTCTTTTAAATTATTCATACAATCTCCTTTAAAAATTTATTAAATCTTGCCTTTATTTCTTCATTTCCTAAAAATTCCATCATAGCATAAATACTAGGACTTACAGTAGTTCCTGTTAATGCTAATCTTATTAATTGAGCTATGTCTTTTAGTTTAGCGTTATTGTTTTCTAAAAATTCTTTAATTCCTAATTCAAATTCCGCTTCAGTTTTTGCATCTTTAAACTCATTTACAAACTTAGCAAATAATGCTTTGCTATTCTCATTTACAAATTTTGCAACTCCACTTTCTTCATAAGTACTAGGAGCATTTACTATAATCTTTGCACTATTAATTAATTCTATTAAAGTCTTTGCTCTTTCTCTTAACATAGTTAATAAAAACGAATAATTTTTAATACTTGAAAAGTCAAATCCTAAGTCCTTACAAGCATTCACTAATCTTTCATCGCTTAAAGTCTTTATATAATGAGCGTTTATCCATTCTAGCTTTTGTGCGTTATATGTGCTTGCACCTTTGCTTACATTATCAAAAGTAAAGCAATCTAGCATTTCTTGCATAGAAAAAATCTCTTGGTCTTTATTAGAAAAACCAAGTCTAAGTAAGAAATTAAGCAATGCTTCAGGCAAATACCCCATAGCTTTGTATTCCATAACATCGGTTGCTCCGTGTCTTTTACTAAGCTTTTTGCCATCTTCTCCATTTATCATTGCTAAATGATAAAAATTAGGAACTTTAAAGCCTAATGCTTCATATATAATTATTTGTTTAGGAGTATTAGAAAGATGGTCATCTCCACGAATTACATCAGTTACACCCATTAAAGCATCATCAACAACCACAACGAAATTATAAGTAGGTGTGCCATCAGCACGAGCGATTACAAAATCATCTAAAATATCAGCAGCATTAAATCTTATTTCGCCTTTTACACCATCATTTACGATAATTTCTCCATCAAGTGGTGCTTTAATTCTAACAACAGGTTTAATTCCTGCTGGTGGCTCTCCTTTAAAATCTCTATATCTTCCATCATATTTAGGGCGTTCTTTTCTAGCTTCTTGCTCTGCTCTTAGCGAGTTTAATTCGTCTTCACTCATATAACAATAATAAGCATTTCCGCTATCAAGTAATTTTTGAATGTATTCTTTATAAATATCCATTCTTTTACTTTGATATGTGATTTCTCCATCAACTTTTAAATCAACCCATTTAAACGCTTCTAAAATAGCCTTTGTTGCCTCTTCGCTATTTCTTGCCATATCTGTATCTTCAATACGAAGAATAAACTTACCATTATTTCTTTTAGCATAAAGATAAGAAAAAAGTGCAGTTCTAAGCCCACCAATGTGTAAAAACCCCGTTGGAGAGGGTGCAAATCTAGTAACTATCATTATTATTAGCCTTTTGTGAATTTTTTGTAGTTATAATCACTTAAAATCACTTAAAGGTAAATAATGAGAAAAATTTTATATGTGCTAATTATTAGTGCATTTTTAAAAGCAAATCCTATTGCTTCAATAATTGCTAGCGTAAATAATGAACCTATTACAAACATTGATATATTAGAAGTTTCACAATATATGAATATAGACCAAAACGAAGCTTTAAAACTTTTAATTCAAAATAAAATATGCACTTCACTTGCTAAAAATTTTAAATTAGGAGTAAATCAAATAGAAATAAACGAAGAATTATCAAAAATAGCAGCAGCAAATAATGTAAGTTTAGACACTTTCATAGAACATAATCAAGATAAGATAAAAATCTTAAGTGATAATATAAAAGATGAGATTTTAAAGAGAAAATTATTTGATTTAATCGCACAAAATTATATGAAAGATGTAAGCGATGATGAAATTATAAGATTTTATAACCTAAATAAGGATAAAATGAACGGCGCATCTTATGAAATGGCAAAAGAACAAATAAAAAATTATTTAATAAATAAAAACGCTCAAGAGTCAGTTCGTAATTATATGGAAAAAGAAGAAGCAAAGGCGTCAATAAAAATGTTTAGGTAGGGTAAGGTATGAAAAAAACACGCTCAATTTTATCTAATTCTTTTAAAAATTTTGTTGTTACAACTTTTTTGTTAGTTGAGATTGCGGGAGCAGTTTTTGGGACTTTTAGATATTTTAGCGAAGTTAAAAGAATTGAAGAGCATCATAGAGTGCATAATATAAGCAATGAAAGCCTAAAAATTAGATTACAACAAAACAAAGACCAAACCTTATTTCAATTTTTTGTATTCACTATAACCGTTTTTGTAGCAGCCTTAGCAAGTAATAGAATATATCAAAGAAGACTAAGAAAAGTAAAAAAAGATTTTGATAATTTCGCTGAGCTTTTGGCAAATTCTGTTAAAAAACATAAACCATTAAACCTATCAAAAGACTTAACATATAGCGAATTTCAAAAAATCGCTGATTCTTTAAATGAAGTTTTAAACGATATATATTATCAAGAAAATTACAATTCTTTAACCAAATTACCAAAAAAACAAAAATTCTTATTAGATATTTTAGAGCTTTACGAAAAATCAGATTGCCCTATAATAGTAAGCTATATTTATCTAAAAGACTATCAAAACCTATTAAAAAGTAGAAGTTTTAATCTAGCCGATAAGATTATTTTAGAATTAGCAAATAGATTTTCTAGCTTTTCAACCACATTAACGGATTCAAAAATTGCAAAAATTAGCGGTAATGGAGATTTCTTATTAGCATTCCCTTGTGCGAATGAAGTTCAAAAATGTTTTGATACTATGGCAGTTAAACTACACGAATGCTTTAGCGAAAGCATTAATTTTGGAAGTGATGGAATATATGAGCAAAGCGTAGGGATTGGCTTTAGCATACTAACAAGCGATAATTATAGTCAAATAATAAATGATACTTATAAAGCTGCACTACTTTCAAGCGTTCAAAAGGATAAATTATATTGCAATTATTCAGAAGAAGTAAAAGCTCAAATTGATAGTGAAGCTAAATTAGAAAACGATTTAAAAAGAGCTTTAGAAAAAGGCGAGCTTGATGTATTTTATCAAGCAAAAATCGGAGCTAATGACAATCTAGTAAAAGGTGCAGAAGCTTTAATTCGCTGGAAGAGAAATGATAAATTTGAAAATACAGAAAAATTCATAAGAATTGCAGAAAAAACCGACCTAATTATAAAGCTTGAAAAATTTGTAATCGCAAGAGTATTTCAAGATTTAAAATATTTACAAACTATCGGAATAAATATTCCTATTAGCATAAATATTTCAGCAAAACATCTTCATCATAAAGATATGATAAATTATCTAGTAGCAAATATGAAAAAATACAACATTTGCCCTAGCCTAATAGATATAGAAATTACTGAAAGATATAGATTAAGAGAAAATAGCGAAACGATATTAGAAAAATTAAAAGCGATAGGATTTTTAATAAGTATTGATGATTTTGGTAAAGATTATAGTTCTTTATCTTATATTAATAATCTTCCTATTGATACTATTAAAATTGATAAAAGTTTTATAGATGGATTAAATACTAAAGATTGTGATTTGATAAACGAAAACTCAAAAGCAATCATAATAGGGATTATAAAAATCGCAAAAACTATGAATAAAAGAGTTGTAGCTGAAGGCGTTGAAACAATTGAGCAAGTAAATTGTCTAAAAGAATTAGGCTGCGATGAATTACAAGGATTTTATTATCATAAAGGTGCAACACCTATGAATGAGTTTTTACAAATATATAAAAACAGATTTTAATGAAATTACATATAGATTTTGATAGCTATTTTGTAAATGCCGAAAGACTTATAAACGAAGAATTACGCAATGTTCCTTGCGTAATTTATGCAGGAAGTAATGAAGATTTTTTCACACAAGATGCAAAATATGTAGAAAACAAAATCGCTTTTATGACTTCAATAGAAGTTAATAAAACCCCCATAAAAAATATTGATTACAAGCATTTTACAGCCATTGCAGTATCTTATGAAGCTAAAAAATACGGAATAAAAGTAGGAGATAAATTAAATATCGCTTATCAAAAATGCCCTAATTTAAAAATCGCAAGAAGCAATATAAGGCATTATAAAGAACTAAGCTTTAAGGTAAAGACTTTTTTAGAAAGCAAAATCCCTGTAATTGAGCAATTTAGCATTGATGAGTTTTTTGGAGATTTAGAAGGCTTTAAAAAAGATACCGAAGCACTAGATTATGCAAAATATTTGCAAAAAGAACTCTTAGAAAAATTTGGCTTACCAGCTAGTATAGGGATAAATCATAGCAAATGGGGTGCGAAATTTTTAACAGATTTAGCAAAACCATTCGGCATTAGAATGGAATACGATATGCAAAACGCAATTAAAGGCATTGATATAAAAGACTTTGCTGGAATTGGTAAAGAAATTCAAAAATATCTAAGAGCTTATGGTATAAATACTTTAGATGAATTATTGCAAAAAGAATATTTATTAGATAAATACGGCAAACACGGCAAAAAAATCATCGCTAGAATTAAAGGCATTGATAATGAAAAAGTAGAAGAGATAAAAGATATTAAAAGCCACGCAATATCAAAAAGTTTTAAACCTATAAGTGATTATGAAGAGCTAAGGCGTAGGATAAAAATCCTTGCTAGATATTTAAGCGTTTGGATAAGCAAAAACGGCTTTCATCCTAGAAAAATTGATGTAAGCATAAAATACGGAGCTAATTACGAGCATACAAGCCTAAACCTCATCCAACCTTTTAGCGAAAAAAACCTACTAGAAAACTCATTAAAAGGCTTTGAAATACTAATGAAAAACGCTAAAAACAACAATATTTATTATCTTGGAATAAGTGCAAATAGTCTTGATAAAACTTATTGTGAAGATATTTTCAATACTAATGAAAAAAGCAAAAAATTAAACGAAACCTTATCAAAAATAAGAGATAAATTCGGAATAAACTGCATAAAATACGGAGATTAAATTCCTATTTCAAATTCCATGAAAATTTATAAGAATTACGAAATAGGAATTAAGATTTTTGTAATCTAGCCGATTTAAAGCAATAAACATTAAGGATTATTTATGATACACGATATAAGTGCTAGTAAAAATATGCCGGTAGCTTGGAAAATTGATGTTAAAAAGCACGAGTTAAATGAGGTTGAGCTAAAAGATTTAAATTATCATATAGAAAAAAATAATTTTGAGATTAAAACAAATAAAGAGCAAGATTATAATGTATTTTTTAGATTTGATAAAGATAATATCGGTGTAAAAATAAATGAAAAAAATCTAAATAGATTAAAAGAATTTTTTGATAGTGATAATTTCATTGAAAACGACAAAGGCACCATCTTAGATAAAGATGCAGCTAGCTTTGTAGCTGGGTGGTTTAGTGATATTGCATATAGAAGAAATCTTCTAGCAGCTGATATGAATAATGATGGAGAATTAAGGGGCAAGGAATTTAAATATACATTTACGGTATTTAGTGAAGCTTCCGAAATAGTAATAAACGAAAAAACACTTGAAGAAGAACTAATTTCATATGCTATAGTAGGTACATATTTACCTAGTATGGTAGCTTTGCCAGAAGGTGAGAGTATGGATATTAGCAAGGCTTTAGATATAAGCTTAAATGATGATAAAAACCTTGATGGAGTGATAACATTTGGCGAATATTTAGGAGCTGATGGTAAAAATAAAATTCATACATACATAGCTGATTGCAAATCTAGTGATGAGCGAATTGAAATTGGCAATATTTATAAAATTATGAATATAGATAAATTAAAAGAAAAAGAATTAGAAGAATTAAAAAAGTTAGCAGCCTTAGCAAAGCTAAAAAATCAAGGCTTAGAAAGTCTTACAAATGATGAAAAGAAACTCTTAAAAGATTTTTCTATAAATCTTAAAATAAGCGAAGATAAATTAAAGGATTTGATTAATAACGATAAGCTAGGAGATTTTATATCTTATACAAAAGACTTTATAAATGAACTTAGCGAAACAAAATTGCTTGATATTAAAGCTTAATTCCTATTTCAAATTCTTTACAAATTTTAAAAGAATTTGAAATAGGAAATAGCTAATAGTTACTTATAGTTACAAACTAATTGTTTTTTAAACAAAATTTCAATATGATTTACTTAAACTAGTTTTAATAATTTAAATCAAAATAATTATTGATAATTTTCGGAGATTTTATGAGAATTAGTGGCTTTGATGTGGATATTTCAAAAGTTTATGATAAAAGTTACCACAAAACAAACTTAAATAATTTTCAAAATCTTAGCAATGATAAAATTAATACCATAAAAGATGATATAACAAATCATAATTATTCTTTAAAAACAAGCGATAAAGATAATATAAATATAGTTTTTTGCCTTGATAACAATACTCATGGGCTAAGTCTAAGCAAAACAACAATAGAGCAATTAATGGCTCATTTTGATAAAGATAATTTCATTATTAGTGATGATAAGATTATTCTAAACAAAGACGCTGCTAATTTTGTATCAAGCTGGTTTAAAGAAATCGCCTATGATTTAGGACTTGCTGATGCTGATAGCAATCAAGACGGCAGAATAAATAATGATGAGCTAAGCAAAGCAAGGCTTGAGGTTGGTATTTATGGCGAGTTTGATGGGTATCTTTATGTAGTAAATAAATTAAGCGATGAAAGATTTATAAACACCAAAAATTACGATGCAATAAGGCTAGAAATTGGCACAAGTATTAGCGAATATTTAGATTATGTAATATCTAGTGATAGAGATTTTAATGGCGAGCTTAGTTTTGCTGAGCTTAATTTTACTAATGCTAATGAAGAACAAGAGTATAAAAGTGAGCTTAAAGAAAAATACGCAGATATTAAACGCTACAAAAGTGATTTTAAAAGAGCATTTGAGTATCACACCAAAGAAGGACAAAGCGCCGAAGAGATTAAAAACAAACAAAAAGAAAAAGAATTAGAGCAAGCCGAGCTTTTAGCAAAACTTATGCAAATAACTTTAAAAATCAAAAAATTAGGTGCAAGCTCTCTTACAAACGATGAAAATAAAGTCTTAGAAAAATTAGGCAAAAATGCAAATGCAATAGAAACTTCTGTAGCATTAGAACTTAGCTCAAGCTTAGTAAAAGACATTGTAAGTAACAAGCACTTAGATATAAAAATCTAATTCAAATCTTAAAGAATTTGAATTAGGAATTACAAAACTTTTATATTTCAAAATATATAAATTAATTTTAGTTTATGGATAAAGTTATATAATCTTAATATAATTTTAAAAAAATTATTTAATTAAAAGAAAGGAAAGTTATGGAAAAGAATAAGCTTTTTCTAATTTGTGCTCCGATAGTAATTATCATTGCTATTTTTGCAATTATTTTTCCAAAGGAGCTTACGAATTTTATTATTTCAAGCACTCAATTTTTTTACGTTGTGTTTGATTGGTTTATTATTTGGTTGCCTTTGCTTGGGCTTGGGCTTGGATTTTATTTTGCATTTTCAAAATACGGCAAAATAAAGCTAGGAGATGCCGAACCTGAATATTCTACATATTCATGGATGAGTATGCTCTTTACTGCTGGAATTGGTGTTGGGATTGTGTTTTATGGACCACTTGAAGCTCTTTGGCATTATCAAAGTGCTCCTATTGGAATAAATGGCAATTTTGACCAGCAACAAGCTATGGAAAATGCTATGAGTATTTCTTTATTTGTTTGGGGCTTACCTGCTTGGGCTTTATATACTTTTGGCGGTGTAGTTGTTGCTTATTTTGCTTATAGACACGGCGGTTCTTTTAGCCCTGATTCTTGCGTTAGAATTGGTTTTAAAGATAAAAAATTTGCTAAACCACTTGCTATATTTATTTTAGTTTTTGCTATTGTTGGTATTGCTTTATCGGTTACTGCAAGTATTGCAATGGCTACAGGACAAATTAGTAGTGGTTTAAAAATTATCACAGATGGTGGCGATTTTACTTCAATGACTTGGAAAATGGCTATCATGATAGCTTTATTTGCTGCATTTACGCTTGCTGCTATTTTGCCGATTGCAAAAGGTATGAAATTCTTAGGCGATTGGACTATGATTTTTGCTATTGCTTTATTATTATTTGTATTCTTTACAGGACCAACGCATTATTTTGTAAGCGTTATTACAACTTTAATAGGAAAAATCATAACAGATACTATCCCACATAGTTTTGAATTATATATATTCAAAAGCCGTGATTGGCTTGTATGGTATCCATTAAGCTATATTGTTTGGTGGATTGGTTGGACTCCTTTTGTTGGGGTTTTCTTAGCAAAGATTTCAAGGGGTAGAACTTTAAAAGAATTTATTCTTTGCTCAACTTTAATTCCAACGGGCTTTATGGTTGTTTGGTTTAGCGTATTTAGTGGATATGGTTTATTAGATGAAGTTCAAATGAGTAAAGAAATAGTAGCAATGGCAAACTCAAACGGCTATGAAGGCACAATTTATAGAATATTGCAAGACTTTCCATTTACAAAACTTACTCAAATAATTACCGTATTTTTATTCGTATCATTCGTAATTACAACTATTACTTCAGCAGCAATTTCGCTTGGAATTATGACAAACGATGGTAAGAATGAAAGCAAAGTAAAAGCTGCATTTTGGTGCATAATAATGGCTATTGTTGCTTCTGCTGTTGTAATTACAGGTAAGATTGAAGGAATTAAAGCTATGGGTTCATTTACTGGCTTTCCTTTTGTGTATTTATTGTTTATTATGGGTGCTGCATTTATTAAGCAGATTAGAAAGGATAACAAATGAATAATTTTGTAAAAATTCTTGATGAAAAATCTATGTTTTATTATGTAAATACTGATATTAGCTCTAATTTAATTGAAAGCTCTCTTATTACTTTAACTATTATTTTTATTGTATGGAGCATAAAGCTAGCAATGGAGAAAGAATGAAAAAGTTAAATATTCCTAGCCTTGAGATTACCAAGGCTAATTTTATTAAGCACGCTAAAGCTTATGATGATTTTAATGAAGATTTATGCGATAAGTTTTTTGCAAATGATGCTATTGTTTTACAAGAAAAATTACTTGAATACGATGAATTAATGCAAAGCTCTTATCTTGAACGCAACTGGACTAAATCATATCTTAGCACTAGAGCGCCGCTTGCAATTGCAAGTAATTTTTGCTTTAAATTACCTAAACAATATGATTTAAATGATTTTATTTGCACATTTTCAAATCTAATAATAGCTTATGAAGAAGGTAAATTAGAGTATAAAACAGCTCGTGGAGATGAGATTTTTCCTAGACAATTTGATATTTTAAAAGGTGGAGCTAGAATTCCTAAGCCTTTAAGTGATGAATTTAGGCTAAATTATAAAAATACAAGATTTTTTAGCGTTCTTCATAATAATAATTTATACAAGGTAGATATTTGCAAAAATACAGGACTTAAAAATAATTTTAAAGATATTACAAAACCTATAAGTTTTGCTCATCTTAGTTTATTAAATAGTGATGATGCTGCAAAGCTTTATCAAAAATACGAAGATTATAATCCATTTTTTGAAGTGATAGAAAACTCAAGATTTAATATTTGTATTATCAATAAAGACTTTAATAGCATTAACGAAGAAGTTCATTATATGCAATATCACGCACCTTGCTATCATTATAAAACTCTTAATTTTATTTATAATGAAAAAAACAAGAATATTTATATAAATGCCGAACATAGTTTCTTAGATGGTGGCACAATTGCATATATTTTAGAATATATTGATACAAATCTAATAAGTCCAAATGAATTAAAAGAGCCTTATTTTGTGGAGCAATATTTTGATGATGAATATATAAAAAGCATTCAAGAAGGCTTAAAAGCTTATAACAATTTAAGCTTTAATGCTAATTTTAGCTTTGATTTAGCAAAGGATTTTGGCTTTTCAAAAGATTTTATTTTGCAAGCTGCAATTGTAAATGCAAGCAAAAATGCTTATAAAAAATACGTATGTCAATACGAAGCTGTTGATATGAGAGATTATGATTATGGTAGGACTGAGTGCGTAAGAGCTATTAGCCTTGAACTACAAGCTGCTTTAAAAAGCTTTAATAAAGATGATTTTGTTAAGGCAAATAATGAGCATAAAACTCGCATAAAAGACTGCAAAAAAGCTTGCGGAATTGATAGACATTTATTAGGATTAAAAACTCTCATTCCTTGCATTGAAAACAAATACGCAAAAGAATTTTTTAATTCTAAAATGTATAAAAATACTTGCGAAACCATTGTTTCAACAAGCTCATTAGGTAAATCAAACTTCGTTGATGTTTTTTATTTTCATCCTGTTTGTGAAAATGGAATAGGCGTTTCTTATGCTTATTATGAAGGCAAATGCTATTTCACGCTTACATATTTTGATGAAAAGATTTTAAATGGCTTTAAGGACGGCTTAGCTGAGTTTTTTGATAAATTTAATAATCTATAAACACTAAAAATCCTAATTCAAATTCTCTAATAATTAATGTGGAATTTGAATTAGGAATTACAAAACTTACTTATTTAATAATTTTTTGTAATTGTTCGTATTTTTTGCAACCTATATTAGAATTAGCATCACAAGCTTTTTTATAATAATTCAAGGCTTTTTGTGGATTTGCTTCTAAGCCGTAATCTTTAGCATCTTTTAAGAACATTCCATCGCCTGCTAAAACGCAAAATTTTTCATGAGATGATACACCTTGTGCTATTACAGCAGGCAATTCGCATAATTTACTTATAGCTTTTTGAGCATCAACATAAGCTTCTTTAGTATCAATTGCTTGTGTTTGTATTAATTTTACATTTGCAGTAGCTGTCATTAAACAAGCACTAAAATTATCTTTAGCACATAAATCTTTTGAATATTGATAACAAGCTTTTAAATCTTCTTTGCAAAAGTTCGCAAGCTCGGCAGCGCAAGTTGATTGGTCTTGACTTTTGCAAGCTTTATCAACACTATTAATATCAACAGCAAATAAACCCGAAATTAAAGCTAAACTTAATAATATCTTTTTCATAAACTCTCCTTAAAATAAATATTTAAATTATATATTTTTTTTATCAATTTTTTATCAAATTAACCGATATAAGTTAAATAAAGGAGAATAAAAATGGATTTAAGTATTTGCGATATGGGAGGGTTCTTAAACTCTAGCCTACATAAAATAAAAAATGTAAATAGCACTATTAATCTAAGCCAAATAAGACAAGATATAAAAACAAATAATTTTGAATATAAAACAAGTGATAAAGAATTAAATGTATTTTTTAGCCTTGATAATAAAAGCGTAGGAATTAGCTTAGATAAAGATATTTTAAAAGATTTAAAAAGCTTTTTTAATAAAAATGATTTTTTAGAAGAAAATGGAAAAACTATTTTAAAAGGCGATGCGGCTAATTATGTAGCGGGTTGGTTTAGTGAAATTGCATTTGATTTAAATTATCTTGAAAGTGATAGTGATAATAATGGGGTTTTAAATAGTGAAGAGTTGATGAATACTTTAATTGATGTCTGTTATTTTGATGAGAATAAAGATGGGATTTATGTCTTAAGCGAGATTGTGAAAAAAGACAAAATATTAGAAGAAGACATTAATGAATTTGGCGAAAAAAACATAAACACTATTTCAAAAATGATTAATAATAGAATATTTTTTGATAAAGATAAAGATGGAGAAATATTAGTAAAAGAACAATATATTGAAGATGAAAACGAATACTTTAAAAACTTAAATCAAGCAAAAGAAGAATTAAAAGATAAAAAAGAAAAAATAGAAATTAATCCAAAGCTAAAAGAATACGCAATAAATGAAGAAAATAATCACATAAGAAAACTAAAGCAAGATATAAAACTATTTAAAAACTCAAATGCTTTAAAAATAAATGAAGATAAAGAAAAAGAATTAAAAGATAAAAATACTTTAGAAGATTTTTGCGAGTTTAGTATAAAGCTAATTGATGAGCTTAAAGATTATAAACTGCTAGATTTAAAAGCCTAATTAGTTTTATAAATAAATGATTTATATAATAATTTTTAATATTCTCTATTGCTGGTTTATCTATTAATAAAATACAAGCAATGAAAATTGCAATTTAGTGAAAATATAAAAAAACAAAATAAGCACATGGTTTTTAATTGAGTTTTTGGGTATTCAAAATACTAGTATGTTAAGGTAATAATTAAACAAAAAAAGCGTTTTATAAGTGCAAATATTAATTCAGAAGTTGAAATTCCTATTTCAAATTCTTTTAATTTTTTGCTGTTTTATGAGGGGTATTTACTAGACTTAAATTATTGAAAGTATCAATATCATAAGCTTTGCCAAAGCCTTTTACAAATCTTCCGCTTTTAATTTTAAGCTTTATAAAGTGAAAATCTAGCATGGTTTTAAACACTTCTACTTCATTTCCATGAACTTCTTTTAATGCTTCAAATAATTCTTCTTTTCTGTCATCAACTATCGTTGCATTAACTTGATAGCTTAGTCTTTTTCTAGCAAATATGCTTGCAGCTTTGCATTCATCTTCTAAGAACATTATTTCTACATTGTTAGGGTTATTTTTAATATTTGCAAAATGTTTTGCAACTTCGCTTATGAAAATAAACATTTCATTGTTTTTAAAAATTATTGGAGCATAAGAGCAAAGGACTTTATTATCAATGCTAAGACTTGAGATATTTACGCTTTTAAAAGTTTTTATAAATTCTTGTAATTCATTCATTGTATTCCTTCATAAATATAAAAGAATTTGAAATAGGAATTAGCCCCTAAAAAAGGGGCTAAAGTTTAAATAAACATATTGCTTAGATTAACATTTGCGTTTTTAGTTAAAACACGCTTTCTATAAACGTTAGAAACTTCACTCTCATCTCCAACTAAAAGTGCGTTTGTAGCACATACAGCAGCACAAATCGGCACTCTTCCTTCGCTTATGCGGTTTTGTCCATAAAGCTCTCTTTCAGCTTCGCTGTTAGTTTCTTCAGGACCACCAGCACACATTGTACATTTATCCATTTCGCCTTTAATTCCAAATGCACCATCTCTTGGGAATTGTGGTGCGCCAAATGGACAAGCGTATAAGCAGTATCCACAGCCTATACATACTTTTTTATCATGTAATACAATACCATCTTCACGGATATAAAAGCACTTAACCGGACAAACTTGCGCGCAAGGTGCATCTGTGCAGTGCTGGCAAGCAATAGTCATTGATACTTCTTTGCCTTCAATTCCGTCATTTAGGGTAATTACTTTTCTTCTTTTAATTCCAACAGGAACTTCGTGTCCGCTTGAACATGCAACTTGACAAGCAAAACAACCAATACAGCGATTTTTATCTACAAAAAACTTCATTCTAGCCATTTATTAAGCCCTCTCAATTCTGCAAAGTCCAGCGTTGTATTCGCTAATTTGCGTATTTGGGTCAAACCCGTAGTTTGTTACTGTGTTTGACATTTCGCCTATTGCATAAGGCTTTGTTCCTTCTGGATAGTTATGGCTTAAGTCCACACCTTGTAAAACACCCGAGAAGTTATAAGGTAAGCATATTCTATCAGGAGTTACGCTTCTATTATGCACGCATTTTACTTTAATCTTAGTGCCTTGTGGAGAATGTATCCACATCATTTCACCATCACCAATATTATGCTTCATAGCAAGTTCAGGATGCACATTGGCAAACATTTCAGGTGTAATATCAGCTAGGTATTTACTTGTTCTTTCAAGCATACCAGCACCACTTAAATTCACTAAACGCATTGAGCTAATAATAACAGGGAAGTCCTTGCTCCAGTCTTGTCTTTGTTGCTCGCTCTTATACATTGTAGTAACACGGAAATTTGGAGTTGTTTGATCATCAAAGCTAGGATATTTTTGAACTAAATCCCATCTTGGTGAGTGAATTGGCTCTCTGTGTTTTGGAATTGGGTCGCTAAATTCCCAAACTATTGTTCTAGCTCTTGCATTACCTAAACAACAAGCACTTTTCTCACGGCATTTTTCTAGGATAATTCCTGAAATATCAGTGCTCCATGAGCCACCCATTAATTCTTTTTCTTTATCGCTTAATTTGATTCCGAAAACTTTTTCTATATTATTTTTATCAATTTGTGGGAAACCTCCCTTAACTTTAGAACCAACAGGAGTAAAGTTACTATCTGCTAATTGACTAACGCCATTATGCTCAAGTCCAAATCTATTTCTAAAGCCCATTCCACCTCTTTCATAAGGCACATTTGGGTTCCATAAAATTGGAGTTCCTGGGTGTTGTTTATCCCATACAGGCCATGGAAGTCCGTAATATTCACCTTTTACTTCGCCACCTAATCCTTCTAGCGTATTAGGGTCAAAGTTTGCCCAGTTTGCTTGATGTTTTCTTAGTCTTTCTGCGCTAATTCCACGAAGACCTATTGATAAAAGTCCGTTACTCATCTCTCTTGTTGCATCATCAGGCCATTTAGCATCTTGATCATCAGGGATTACTTGAACTAACTTATGGTCTTGAAGCTCTAGTTTCATACCACGAGTATATTCTGTATAAAAACCAAATTTCTTAGCAAACATAAACATAATTTCATGATCTTCTTTGCTTTCATAAATAGGCTTAATAACTTGGCTTCTCCATTGCATTGAGCGGTTTGTTGCGGTTACATAACCTTCTGTTTCAAATTGAGTTGTCGCAGGAAGTATATAAATACCATCAGGACGATCTGCTAAAACAGCAACCTCATTTACAAATGGTTCAGCTACTACTATTAAATCAAGTTTTTTAAGTGCTTCTTGAATTTTAACAGTGTGAGCCATTGAAGTAATTCCTGTTCCTTGAACCCAAAGAACTCTAACAGGAGCATTTGAATGTGTTGTATCGCTTCCATAAGGAGTTACACCTTTAACGCCTTGCCACCATCTTGATAAGCTAAAGCCTTTTTCGTGCATCCATTTTTTACCGCCATTTGCACTATCATCTACGAAGCGTTTTTGCATATCTTCATATTTTACGCCCCATACATTACAAAAATGCTTCCAAGCACCTTCAGCTAATCCATAATATGCTGGAAGTGTATCAGCTAAACAGCCCATATCAGTAGCACCTTGAACGTTGTCGTGACCACGGATAATGTTTGTTCCACCACCAGGCTTACCGATATTTCCTAACACTAATTGTAAAATAGCTAAGATACGAGTATTTGAGCTACCAACTGAGTGTTGAGTAATACCAAGCGACCAGAATAGTGTAGCTGGTTTTGTAGTTGCAAATAATTTTGTTACTTGATGTAAAATTTCTTCGCTACATCCACAAATGTCAGCAACTTCGCTAGGAGTATATTTTTTCGCTTCTTCACGGATTAAATCTACACCATAAGTTCTATCTTTAATTAATTCTTTATCTTCCCAACCATTTTCAAAAATGATATTTAGCATTCCATATACGAAAGCTATATCAGTTCCAGGACGAATTCTTACATAAATATCAGCGTGAGCTGCACTTCTTGTAAATACAGGGTCTACTACGATTAGTGGAGCATTATTTCTATCTTTTGCTTGTAAAATATGCTTATATCCAATAGGGTTTGCTACCGCTGTATTTGCACCAAACATAATCATACATTTTGTATTACCTACAACGTCACCAAAGTGATTTGTCATAGCGCCATATCCCCAAGTATTAGCCACACCGGCTACTGTTGCGCTGTGTCAAATTCTAGCAACGTGATCTATTGAGTTAGTTCCCCAAAATGCTGCAAATTTTCTAAAATAATAAGCTTGTTGGTTGTTAAATTTCGCTGAGCCTAAGAACATTACGCTATCAGGACCACTTTCTTTTTTGATTTCAAGCATTTTATCGCCGATTTCATTTACAGCTTGTTCCCAGCTAATTCTTTCCCATTTACCATTAACTCTTTTTAGTGGAAATTTAACACGACATTTTGATTTAGTTAAATCAATTTGATCAATTCCCTTACAGCAATGACTTCCTAAAGAATGTGGATGGTCTATTGCATTATGTTGTCTTACCCATACGCCGTTATGAACTTCAGCTTCAATACCACAGCCTGAACTACAAATTGTACAAACAGTTCTTACTATTTTGCTTCCTTCGTAAGGCATTTTTACATTTTCATCAGCCTTAACGGTAGCAGTAGTAGCACCGAATGCGCTAGTAGTTGCACCAGCCATAGCAGTCAGCTTTAAAAAGCTTCTTCTGCTTATACTTTTACGCATTTATTTTCCTTTCTTTTAATTAATATGCAATTTTGTAAAATTTTTCCCAGTGAAGGGTTTTTTTGTATAACACTTCTTTTTTCTTTGCACGTCCAGCTACTACGCCTGAGGTGTTGTTTTCAGTGCTTACTGCAGCGTTTAAACTAACACTAGCAACAGCACCAATGGCACCAGCGCTTAGAGCCTTTTTAAGAAACGCTCTTCTTTTGTTTTCCAAGACTGCCTCCTTATTTAAAATTTTGAGTAACCTAAATAATACTAAATTGCCTTAAAATTAGGCTTAAGAAAAATTAATAATATTGTTATAAAATAATATTATGATAATGATAAAAAGAGTCAATTTTGCTAAGAAAAAATAAGATAAAAAAAGACCTAAAATTAAAAAATGTTTATGTAGTAACTTCTAGCATTGCGTGTGGAAAATCAACATTTTTAAATTACGCTAGAAAAAATGGTATTTTTTGCATAAATGCTGATGAAATTTCTAATATTGTATTTCGTTACAAATCTAAACAAATTGCTAAAAAATTAAAGATTTGTAATTCCGATTTCAAATTCCTTTCGTTAAAAGATAAAAAAAAGCTTGTAGCTAGTATTGTTTTTAAAGATAAAATTTTAAAGAAAAAATTAGAAAAAATAATGCACTCAAAAATAAAAAAAGAAATCATCAAAAAGATAAAAAACTCAAAACATAAAATTATTTTTGTAGAAATTCCTCTTTATTTTGAAAATAGAAATTATAATTTTTTGCTTAATAAAATCGTTATATATTGCCCTTATGACTTGTCTTTAAAAAGGCTAATGAGTAGAAATAATCTAAGTTTAGATGAAGCAAAACTTAGACTAAATTCTCAGCTAAATATTGAAGAAAAAATAAAACACGCAACTTATCTAATCAAAAACGATGATAATTTAGAAGATTTTAAAGAAAATTCGCTAAAACTTATAAAAAATTTAAAGGAAAAACATGGAATTTCATAAATACTACGCAAATGGCAATGATTTTATTATTTTTAAAAGTGATAATTTAGACTCAAAATATCTAAGTAATTTAGCTAAAAATTTATGTAATAGATACAGTGGAATAGGTGCTGATGGGCTTATTGCTATTAAAAAAGAAGAAAATAAAGAATATGATTTTTCATGGGGTTTTTATAATCAAGACGGCTCAAGTGCTTCAATGTGTGGAAATGGAGCAAGAGCAGCAGCTCATTTTGCCTACTCAAATAATTTAGCAAAAGAGAAAATGAGTTTTTTAACAGGTGCAGGAATAATAAAAGCAAATATCTATAATGATGATTTTGTAGAAATTAGACTTACTAAAGCTAAGATTATTCATGAAAATTTAGTGGAATTTGGCAATGTGTTTTGTCTAATTGATACAGGTGTGCCACATTTAGTAACCCTTGATGGAGTGCAAAATTACAATGAAGAAAACGCAAAATATTTAAGAGAAAAATATGATGCTAATGTAAATTACTCAACTTTTAAAGATGGGGTTTTATATGTTAGAACTTATGAGCGTGGAGTTGGAGAAACTCTAGCTTGTGGGACTGGAATGAATGCTTGTTTTTATTATGCTAGAATGCTTAAATTAGTTGATGAAAAGGCTACAATTTATCCAAAAAGTAATGATATTTGCGAAGTTAGTTTTAAAGATGATTATTTATATTTCAAAGCACAGGTTAAAAAAATTTTTATCACTACGCTTGATTGTTAGTTTATTTTGCTAGTATTTTAATATTTTTTTATATAGAAGGGATAATGAAAGAACTAAGTTTGATTGATGAAATGCTTAATCTACAAAATAGCTTAAATATAGCTACTTGTGGCAATGATTGGACAAAAGGTTTTACAAAAGAAAATCGCTTAATTGATTTTGCTCGTTGTATTTATATGGAATGTGCTGAGCTTGTTGATTCTATGCCGTGGAAACACTGGAAAAGCATAAATGCTAGTTGGGATTTAGAAAATATTCAAATAGAACTTGTTGATATTTGGCATTTTATTTTAAGTCTTGCTATTATGCAAAATAAACAAATAGAATTAAAAAATACAATTTCCGATTTTAAATTCTACAAAACTGATAAAAATCTAAATGAAATCTTAGAATATTCAAGAGAATTAATACATTTTAGCAGCGCTAAAATTGTTAATATAAACGATATATGCAATACATTTTTACACCTTACTTGCAAATGTGATTTAGAGTTTAACAGACTTTATAAAATCTACATTGGAAAAAATGTTTTAAATAAATTTCGCCAAGATAATGGCTACAAAGATGGAAGTTATAAAAAACTTTGGAATGGTAAAGAAGATAATGTGATTTTATATGAATTATTAGAACAAGATGAAATAAATTATGATAGTTTGTATAAAAATCTTGATGATATTTATAAAAATTTAAAGGATTGATAATGGAAATAATAGGATATTACGATAAAGACAAAAATATTTATGATACTTTAAGCACTGATGGAGTAGGGCTTGAGCCAATTTATTATGATGATAGCCCAATGGCACTTGAAATCATTCGCCATAGCTGTGCTCACCTTTTAGCAGAAGCTATTACAAAATTATATAAAAATGCTAAGTTTTTCGTAGGACCTTGTGTTGATGAAGGTTTTTATTATGATTTTAAAGTTGATGAAAAAATTAGTGAAGAAGATTTAAAAGTTATTGAAGATAAAATGAGAGAGCTTTCAAAAAAAGGCTCTCCTATGGTAAAAAATACAATGAGCTATGAAAAAGCTTGTGAAATGTTTAAAAACGATGAATTAAAACAAGCAGTATTAAGCCGTCTAAGTGGAGAGATTAGCACTTATTCTCAAGGCGAATTTACTGACCTTTGCCGTGGGCCACATCTTCCACATACAAAAATGCTTAAAAACTTTAAGCTTACAAAATTAGCAGGTGCATATTTAGGTGGCGATGAAAAAAATGAAATGCTAGTTAGAATTTATGGTATTGCATTTGCAACAAAAGAAGCTTTAAAAGATTATTTAACAATGATAGAAGAAGCTAAAAAAAGAGATCATAGAAAACTAGGAAATGATTTAAAATTATTCACATTTAGCGAACAAATAGGCGGTGGCTTACCATTATGGCTTAAAAATGGTGCAAGAGTTAGAAGTAAATTAGAGCATATTTTATATAAAGCTCATAGAACTAGATTTTATGAGCCTGTAAGAGGTCCTGAATTACTTAATTCAAGCGTTTGGAAAATTAGTGGACATTATGATAATTATAAAGAAAATATGTATTTTACTAGAATTGATGAGCAAGAATATGGCATTAAGCCAATGAACTGCGTAGGTCATGTGTTTTGCTATAAAAGTGAAGGTAGAAGTTATAAAGATTTACCTATTAAGTTTTTTGAATACGGAATGGTTCATCGCCACGAAATGAGTGGGGCTTTACATGGGCTTTTAAGAGTTCGTGAATTTACTCAAGATGATAGCCATATTTTCTGTATGCCAAGTCAAATAAAAGGCTTAGTAAAAGAGATTTTAGATTTTGCCAAGAAGATTATGACAACTTTTGGCTTTGAATGGGAACTAGAAATCTCAACAAAACCAGAAAAATCAATCGGAAGCGATGAGATTTGGGAAATCGCTACAACAGCGTTAAAAGAAGCTTTAGATGAAGAAGGTATAAAATATGGTGTTGATGAAGGTGGTGGAGCATTCTATGGTCCAAAAATTGATATAAAAATACTAGATGCGTTAAAAAGAAAATGGCAATGCGGGACTATTCAAGTAGATTTTAACTTGCCAGAAAGATTTGAGCTTGAATATACAGATGAAAACAATGAGAAAAAACGCCCTGTAATGCTACATCGTGCATTGCTTGGAAGTTTTGAAAGATTTTTAGGAATATTGCTTGAGCACACTGCAGGAGAATTGCCATTCTTTATAGCACCTATTCAAGTGATGATTTTACCAGTTGGAGAAAAACACATTGAGTATTCAAAAGCATTACAAAAGGCATTATTAGAGCTAGGAGTTGATGCAGATATTAACGAAAAAAATGATACCTTAGGTAAAAAAATAAGAAATGCAGAAATGATGAAAGTGCCATTTATTGCAGTAATCGGTGATGAAGAAGTAAATAACAATCAAATAGCTTTAAGAGATAGAAGAGCTAAACAACAATCAACACTAACAATGGAGGAATTTTTGAAACTAATTAAAGAAAAACAAAACGAGGTAGTATTTTGAGTAAAGAAAAAGATGTATTGTTAAATGAAGAAATAGATTTAGCACAGGTAAGATGTATAGGTGATGATGGCACTCAGTATGGGATAATTAGCAGTGATGAAGCAAATGCTCTTGCTAATCGTTTAGGACTTGATTTGGTATTAATCGCAAAAGATGCAAAGCCACCTGTTTGTAAAATTATGGATTACGGTAAGTTTTGTTATCAGCAAGAAAAAAAGCTAAAAGATGCTAAGAAAAAGCAAAAAGTAGTAGAAGTTAAAGAGATAAAACTTTCTGTAAAAATTGCTCAAAATGATATTAATTATAAAGTTAAACATGCGGTTGAGTTTTTAAAATCAGGGAAGCATGTTAGATTTAGAGTGTTTTTAAAGGGTCGTGAATTAAGCAATCCACAATCAGGAGAAGAACTACTTTTAAAAATTTATGAAGAAATTAGCGAAATTGCAAATATGGATAAAGCTCCTTTATTTGAAGGTCGCTATATAAATATGCTTTGCACCCCAAAAAGCGCTAAAAAATAGGAAATTAATTCCTATTTTTAAGAATTAGGAATTAACTAATTCCTAATCTTATTTTATTGTTTTCCCCTAGTTTTAAAAGTTCATCAAATAATTTATCCTTTTCTTTATCAAAATCAAATTTAAAGCTTTGTTTCATTAGCTTTTCTTTATCTACAAATTCATCCATTGAAATTCCATGTTTGTTAAAAATAGCTTGTAATTTAGGGTGATTTAGTCCAATATTTCCTGCAGGTGCATCATATTTCTGCATAAATTCTTTTGATGATTTTTTAGCAAATTCAATTATTTTTAATTCTAAATCAGGTGTGATTTGATAGTTTTCTAATACTTCTTCTGCTCTTTTAAAAAATTGTTCGTCTAAATTATTTTTAATTGGATCTAATTTCCTAGTTTCAATTTCTCCACAAGCTTCTAGGAACATCATTACCCCTACATCTTCTTTAGGAATTCTATTTAAATACTCGCTATCTAATTCTTTATCTTTTCTAGGAGTATGCCATTCGGTTGGAAAGTAAGTACAACAACCAAACATAGACCAAGCAAAATCATCTTCAGCATTTGATATACACTTATTAATTAGTTCATCATTTATAGTGTTTGCTGCTTTACTTTGAGCCTGCAAGGCTTCTTCAAATGAAGCGTTTTTATTATCTTTTAAATTATTTGTCTTAGTGTAAGAACTAAGAACAATCCTATCATTTATTATCATTTGCTCTCCTTTATTTGATAAGAAGTAGCAAAATATGTTCCTTTTAATTAAAAGAATTTAAAATAGGAATTGCTTTTAAGCGTAAAGTTTAATTATGCTTAAAAGCAATATAATAACTTTACATTAGTTTTTGCAACTTACTCCTTTTAGCGTATTATAATATTTTCTAAACACCTTAACTTTACATACTTTATATATTATATAAGGATTTCTAAGTGTTTTATCAAGGTCTAATAATTAGCTACATTAGATAAATTTCTTTCTATAAATCCTAATATCACTACACGCAAAAAATAAAAACTTAAATAATCTCAATTATTACAAAAATTTAAAAATATTTACAAATTGTTGTTTCTTTTCATATATTTTTCTAAAAAAATTAAAAAAGGAGACAATTATGTCAAACAATACAAAAACGATGATATGTCCTTTTTGTGACGAAGAATTAAGATTTGGTGTAAAAGTATGTAGAGGTTGTCAAGCTGAAATTACTTACGAATATGAAAGGATTTTTTCATTTGTCTTTTTAGTTGCTTTTTGTATACTAACTTATATACTGTTTCATTTTTATGAATCAATAAATGGTTGGATTTTTTGGGTACTTGTTGTTATTGATTTAGGATTATTTGGTTGTATTTACCCCATAGATCCAAACATAGAACCTATGACAAAATTTGAAAGAAGGAAGTATAGATAATTTTAAGAAAAAAAGGAAGGGGGCAATGAGAGGTTATAAAAAGCTTCTCATTGCACTAAAATACAAACAAATAAACTCCTAAATCTAAATATCTATAATGATTAATTATTAAATTAAGTTTTACTCGACACTAATAGTTAAATATCAAAAAGTTTAAAACGCCAAACAAAGCAAATAAAAACGATATTTATATAAATATGAATATTTGTAAATTCGTTTTTTGTGAAAAATCTATATCTTTTTTAAATACACCATTAAATAAAGCTGTTTCAATGCTAAATATAAAATGTATTCATATCTAAGATAAATTTGTGTGATTTTAATAAATGCTTTTGATTTTGTAATTCCTATTTCAAATTCGTTAAAAAATATTAATTTTTTCCAAAACTTACCGATATTAAATAAAAGGGGTAAAAATGCAAATTAATTCTATAAATCAAACATCAATAAACAATCTAAACTCTAAAGCAAATCAAAATAATTTAAAAGAACAAATCGCAAAGATTTTAAAAGACGCCCCGCAAGATGAGTGGGGCACATATGATCCTAATGCTGTGCTTAGTAAAATAGGAGCTTACGAAAAAGATAGCAAGATTTATGAAGCCTTAGAAAACGAAATGTTAAAAGGAATAATTACTTATGGAAAAGATCCAAACGAAGAAATATTAAGCACAAAAGATTCGCTTACAATAAATAGTAGTGATCCTGCTTGGGTTGTAGCACTAAAGCTAGAAGTTCAACCTTTGTTTAAATTTGAAAATAATTCAATATATCAAAGAGCTTTTTATCAAAATAACGATGATTCAAAAGAACTTTTAGAATTTTTAAAAGAAAATCCCATTGACAAACTATCTTTAAGTGATAAAAAATTTAAAAAATCTTTTGAAGATAATGATAATAGATTAGAAATGTTATTTGCAAATGAAGAAATCAGCATAGAAGACTTTAAAAAAGAATATTTGAAACTAAAAGCTATTTATGATGAAAATAAATTAAGAGAAGAAAAAGAAGAACAAGCTAAAGAAGAAAAATCATTCAAAGCCATAGAAGTAAAAGGCATTGATGTGAGTGAGAGTATGAAAGATATTTTAAGTAAACTTGATATTCATAATATTAAAGATGAAAGAGATTTATTAGCTTTATTTTTAGCTTATAAAAATGGTGGGAATTTATATGATAAAAGGATTTAAATTCCTATTTCAAATTCCACAAAATTTTAAAAGAATTTGAAATAGGAATTAAGTTAGGGGCATTTACCCCCTATTTATTAGTCGTTTTTGCGAATTTGAAGTTTTGCTCTTGAATAAAGACCTGTTCCAACAGGAATCATTCTACCTAAAACAACGTTTTCTTTTAAGTCTTCTAGGTAATCAATCTTACCAGTTACGCTAGCTTCTGTTAGAACTTTAGTAGTTTCTTGGAATGACGCAGCTGAAATAATACTATCACTACTTACTGATGCACGAGTAACACCCGTTAGTTTTGGCTCAGCTATCGCAGGTTGTCCGCCAAACTTCATAACAGCTTCGTTTTCTTCTGCAAATCTACGCTTGCTTACAACATCACCTACTATGAACTTAGTATCGCCACTATCAATAATGGTTACTTGTCTTAGCATTTGCGAAATAATAATTTCAATATGTTTATCGGAAATTGCAACACCTTGACCGCTATAAACTTGTTGAATTTCGCTAATTAAATAATGGTGTAATGCTTTTTCGCCTAATATTCTTAAAATATCATTACTTGTAATTGTTCCATCAGTTAAACGCTCACCCGCATGAACCATTTCGCCATCTCTTACTTGAATTTGGCTGTGTCTATCAATAGTATGCTCAACTAAACTTCCATCAGCACCTTCAATAGTAATAATTTGTCTCATACGGCTAGCTTGTCCTAATCTTACAATACCATCTATTTCAGCTAAAGTAGCAGGGTTTTTAACCTTTCTTACTTCAAATAATTCAGTTACCCTTGGAAGACCTCCGGTAATGTCTTTTGACTTAGTTGCTGCTTTTGGTGTCTTAGCTAAAATTTGAGCTACTTTTACCTTTTGATTATCATTTACATAAATAACGGTTTTTGACTCTAATTGATATCTTATTGTACTTCCATCATCTTTTGTAATGATAATAGCTGGTTTCATACTAGCTGGTAAATATTCATTAACAACTAAAGAACTATTTCCTGTTAATTCATCAGTTTGCTCTTCAACGCTAAATCCTGGTTCAATATCAACAAAGCTAACAACGCCATCGCTTTCTGCAATTATAGGGTTGTTATATGGGTCCCACTCAGCAATTATATGACTTTCTTTGCTTGCGTCTGTTACTATCAAATCGTTTGCATTTTTTACTATTTCATTGCTTGCAAACTCAATTTTAGACTTTCTTGGAACATAATGGCGAATTGCTTCTCTGTCATTTCCATCTGAAATAATTACAAATAAGCCTTTTTCATTTACAATATGACCTTTTTTAAGCTCAATTTTTTCTAAGCCATCGCTCTTTTGGATAAAGTAATTAATCTTACCTGTTGCATTTGCTCTAATATCTTGAGCTATTGGCGCACCATCTTCAATCTTAAGCTCTGATGCATAAGGAATACGTCTTGGAATATTGTAATCTTCCTTAATTACTTCAACGATACTTTCGTTTTCAACTACCTTATCACCTTCTTTATATGGTAAGTATAATTTACCTAGTAAGTTTCCACTAACTCCGGCTAATTCATTAACCTTAGCTACGTCATGCTTTCTTAGGATGTATTTTTGCTCTTTTTTGCCTGATTTTACAACGATTGTTATATCATCATGAGAGTTGATATAAGAAACCACTCCATCAAAAGGTGCTTTAATCTTTGGCTCAACTAAAAGTATGTTTGCATTTCTTCTATTTGCAATGATTTTCTTACCTTCATTGTTTGTGTAAGTTTGAACATTGTAAAATCTTATGAAACCTTCTTTTTTAACTTCTACTTGTCTATCTTGCATATCAGTTGTAGCAGTTCCTCCGCTGTGGAAAGTTCTAAGTGTTAGCTGAGTTCCTGGCTCACCGATTGATTGAGCTGAAATAATACCAACAGCTTCACCAGTTTTTACTAGCTTACTTTCTGCAAGGCTAATTCCATAACATTTAGCGCAAATTCCTTTTTTAGCTTTACAAGTAATTGGAGTTCTAATAGTAACTGATTTGATATTGCTTTGAACGATACTTTTTGCTTTTACTTCATCAATTAAAGTGCCTTCATTAAATAATACTTCATTGCTAATTGGATCAATTACATCATCTGCTAAAACTCTTCCGATAATTCTATCGTGTAAGTTTTCAACCACAACACCATCTGCCGTAATTTCACTAACTTCAATACCTTCATGAGTTCCACAATCATGCATTGTAATCTTAACATTTTGAGCAACATCTATTAGCTTTCTTGTTAAGTGTCCAGCACTTGCAGTCTTAAGCGCTGTATCTGCAAGACCTTTTCTAGCTCCGTGAGTTGAAATAAAGTACTCAAGAACGTTTAGACCTTCTCTAAAGTTTGAAGTAATAGGAGTTTCAATAATCGAACCATCAGGTTTAGCCATAAGACCACGCATTGCTGCAAGCTGTGAAATTTGAGCAGTTGAACCCCTTGCACCTGAGTCAGCCATCATATAAATTGAGTTAAATCCTGCTTTATCATTTTTCATTAGGTTAATCATATTCTTTGATAGCTCATTATTTGTATTTTTCCAAATATCAATAATTTTGTTATAGCGTTCGCTTGCTGTAATTAGACCTTGGTTAAATGAGTTTTGAATTTCTCTTACTTTTGCTTTTGCATTTTCAATATTATCGCTCTTTTCTTCTGGAACAATAATATCAGCAATAGAAATTGAAATACCTGCTTTTGTAGCATACTCAAATCCTAAATTCTTAAGATTATCAAGGAAACTTGCGCTAATTTCTAAGCCACCATTTTTATAAACATAATCAACTAATGCGCCTATGTCTTTTTTCTTTAAAACTTTATTCCATAACTCTTCAGGAACAAAATCAGGTAAAATTGATTTAATAATTAAACGACCTGCTGTAGTCTTAATGCTTTTGCCATTTACAACTGATTTAATACTTGCGTGAATATCAAGTGAGCCTGTTTGCATTGCCATTAATACTTCATCAACACCTGTGCAAATCTTATTAGCACCTTTTGCATCAGCTTTTTCAAGTGATAGATAATAAATACCTAAAACCATATCTTGTGATGGAACCGTAATAGCTTTACCACTTGCTGGTAATAAAATATTCATTGAGCTAAGCATTAATATCTTACATTCAGCTATTGCTTCTTGACTTAATGGAACATGCACAGCCATTTGGTCGCCGTCAAAGTCAGCGTTAAATGCAGCACAAACTAAAGGATGAAGCTGAATTGCTTTACCTTCAACTAATACTGGATGGAAAGCTTGAATTGAAAGCTTGTGTAGTGTTGGCGCACGGTTAAGCATTACAGGATGATCTTTTACAACTTCTTCAAGACATTCCCAAACCTCATTAGTCTTTTCGCCTATCATTTTATGAGCTTGTTTAACAGTAGTTGCATAGCCTTTTTCTTCAAGTTTAGCTAATAAATGTGGCTTGAATAATTCTAAAGCCATTTGTTTTGGCAATCCACATTGATCCATTCTAAGTTTTGGACCAACAACAATTACGCTACGACCTGAGAAGTCAACACGCTTTCCAAGTAGGTTTTGTCTGAAGCGTCCTTGCTTACCTTTAATAATTTCAGTAAGTGATTTAAGTGTTCTTTTGTTTGCACCTTTTGCAGCACCTGTTTGCTTTCTAGCGTTATCAAATAAAGAATCAACTGCTTCTTGAAGCATTCTTTTTTCGTTTCTTATAATAATTTCAGGCGCATCAAGTTCAATTAATCTTTTTAAACGAGAGTTTCTATTGATTACACGGCGATATAAATCATTCACATCAGAAACTGCAAATTTTCCACCATCAAGTGAAACTAATGGGCGTAAATCAGGTGGTAAAACAGGTAAGCATGTAATCATCATCCACTCAGGGCGATTTCCTTCTCCACTTTGAGAACTAGCTAAAAAACTTTCTACAATTTTTAATTTTTTTACAATTGCAGGTTTTTTTGATTTTGGAGCTAATTCGCAAGCTTCTTTAAGTTCTCTTACCATATCAACTAAATCAAGTTCAGCTAATAAGTCATGAATTACTTCTCCACCCATTCTAGCTTTAAAGCCTGTATCTTCATATCTTTCATTTAATACTTGGAATTGTTCTTCACTAATTACGCTATATTTTGAAACTTTTTTATTATCATCATAAGTTGCTGTATGAGCATCTCCAACTGCTTCAACAATATAAGCTTCATAGTATAAAACACGGCTTAAATCTTTTGTTGAAATGTCAAGTAAAGTTGAAATTCTTGCAGGAATTGCATTTGAATACCAAGTATGAGCTACTGGAGTAACTAACTCAATATGACCCATTCTTGTTCTTCTTACCTTACTTGTAGTTACTTCAACACCACATTTTTCACATTTAACGCCTTTAAAACGCATTTTCTTATATTTACCACAAAGGCATTCGTAATCTCTAATAGGTCCAAAAATCTTAGCACAAAATAAGCCATCTCTTTCTGGCTTAAGTGTGCGATAATTGATAGTTTCTGGTTTCTTTACTTCACCAAAAGACCATGAACGAATAGCCTCAGGGCTTGCTATTTTAAACCCTATGGCATCAAATTGACTTGGTTTTTCTTCTTCATTAAGTTGGATTTTTTTATATTTTTTATTCATTATCATTATCCTCTTTATAAATCTCAACATCTAAAGCTAATGATTTTAGCTCGTTTGTAAGAACAAAAAATGTTTCAGGAATTCCAGCTGAAGTTACATTTTCACCTTTTGCTAATGCCTTATATGCTGCAAATCTTCCATCAATATCATCTGATTTTATAGTTAGCATTTCTCTTAGAGTATGAGCAGCTCCATAAGCTTCAAGAGCCCAAACTTCCATTTCTCCAAATCTTTGACCTCCAAATAATGCTTTACCACCAACTGGTTGTTGTGTTACTAAGCTATATGGACCTGTACTTCTTGCGTGAACTTTTTCATCTACTAAGTGGTGAAGTTTAAGCATATACATAACACCAACATTTACACGCTCTTTCATCTTCTCGCCTGTGCGGCCATCGTATAATTCACTCTTGCCGTCCATATCAATTTTAGCCATTTCAAATAGCTTTTTAAACTCTGCTGCTGTAACACCTTCAAAAACAGGAGCACCAAATTTAACGCCCTTACTCCAATCTCTTGCATGGCGAATAAATTCTTCATCACTCATATCTTTTAGATATACCTTAGCATCCATAAGTCTTGAAATATCACAAATATCAATCATTTTTTGGCGTAATTCTTTTATAAAATCAGCTCTTTTTGCATCAAAAATTTCTTGAATTTGCTCTCCTAATCTAAGACCTACTAAACCTAAATGGCTCTCTAAAATTTGACCTATATTCATACGACTTGGAACGCCTAGTGGGTTTAGAACAATATCAACAGGTCTTCCGTCAGGTAAATATGGCATATCAACTTCAGGAACTATGCAAGAAACAATACCTTTGTTTCCGTGACGACCTGCCATTTTATCCCCTACTTTTAATTTACGCTTAGTAGCAATATAAACTTTAACAAGTTTTACAATACCATTTTGTAAAATATCATCTTTTTCTAATATTTCTAGCTTTTCATCATGCTCTTGTTTTAAATTTTTCTTTTCATTTTGGAAATGATTTTTTAAATTCTCATAATATGATTGAACATCTTTTGGATAAGCTTTAATAATACTTCCTATTGCAAAACGATTTAAATTAGATAAATCTTCTTCTTTTACAATATCTCCTTTTTTATAAGAAGTTCCACCAATGGTTTCAGCTTTTTCTAAAGGAGTTTCTTTTAATAGCTTAGCAATTTTTAGATTTTCTTCTCTATCCATCATTAATAATCTATCATGATAGTCTTTTTCTAATACTAAGCGTTCTGCATCTTGAGCTGCTTTTGCACGTGCATCCTTTTCGTGTCCTTTTTTAGTAAATACTTTTACATCAATTACAACACCTTCAACACTAGCTCCAGCATATAAAGATTTATTTACAACATGACCTGCTTTCTCACCAAAAATAGCTCTTAATAATCTTTCTTCAGGAGTTGGTTTAACCTCGCCTTTAGGAGAAACTTTACCAACCAAAATCATTCCTGGTTTAATATGTGTTCCTATTCTTACAATTCCGCTTTCATCAAGGTGAGCAACATCTTCATCTTTTACGTTTGGAATATCACGAGTTATTTCTTCTACACCGTCTTTTAATTCACGAGCTTCTATTTCTTTTTCATAAACATGAACGCTAGTAAATGCATCTTCACGGATCATTTTTTCGCTCATTACAATAGCATCCTCGTAGTTATAACCATTCCAAGGCATAAATGCAATTAAAGCATTCTTACCAATAGCAAGTTCGCCTTGATCCATAGATGGACCATCTGCAATTACTTGTCCTTCTTTTACTAAATCACCTTTTCTTACAATAGGCTTTTGTGAAAATGTTGTATTTTGGTTAGTTCTTAGATTTTTTTCTAACTTGTAATGGTCAATATATAAACCATTTTCATCTTCTCCAAGAATGAAGATATTATTACTATCAACCTTTTCTACCTTACCTGCTCTTTTTGCCTTTATAGCTTCCCAAGCATCTCTTGCAACTACTCTTTCCATACCTGTTCCAACTATTGGAGCTGTTGCTGTTAATAAAGGAACTGCTTGGCGTTGCATGTTTGAACCCATTAGAGCACGGTTAGCATCGTTATGCTCTAAGAAAGGAATTAAAGAAGCTGCAAGTCCAACAATAGCTCCTGAAGTAAGGTCTATAAGTCCTATATCTTCACGCTTTGCTAATATTGTTTCTCCGTCAATTCTTGCTTCAAGCAAGTCATCAACAATATTGCCTTTTTCATCTACTTTTGTTGAAGCTGGAGCAATACAAATTCCTTCTTCTTGAGTTGCTGTTAAATATACAATTTCATCACTAACTTTTCCATCTACAACTTTTCTATAAGGCGCTTCAACAAAGCCTAAATCATTTACTTTTGCATAAGTAGAAAGTGAGTTAATAAGACCGATATTTTGTCCTTCTGGTGTTTCAACAGGACAAATTCTTCCATAATGAGTTGTATGAACGTCACGAGCCTCAAAACTTGCTCTTTCTTTTACTAAACCACCTTCTCCGAGTGCTGATAATCTTCTTTTATGAGTAACTTCACTTAATGGGTTAGTTTGATCCATAAATTGCGATAGTTGACCACCTGTAAAGAAATCAAGTAAAGTTGAAGTAATCATTTTTGAATTAACTAAATCACTTGGCATTAACTCTTCAATAGGAGTTGTGATAGAACTTAACTTATCTTTAATACCTTTTTGAATTTTAGCAAAACCTATATGAAGCTCATTTGTTAAAAGCTCTCCAATAGCTCTTATTCTTCTATTTCCTAAATGGTCTCTATCATCTAAATATCCACGACCTGATTTTATTCTGTAAAGATATTGAATAGTTTTTACTATATCTTCTCTTGTTAAAACTGTAACATATTCAGGAACATCAAGACCTAATTTATGGTTCATTTTCATACGACCAACTCTTGTGATATCGTATCTTTCAGGGTTAAATAACATGTCTAAAATATATGTTTTAGCAGCATCTAAAACAACAGGATCACCAGGTCTTAATACTCTAAATATTTTTGCAATTGCAAATTCTTCTTCAGTTTCATAATTTTCAGAACGCTTAAATGATTTAAACATATCCAAATCATTTTGAAGAGTTTTTAACATTGAATCATCTACGCCAGACCCAACATCATTTGCTATTTTAAAATCACTACCATTATGAACAAGTGCTATTAATTTATCTTCATCAAGCATTGTTAAAGTATCAAACAATAACTCGCCTGTGTTTTTATCATAAACAGGTTCAGCTAATTGACGATTTGCTAATATATCAACAGGATATTCAATTAATTTTAATCCCGAATCTTCTAATTCTTTAATTTTCTTTTTAGTTAATTTTTTACCTGCTTCGTGAACTACTTCACCTTTTTCATTTACTAAATCAAATTCTACTCTATCACCTAATGAATTAACATCAAATTTTGTATAAAATTTATGCTTTTTAAGTGTAATTGTTTGAATAGGATAAAATAATTGAATTATATCTTCTTTGCTATAGCCTAAAACTCTTAAAAGTAAAGTAGCTTGGAATTTTCTTCTTTTATTAATTCTTGCATATAAAATATTTTTTGAATCAAATTCAAAATAAATCCAAGCACCTCTATCAGGTATAATTTGGCTAGAATATAAAAGCTTATTGCCTTCTTCACTCTCTTTGAAAATAACACCTGGACTTCTATGAAGTTGATTTACAACTACTCTTTCAACCCCATTGATAACGAAAGAAACTCTATCAGTCATTAAAGGAATATCACGAATAGTAATATCTTGTTCTTTAATATCTTTTATGCCGATTTTTTCTCCAGTTTTTTCGTCTCTATCATATAGCGTTAAACGTATTTTTGCGCGTAAATTCGCTGCATATGTAAGACCTCTTTCCATACATTCTCTAACTGTATATTTTGGTTTTACAAATTCACAAGATACGTAATCTAAACTTAATCTATTTTGAGAGTCACTAACAGGAAAGAAAGATTTGAAAACTTTTTCTATACCACTTTCTCTGTTTTCATTACCAATATTTAAAAAATAATCAAAGCTTTTTTGCTGTAATTGTAATAGATTTGGAATCTCAATTTGTTGTGGAACGTTTGAAAAATCCACCCTTAATCTGTTTCCTGAATGTAAGCTATTTAACATATATGTACCTCTTGGTAAGTTTTGAAAGAATAGTTTTGTTGTTAAAACAACACAATATTAAAAAAGCCCTATAAAATAGGGCTAAAAAATTATTTAAGTTCAACCTTAGCGCCAGCTTCTTCAAGTTGCTTTTTAGCTTCTTCTGCGTCTGCTTTACTAACACCTTCTTTAAGTGTTGATGGAGTTCCTTCAACAGCATCTTTAGCTTCTTTTAAGCCTAGTCCTGTTAATGCGCGAACTACTTTAATTACGTTAATTTTGTTTGCACCTGAATCAACTAATACTACGTTAAATTCAGTTTTTTCTTCTTCTGCAGCAGCTGCAGCACCACCAACAGCACCTGCAACCATTACAGGAGCTGCACTAACACCAAATTTTTCTTCAAATTCTTTAACTAATTCTGATAGTTCAAGAACACTTAGGTTTGAAATATATTCTAATACATCTTGTTTTGTAATTGCCATTTTTTATCCTTTATATAATTATTCTTTTTCTTTTTTTTCTTTAAGAGCATTTAATCCGATTGTAAAATTTTGAATCGGAGCATTCCAAACTTGCAATAACATAGCAAGTAGTTCTTCACGTGATGGCATTTTAGACAATGCAATAATTTTATTAGCATCAGCAACTTCACCATCAATGTGACCAAATTTAACTTCAAAAGCATTATTTTTTTCTGCAAATTTTGCAGCAACTTTAGTAACTGCTAAAGCATCTGCACCCCAAAGATATATATTAGTATCTTTAAGAGTTAAACCTGTTTTACCAGCTTTATCTAATGCAATATTAGCTAAAGTGTTTTTAATTACTTCAACTTTTACATCAGCAGTTCTTGCAGAATCACGTAATACTTCTAATTGCTTAGTAATAATTCCTTTATAGTTACAAACTACAACAGCATTATTAGCAGCAAATTCATCAGAAAGTCTAGCTATTAATTCTTCTTTTTGGTTTCTTGTCATCTTTTCTCCTTTCCGATTTATGATTTAAGCAGAGAGACAAAAGTCAATTAAGCAAAACACCTCGGCTGTCACAAATCAAATTTTTATCTTAATTTTCGTAAAAAACTAAAATAAAAATTCATAAAAAAACAATAAGCCGTATTTGTAACATAAATTTATTACAAAACGGCTATAAACTAAAAAAATTATTTTAAATCTAGTAATTCTTGAGTTTCTAATTTTAAACCTGGACTCATTGTTAAAGATATAGTTGCACTCTTAATATATCTACCTTTTGCTGTTGCTGGTTTATGCTTATTAATAGCTTTCACAAAAGCACTTATGTTGTTTAATAATTTTTCTTCTGAAAAACTAACTTTTCCTAAACCTGCATGAATGTTTCCTTGTTTATCAACACGGAAATTAACCTGTCCTGATTTAGCATTATTTACAGCTTGTGCAACATCCATAGTAACTGTTCCTGTTTTAGGGTTTGGCATTAAACCTTTTGGTCCTAAAATACGACCAACCTTACCTACAAGACCCATTAAATTTGGTGTAGCAATTAAAACATCAAAATTGATATTACCTTTTTGAATTTCTTCAACTAAATCATCATCACCTACAATATCAGCACCAGCTTTTTTAGCTTCATCAGCTTTAATATCTTTAGCGATTACTGCTACGCGAACTTTCTTACCAGTTCCTTCAGGTAATACAACTGAACCTCTAACCATTTGATCAGCATGTCTTGGATCAACATTTAATTTCATAGCTATTTCAACAGTCTCATCAAATTTTGCAGATGAAAGAGTTTTGATAGTTTTAATACCTTCGTTTAATGAATATTCTTTTGTTAAATCAACTTTTTTTAATAATTCTTGAATTCTTTTTGCTTTTTTTGCCATATTAATTTCTCCGCATTTTTTAAAGTGCTTCCGCCTTTACCCGGCGGTTGGGTTTTAATTAATCTACTACTTCAACACCCATAGATCTAGCAGAACCTGCGATAATTTTAGCAGCTTGCTCACGATCTTTAGTATTTAAATCAGCAATTTTTCTATCTACAATCTCTAAAATTTGAGCTTTTGTTAATTTACCTACTTTATTTTTTAAAGGATTATCAGTTCCTTTAGAAATTCCTGCAGCTTTTTTAATTAAATCTGTTGCAGGTGGTTGTTTTGTAATAAATGTAAAACTCTTATCAGCATATACAGTGATAACAACAGGAATATTATAACCTGCCATATCTTTTGTGCGCTCATTGAAAGCTTTACAAAATTCCATAATATTAACACCTTGCTGTCCTAAAGCAGGTCCTACCGGTGGTGATGGATTTGCCTTTGTTGCAGCTATTTGTAATTTGATTTCCCCAACAACTTTCTTAGCCATAATGACTCCTTATTTAAATAATTTTCTCAACTTGTGAATATAGAATCTCAACTGGAGTACTTCTACCAAATATAGAAACATTTAGTTTTAAAGTACCTCTTACCATATCGTATTCTTCTACTATGCCTGTAAAATTCGCAAATGAACCTTCTATGATTCTTACACTCTCTCCATTTTCAAAATAAATTTTTGGTCTTGGAGCTTTTCTATTATTAGCTTTTTCTAAAATTAAATTAACATCCTTTTCGCTTAAAGGAGTTGGTTTTTTAGATTCACCAATAAATCTACCTACTTTAGGTAACTTTTGAATTTTATGCCACAGTTCGATATCCAAATCTATGTTTGCAAAAACATAACTTGAATATAAACATTTTGCTGTAATTTTTTGTTTTCCATTCTTTCCTGTTTCAATAACATCCTCAGTAGGAACTAAAACTTCTTTAAGTCTATCAGAAATACCATTTTCATAGCATAATTTCTCAATAGCTCTTTTTACAGCCATTTCGCTTCCCGCGTAAGTCTGAATTGCATACCATTTAAAATTCATCTAACGCCCTTATAAAATACTCTTTAATGAAAAAGACATAATAAAATCAACAAAAGCTAAAAATAATGATATAACAGTTACAACTACTGCAACAGTTATAAAAGCATTTTTTACTTGACCTTTAGTTGGAAAAAATACCTTTGCTAATTCAGCTTTTGACAACTTAAAATAATTTATTAATTTTTCCATTTTAAAACCTTTAATTGGCAGGGCAAGAGGGATTCGAACCCCCAACCATCGGATTTGGAATCCGGCGCTCTACCGTTGGAGCTATTGCCCTAAAATTAACTCTTTAATTTAACTTCTTTATGAACTGTATGTTTTCTTAATCTTGGACAATACTTTTTAAGCTCCAATTTTTCTGTTGTATTTTTTGAATTCTTAAAAGTGCTGTAATTGATATCACCTGTTTCTTCACATTTTAAACCAATTTTAATTCTCATAACATTTCCTTTTATTTTTATAGAGTAGGTTTAAAACCTACTCATCAAATTACTTAATAATTTTTGATACAACACCTGAACCAACTGTTCTACCACCTTCACGGATAGCAAAACGAGTACCTTCTTCAAGTGCTACCGGTTGAATTAGTGATACTGTAATTCTTACGTTATCACCAGGCATAACCATTTCTGTGCCTTCTGCTAATTGAATTGAACCAGTAACGTCTGTTGTTCTTACATAGAATTGTGGTCTATAGTTATTAAAGAATGGAGTATGTCTACCACCTTCTTCTTTAGTTAGAATATAAACTTCTGCTTCAAAATCTGTATGTGGAGTGATAGTTTTTGGCTTAGCAAGAACCATACCACGAATTACATCTTCTTTTTTAGTTCCACGTAATAACACACCTACGTTGTCACCAGCTTCACCTTGCTCCATTTCTTTTCTAAACATTTCAACGCCAGTTACAGTTGTTGTTTGTGTATCTCTAATACCAACGATTTCAATAGTATCACCAACTTTAACAACACCTTTTTCAATACGTCCTGTTACAACTGTACCACGACCTGAAATTGAGAATACGTCTTCAATTGGCATTAAGAAATCTTTATCTGTATCACGAACTGGAGTTGGGATATAAGCATCTACTTGAGCCATTAATTCTATAATTTTTGCTGACCATTCACCATCTTTACCAGCTTTTGCTTCTTCTAAAGCTTGTAATGCAGAACCCGCAACGATTGGTGTATCATCACCTGGGAAATCATATGAACTTAATAATTCTCTAATTTCCATTTCAACTAGTTCTAATAATTCAGCATCATCAACCATATCAGCTTTATTCATAAATACTACGATATATGGAACACCAACTTGGCGTGATAATAGAATGTGCTCTCTAGTTTGTGGCATTGGGCCATCTGCTGCTGAAACAACAAGAATAGCACCGTCCATTTGTGCAGCACCTGTAATCATATTTTTAACATAGTCTGCGTGACCTGGGCAGTCTACGTGAGCGTAGTGACGATTTTCCGTCTCATACTCAATATGAGAAGTAGCGATTGTAATACCTCTTTCTTTTTCTTCTGGAGCATTATCAATATTATCATAATCTTTAAGCTCAGCAAGACCTCTTCTTGATAAAACAGCTGAAATAGCAGCAGTTAAAGTAGTTTTACCGTGGTCAACGTGACCGATAGTTCCGATATTCACGTGTGGTTTATTACGTGAGAATTTTTCCTTTGCCATAATACTTCCTCCGTATTAATAAAATTAATTACTAATCTAAAATTATTACCTTTTTGAATAAATGGAGCTCATAGTGGGACTTGAACCCACGACCTCTCCCTTACCAAGGGAGTGCTCTACCTCTGAGCCATACGAGCGCTCAGAAAAATTATAATTTTAGACAACAAAAACTAAAAACATCATAAAAACTTATTTTGGAAAAACTTGCGAAGCGATAAAAATACAGCTCCCAGTTTTTACAAAAAAGTTGGAGCGGGAAACGAGACTCGAACTCGCGACCCTCAGCTTGGAAGGCTGATGCTCTAGCCAACTGAGCTATTCCCGCATCATAGTGGTGGTGAGTCGTGGATTCGAACCACGGAAGGCAAAGCCAGCAGATTTACAGTCTGCCCTCGTTGGCCACTTGAGTAACTCACCTTAATAAAAACCTTTTTTGTTCTGGTCAAACACTGCTAAAAATAAAATGGAGCTGGTTAAGGGACTTGAACCCCCGACCTGCTGCTTACAAGGCAGCTGCTCTACCAACTGAGCTAAACCAGCAATTAAACTAAAAATGAAAGACGGCATTATATGTAAAAAATTTTCATTTGTCAAGAGTAAGTTATAATTTTTTTAAAAAAAGGATAAAAATGTATATTTTATTTTCACCAAGCGAAGAAAAATTAAAAAGCGAAAACCATTGTAAAATAGAAGAAATAAAAGAATTTTTTCTTAATTTAAATATGAATAATTTTTTTATAAAATCTAGCTTTAGAAAAGAAATTATTGAAAAATATATAAATAATTTTGATAATTTAGAAGAGATTTTTGGAGTTAAAGATACAAAATCAATACTAAATAACTTTTCAAAAATACTTCATAAAGCTATTAATTTATATCAAGGTGTTAGTTATAAAGAATTAGATTATGAAAGCTTATCTAAAGATGCAAAAACTTATATTGACAATAATTTAATCATTTTTTCTAATCTTTTTGGACCTATTTTAGCAAGTGATAAAATACCATTTTATAAACTAAAGCAAGGCGTAAAATTAAATAAAATAAATCAAGCTAAAGAATATCTAAAAGATACAACAAGTGCTTTAGACGAAAAGATAAAAGAATTTGTAATAGACCTTAGAGCTGATATTTACAAAGATTATTACCGAATTCAAATTCCACATGCTACTTTTGTTTTTATGAAAAACAATAAGCAGTTATCCCATAGCTCAAAAGTCTATCGCGGCAGGGTTTTAAGACTATTAGCACAAAATAATATTACTAATATTAAAGAATTATCTAATATGATTTTAGATAATTTTAATGTTATAAACATTGAAAATAAAGATATTCAAACAATTTTTTACATTGATATAAAGGATTAAAATGGGAAGTTTATATTTACTAGTAGTTCTAGCGATATTTTTATTAATTGTATTTTTAATTATCCAACACTTTAATTCAAGAATATTATTATTAAAACAAAAAATCACAGCACTAGATGAAAAAATAAACGATGCTATGAAATTAATAGAAAAAAATAGGCTATTAATTGAAGACAACAAAGAAAGCATAAAAGCTCAAAACAAAACTATAAAGGAGGAATAATGGATTATTTACACTTACTTAAAACTCGTTTTGCTTGCAAAGAATTTAATAATGAAAAAGTTTCTCAAGCAAAAATTCATACTATTTTAGAAGCTGGAGTGCTAAGCCCTAGCTCATTAGGACTTGAGCCTTGGACTTTTTATGTATTGCAAAGCCCAGAAAAAATTGAAAAATTAAAGCAGTTTTGTAATTCTAAAAGACAATTTGAAACCTGCTCTTTTGCTGTGATTTTAGCTGCAAAAAATGATTTTAATCCACAAGGACAGGTGGTTCAAAAAGCATTAAGAAGAAGAGAAGATTTTGATAAAGTTTATGAATTATATTCGCCATATTTAAAGCGTTTAGAAACTAGAAACGCTCATGAATATGGAGCATTACAATGCTATACAGCAGCTACAAATATGGTAAATTGCGCTCATACTTTAGGCGTTGATTCTTGCATTATAGGTGGATACGACGAAGCACCGATTAATGAAGAATTTTTACCAAAAGATGAATTTTGTGCTTTGGTTTTAACTTTTGGTTATAGAGCAAACGGACAACCAAAACATAAAAAAATGAGATTTTCGTTTAACGAAAAAGTAAAATTCATGTAAATCTTACGAAATAGGAAAATTCAAATTCCTATTTCAAATTCCACAATTTTTTTAAGCATTTTAAATAGTTTTAAGCATAAATTAAGAATTGGGGGGGGGGTATTATCTCGTTTTTATTTTATTTTAAAAGGATTAAAAATGAATGCGACGATTTTATTCTCTCAAATTCAAGACAAGTTGCCTAAAAAAATAGGTAGATTTAGAAAATTTCTCATAAAAAATATAAAGTCATCAGAACCTATTATGAGTAATGAAGAATTATTAAAAAAAACTAGAAAGTTTAAGCGAGACCGAGCTTAACGAAGTTGCTAAAATACTAAAAAAAGACAAGCTTGATAGTCCTGTTACCTGCTTTTGGCTTTATAATCTATTATTAGGTAGTTATGGTGTAGCTTGGTTTAGAATTAATATGTTTTCGGTAGGTTGTATGAAATTAATTTTATTAATAATAGCATTTAATCTCAAGGAAATAAATCCAGAGATATCGGGTATTTTAGATTTAGACAAATTCATTGCTTTTTGGTGCCTATTGGATTTATTTATAATAGGTGCAATTTTAAGAAATAAAAACTTAGAAAAGGTTAATAATATCATAGACTTAGTAAGGGCAAGAAATGCAAATTAAAAAGCCTTTTATTGATAGTAAAAACTATCCTTTCAAGCTAATTTATAAAGATAAATATTTTGAAGTAGTAGTCGGAGAAGCACAGACAAATAAGGGTGAATTATCAATAGGAATAAGGACAAATCATTTTCCTAAGGATAATTTTCACAATGATTGTTATTTTATTTTCCCATCGCACTTTGGCGTTGAGTTTTTAAAATTATTTATATTAGACAACAACCCAAATAATGAAAATATCTCTCAAGCAATTGCAAAAATATTTGAAGATAATAGGGGCAACAATGAAAAAAATAATAATTAGTTTATTTTTAAGCACATATTTAAGTGCTTTTAATTTTTCTTTTTTTTGATAACAAACCAAAATGTAATGATGAATTAGTGCTTGAAGTCCTAGAAGAGCTTATAAGAAAAAATGCTCCTGAAGTAATATTTAAATACGGCGTTATTAAAGCATTTCAAGATGAAGTAGAAGATACGATAATTAAAGTACAAGAGTTTAAAGATTATGATTATTCATATAATGGTAATTTTGCCGAAAGCTACGCAGCAAATGCTTATAAGCCCGTAATTGATTTATTAAATCAAATAATAAAATATGTAAGCACTAATGTTAAGATGGATTTTTCTAGCTTTGTAACACTAAAAAACGAAGATGATAGAGCAAGATATTGTAATGCTAATTTGAAATTTGTTTATCCAACTATGCCAAACGAATTAAGCAGTAAAATAATAGATGGCAAGATAAAAGGCATAGTTGTAAATGGTGGAGAAAGCGAAACTACAATAGAATATAAAACTTATTACACCGATGATAAAGAGCAAGTTTATGTAGAACTAATTGATTATTAAAATATTTTTACTCAAACCTTTAAAGGCTTGAGTAAATCTTAGAATTTATAGCTTAATCCAAGTCCTGCACTACCGCCTTTGCTAATATCATTAACATAAGCAAATTTTACTCCTGCATAAATATTGTTTGCAAATGTGTAGCCTAAAGAAATATCAAATTCTGCATTCAAATCTTTTTCTTTTATAGTGTCAAAATAATATTTTAAATACACACCACCACTCATTGTAAAATTATTCTCAAATTGTTTTCTAGCAGCAACACCTGTCTTTAAAAACATTGAATTAGCACTAACATTAATATCATTTAAACTAATGTTGTAAAACTTAGTTTTAAAACTTCTACTAGCATAACCTAAGCCACCTAAAAATGATAAAGATACATCATTACTAACCAACATTCCATAACCACCAAGAGCTGAAAAACTATTAAAACTATCTTTGATTTTGCCTTTAACATTGTATGAATTTATAAAATCACTATCAATTTCGGCATGAGTAAATCTAATATCATATACAAAATGATTTTCTTCATTTGTATAAAATTTATTTACATATAAATCTGCTCTACCAACAAAGCTATCTTCTAAGCTAACTCCATTTTCTTCAGCAACCCTGCTTCCATAAATATCCAAGCCAACAAAATTACTCGCAAAAACATTTGCACAAATTAATGAAAAAGCTAATTTTTTCATAAAATCTCCTAATAATAATTTAAAAGAAGAATAATACCCCCCCCCATTCTTAATAAAAGCTTAAAATTATAAAAATAAGATATGAAATTAACTCGTAATTCCGATTTTAAATTCCACAAAATTAAAAAGAATTTGAAATAGGAATTTTAAAAATATCTTGTAGGTTAAATTCTTTTAGGCATTAAATTAAATAAATATGATTTATTTATTCGTTAGCAAATCTTTTGATTTGATAATTTATTTCTTCGGGATTTTCTTTCAAAAATTCACTTACTCCATAATCAATCTCTTCGCAACTTGTAATAAAATCTTTGTAAATATCTTTATTTTTTAAAAATTTAATATTTTTCTTAATATGTAAAGTGCAATCTCCTACAAATAATCTTAACAAATGCTGTCTTGGAGGATTTTTATAACATTTCGTTTGAATTAGTCTTACTTCACTACCTTTATAAGCAATCAAATCCACTCCGCCATCACGCTTACCATTAATATATCCGTTTGGAAATACTCTATAACCTAAACTCTCATAATATAACTTTATTTTATATTCGTATATTTTGCCTTTTTCGTAATTTGCTTGTAGATTTAGCTTTGGTTTTTCTTGCACTAGGGTTTGAATATCTTGTTCGTAAGCTTTGATTTTATCTTTATACTTTTGCGTTATTGATTCGTAATATTCTAAACTTTCTTGATATTCTTTATTTGTTTTTTCTAATTCTTTAAGTTTTTTATTTTTACCTTTTATAAAAATTTCAAGTTTTTTTATAAAGAATACATAAAAAGTAAAAAAACTAAAAAACATTACTAACATTATAGTAAATCTATATTCATGCAAATAATATAAAGTCCATTTGAAGCAATAAATCACACTATCAATCATCTAATTCCTATTTTAAATTCCTTAATAGATTATGATTTTTTCGTTTTGTCTTTGAGTAATATTTGCAAAAGCATAGGCATTTATACCTGCGTTATTTAGCAAATCCAGTGCTTTTTGGCTATCTTTTTGGCTTAGACTTATTATTAGCCCACCACTTGTCTCAGGTGAATAAAGCAACAAATCATCTTCTAAAAATGATTTTACAATGCCTTTTAAACTAGATTTATTTGAATAACTAGCAGCCCCAAACAATCCTAAAGCAGCGAATTCTAAAGTGTTTTTATAATACCTTATCGCCGAGCTTTCAACTTCAATGCTAATTGCATCGTTTAGCATTTCGCTTAAATGACCTAATAAACCAAAGCCTGTAATATCAGTGCAAGCATTGATTTTAATATCTTTTAAAACTTCTAAAGCTTTATTATTTAAGCTCTTCATACCATTTATACATTCGCTAAAATCATTATCAATATCAGCTTTAATAGCCATTGCACTAAGGCTTGTTCCAAGTGGTTTTGTAGCAATTAAAACATCATTTATTTTAGCAGTATTATTGCTTAAAAACTCATCTTTTTTTACATAGCCAGTTGCACTAAGACCTAAAAAAACTTCCTTTGAGCTAATCGTATGCCCACCAGCACAAAATCCACCAGCCTTATTTATAGTATCGTTAAGCCCTGCTATCATTTCGCTTAGCATAGCCTTAGGCAAGCAATCGCTAAAAGCTACAATATTTAAAGCACTAATAAGCTTTGCTCCCATTGCAAAAACATCGCTTAGAGAATTTGCCGCAGCAATTACAGCATAATCATAAGCATTATCAACAATAGGTGCAATAAAATCAAGCGTTTGAACTAAGGCAAAATCACTCTCTTGCTTAATAATCTTAGGATAATCAATAACACAAGCATCTTCATTGCTAGTAGTTGAGCTTAAAACAAACTCGCTAGGTTTAATCGAGCCTAAAGCATTGTGTAAGTCAGCCTGACTTAGTTTAGCCCCTCAACCTGCGTGCATACTAAGGCTTGTTAGTTTCATAGAGTTACCATATTTGTATCAAATAATGTATCAATTATCTCAACTGCATTTGAACTTCTGCCGATTTTTGGACTTTGTGAGAAATAATTCAAGCAATTCGCACAACATAAAACTTCTACTCCATCATCTGCTAAAGTTTTTAAAGCATTAAAAGCAGGATGGTTTTCATCACAAGCTATAAAAATCGCATCGTTTATGAGTACTACTTTTTGAATATTTCTTTCCTTAACAGCAGTTAAAAAACCAACTAATAGCATTGCACCTAGTTCTCCATCGCCTACTTTTTGAGATTTTAAGAATATTCCTTCTTGCTTTTTGCTTTCGCTTTTTGTTTTATTTATCTTGCTTTTTTGAAGTTTAAAAGTAAAGCCGTCATTTTCAAATTCCTGATTTAAATTCTTTAATAATCTTGTGATATTTTCTTTCGCCGCTTCGTTATCTACGATTATTTCTAGTGTTTCATTTAAATCTAGGTTTAATAAAGCTTTTTTTGTTTCAATTACAGGTATCGGACAAGCCTTGCCGCTAAAATCTAATTTCATTTTATTCCTTTCTAAATAATTCATCAAATCTTTTTTCTACAAATTCTTCTAACTCTTTTTCTAAAAGTTCATATTTTTGCATAAATTCTTTTGCTTTAGCACTAAGAATTGTTCCGCTATCTTTACTAGCACCTTTTTTGCTAATAAATATATCGCCTTCTAAGAATTTTTCTGTGCTATTTTTCTTGCTCCAAGCTTTTTTATAACTCATGTGAAGTTGCTTAGAGCTTTCGTTTATTGAGCCATATTTTTCAATGGCTTTTAATATTTCATAATTTCCTTTTCCAAAAATTTCGCCGTTATCTTCAAGCCAAAATTTAATTTTAGGTGTTTTATTTTTCATAGCTATAACTTGGGCTTATTTCGCCTTTTTTAGTAAGCTCTTTATACCAATATGAGTGCAGGATATAAACTTCTTCTTCTTCCTTATAGCCTGTAATCATTGCATGAATTGAGCCTTTGATAGCAAAAACAGCCATGTATAAATGAACAAAAAACATAGCAGCACAAACAATTCCTAAAATATTATGAACTATTGCACTAAGTCTTAAAATATTAATATGACTTAAGCCAAACGTGCTTTGTAAAAATTCACTTTGAAAATCCAAAAAGAACATAAAAGCACCGGTAATTATCATAATAGCACCACCAAATACTGCAATGTAGTACCACATTTTTTGACCGAAGTTAAATTTACCAGCTGGAACAGGTCTTTTAACCTTGCTTAAATATCCACCAACTATCATAAGCCATCTTATATCATAGCTTGCAGGTAGCATTCTTTTTATCCAGCAAAAAAACATAGGAATAATTGAAATAAAAAATAAAATCGTAGCAATTCCATGAAGATTTTTGCAAAGCCTAACGAATACACCGCCACCAAAAAAATGACCATTCATTATAATTAAACCCGTTGGAATTAGAATTATCCAAGCAAGTGCAGCAATGAAGTGAAAACCACGCTCAAACAATGAAAAGGCATAAATTTTCTTGCCTTCATGACTAAATGTCTTTGGTCCTATTACCATATAATGAAGAGCAAAAGCACTTAAAACTGCAATTAATACAATAAGCGCTAAAGGTGCAATATAAGTTGAAGCTAAAAGCGTCCATAAATGCCCTAATTTGTAGCTAGTGATATTTTCAACTCTTCCTATTGTAGTTAAATCACTAGCACTAAGACAGGCAAATAAAAATGCTGGTAAAAAAAACTTTCTCATAATATCTTCCTAAAATAAAATATTTTTTTAATTTATATCAAAATAATTTTAATTTCTCCTTGAATAATCATTAAAATTAAAATCTTTTTGATTTTTAATGTTACCTTTCTCATCAACATAGATTAAACTAGGTAGTTTTACCCCATTAAAAGTTGTATTTTTTACTATCGTGTAATGAATTTGATCGCAAAATACTACCCTATCTCCTATTTTTAATTCTTGATTAAACTCATATTCTCCCATAATATCGCCTGCAAGACAAGAATTTCCCGTTAAAACATAGCTAGTTGTAGTGCTTTTAACATCTGCTAGCTCATCACGACTTGCTAAGATTTTTGCATTCTTTACTTCGCTTGTATAAGGCATAATGATTGTATCTGGCATATGAGCTTCTGCACAAATATCTAAAATAGCGATTTTTTTCTCATTTTCAATAATATCTAAAACACTAGCTACTAATTCGCCCGTTTGCCAGCCAACAGCTTCGCCTGGCTCAAGATATATTTCAAGCTTATATTTAGATTTAATTTCTTTTAAAAACTTAATTAATTCATCAATCTTATAGCCTTCTTTAGTAATATGATGACCGCCTCCAAAGTTAATCCATTTTAAAGGGTGTTTTGCTAGATATGGCTTTAAAAATTTTTCTTCAAATACTGCAAAAACACTTTCTAAACTCTCAAAACTTTCTTCACAAAGTGCGTGAAAATGTAAGCCATCAACCACAATATCACTTTCTAATAAATCTTTTGCTTTAATTCCTAATCTTGAATATTTTCCGCAAGGATTATAAATCTCTCTTGGAGCTAGAGAAAACTCTAAATTACAACGAATTCCTAAAGAATTTGAAACAGGAATTTCGTTTTGCAATTTTTTAACCTTTTTGTATTCATTTAATGAATTAACAACTAAATGATTGCTTATTTTTATAATTTCTTTTAAATCTTCTTCATTAAATGCAGGAGCATAAGTATGTACTTCTTTGCCAACATATTCTTTAGCAAACATACTCTCCCACAATCCACTGCAAGTGCAACCTTGAAGGTATTCTTTAACTAAAGGCATAGCAGCACTAAATGCAAAGCCTTTTAAAGCTAATAATACTTTTACACCGGTTTCTTCTTGAATTCTTTTGAAAATCTCAAGATTATTTTTAAGCTTGTTTTCATAGCAAACATAAACTGGAGTATTTATTGTATTTTCATTATAAATCATCAAAAAATCCTTTTAATATTAATAATTTTGCTATAATATCATATTTAATTTTACAATATATCAGGTATTTTATGAAAGAAAGAAAGTCAATTTTAGAAGAGTCAATTAAGAGCTTAACTCTTTATTCTATAGTATTTTTTGTACTTATTTTTATAATAGGAATCTTCGTAATTAAAGCAAATTATAACGAAGAAATCAGCAATTTAGAAAAAGATTATAACGAACAAATCAATCTATCATCTAATAAATACATAAAAGAAGAAATAAAAAATATTAAAAAATATTTAGATGCTGAATATAACTATATTTTCGATAGCACAAAAGAGATTATTGATAGCACTTATAATTTTATTAACGAATATATTACAACCCATGAAAACAAACAAGAAGCTTTAAAATTCGTTCAAGCTAACACGAAATATCCTATCAGAATAGATGTATCAAATGGAATTGATCCAAACTACATTTATTATGCAAGATATATGGAAATTGCTGATAATCAGATTGTAAAATTTAGTATAGATGAAAAAAAATATCAAGAAAGCCAAACAATAGTTGCTTTGAATAATATAAAAAATCTTCATAATGCTCAAATTTCAAACTTTAAAGTAAGAAAATTAGATGATAGTTTTAATTTCCTAGGTAATGAAAAATGGTATTGTGTATATGAAAGTAAGGCTTTTACTTGTTATGATAAAAACTGGTGGCTAGCTTTAGAATTTACAATTAAAGAAGATGTATTAAAAGCTAATTTAGAAGAAGCTAAAAATAAAAGATTTAAATCATTCTTGATGCAAGGAATGTTTTTATGCTTTTCTATTTGCATAGGCTTTGTTGCTTTATGGATTTTTTTGGTTAGAAAAAGAAGAGAAGTAAAATCACAAATAGAGCTCGCGGCTAAGCATTTTGACGTTGCGTTAAATAAACAAATTTCTAATTTTAATAAAGATAAAAAACTTAATAATGATTTTGCATTTAAAGAGTTTAGAACCTTAAGCTACGCATTGCTTAGATTTATTAGACAAATCCAAACAAAAGATACAAATATTAAAAAACAAGCTTATGTAGATGGTGTAACAGGACTTATGAATATGATAAGCGTTAATGAAAGCCTTAAACAATACGCTAAAAAAGATGATAAATTACTATTATTTTTATTTTTTAATATTGATAAATTTAGAGTTTATAACTCTATGTATGGCAGACATTTTGGAGATGAAATACTTAAAATAGTTGCTTACAGACTTTATGCTAATTTAAAAGGCTTGGCAATAGGTGATAATGAACATTTAGAATGCCTAGATTATATAAAATATGATAAATACAAATTCACACAAAATAAAAATAAATTTGAATGCTTAGCAAGAATTTCAGCTGATGAATTTTTATTAATAGTAGAAGTTAATAAAGATGAAGATTATTACGCAATAGCTAAAAATTATCATCAAAAACTAACTGCAAGAAGTATTAAAATCACATCAAACGATGATTTGATAGAATATGAACCATTTAGAATAAATGCAAGAATAGGTTGTAGCTTGTATCCAAAAGATAGCGAAGACTTACATGAATGTATAGGAAATGCAGATTTAGCAATAGAAAACGATAAAGCTAGTGGTGATACTTGTGTTTTCGTATATACTAAAGAAATAGGCAAACAAAATGAAGAGAATCTAACTCTTCAAAGAGATATAAGAAACGGCATAATTAATAAAGAATTTTTATTACATTATCAACCAAAAGTTGATTGTAAAACTGGCAAAATAATAGGAGCAGAAGCTCTTGTTAGATGGCAAAAAGGCGATACTTTAGTATATCCGGATCAATTTATTAATATTTGTGAAAAAAGCAACCTAATCATAACATTAGGTAATGAAATTATAAAAATGGCTTGTGATGCTCAAAGAAGATGGCTAGCAAAAGGACTTGAATTAAAATTAAGTATAAACTTAAGCACAAAACAACTATTAAGCGAAGGTATAGTTCATACAATTGAAAAAAACATTCAAGGAATACCGCCTAGATTAATTGAGTTTGAAATCACAGAAAGCTTTTCAATAGAAAATGCAACAAGTAAAGCTATCATAGATAAAATTAAAAAGCTTAATGTAGGCTTATCTATGGATGATTTTGGTAAAGGATATAGCTCTTTATCTTATTTAAACGATCAAGATTTGGATTTTGATGTTGTAAAAATTGATAAATGTTTTATACAAAACATTGACACAAACGAAAGAAATAGAAAATTAGTTGAATTTATTGTAAATATCATCAAATACTTAAATAAGCGTTCAGTTGCTGAAGGCGTTGAAAATATTGAAATATTAAATTTCTTAAAGCATTTAGGTTGCGATGAGTATCAAGGTTATTATTTTAGCAGACCTGTTCCTGAAAATATTTTATTAGAAAAGGTGTATGAAAATGGTAAAAATTAATTTTTTAGGACCTATCAATAAAGATAGTTTGGAATTAGATGTAAAAAATATTTACGAACTAAAAGAAGAATTATTAAAACACGAAGATTTAAAAGAATGGTTAGAAATTAGCGCAATAGCTGTTAATGATGGTTTCATTGATAGTTTAGAATATGAATTAAAAAATGGAGATATCATAAGCATACTACCACCTGTATGCGGGGGTTAAATATGAATAATTTTCAAATACATACAAAAGCACTTGATGAAAGAGCTTTATATAATGAATTTTGTGGGATATGTAAAGAATTAAATTACGGAGCTTTCTTAAGCTTTAGTGGGATAATTAGAGCTGAAGGTGATATTAATGGTCTTAGTTTTGATATATACGAACCTCTACTTAAAAAATGGTTTAATGCTTGGTGTGAAAAAACAAAAGATTTAAATGTAAAATTATTTTTTGCTCACACTAAAGGTGATGTTTTAGTAGGCGAATGCTCTTATTTTGCAGGAATTGCAAGTTCTCATAGAAAAAATGGCTTAAGTATTTTTGCTGAATTTGTTGAAGACTTTAAACAAAATGCACCTATTTGGAAATATGATTTAATTAATAATGAAAGAATTTATGCTAAAGATAGAAGCTTTAAACTACCAAACGCCGGAATTTTAGGAATTTCAAATAGGAATTGCAAGTGAAAAAGAAAGCCTTAGCAATAGAAATAATAGTAGTTTGTGTAGTAGTTTTAGCTTTATTGGTATTAATATTTTTAAAAGTAAATAGCTCAAAAAGCGAAGCAGAAATGTCAAAATCTATAAGAAATCTAGCAACCTTAATCAACGATATAGATACTTACTATTCTACAAACAATGAATTCATTGATATTGCTCTAATGACTAAAGTTGGGCTTGATAAAAACAAATGGTTTTTTATTAAATCAGAACAATGTTTGCAATTTAGCACTTTTAAAGAATATATTGTTATTAAAAAGACAGATAATCCTGGTGAGCTTTGCAAAACTTTATTAAATTACGATTCAGTAAAATCATTACTAATAGGAAAAGCAACACCTAATGAAGAAGCAATAAATACAAACATTCATAATTCAAATATTATTTATATAAAAGCAGGAAATAAATATAATAGTTCTATTTTATAGAACTATTTTATATCCTGTTGAAGTTATATTTTTTATTATATTTACCCCTAATTTATCTCTAAAACGCTTTATGAAAGTTCTTACCGAACCATCTTTTACATCGCTTTTACCCCAGCAAATTTCTTTAATCTCTTCAAGACTAACAACCTTGCCGATAGGCTCACTAAGTGCTTTTAATAAAGCTAATTCTTTTCTTGTAAGCTCTACTTCGTAATCTTTTGTTTTAAAGCTAGATTTTACATAATCTATTGTGTATTCGCCTAGACTAGCTGTTTTGTTTAGATTTTTTATTAGGCTTTTTACACTTGCGATTAATTCTTCAGGAATAATTGGTTTAATCAAATATTTATTAACATTAATATCAATTGCTTTAAGTAATTTTTCTTTATCACTATGTGCTGATATTATGATTATAGGAGTATTCGGACTTAAATCCTTAATACTTTTTGCAAGACTAAGTCCATCTTTTAAAGGCATTAAAACATCGCAAATTACCATATCAGGTCTTAATTTTTTAAATTTATTTAAACCACTTACACCATCATTTGCATAATAAATCTCTGAAAATATAGAAGAAAGTATATCTTTCATTAAAAGTGCTATATTTTTTTCATCTTCAACTATTAAAACACTTAGCATTAATCTCCTTTAAAAATTATCTCAAAACAAGTTCGCCCATTTTCACTAGAGCAAAAAATTTCAGCATTAATTTTATTTAAAATTTGCTTACAAATATATAGACCCAAGCCAACTCCTTGTTTTTTATGCTTTGTTGTAAAATATGGGTCAAATATATGCTCAATTATATTACTTTTTATTCCACCTGCATTATCAATTATCCTTAAAATTTGTTCCTTGTCTTTTACAAGCACTTCAAATCTAAGTTCTTTATTAATATTAGTTTCAAGCAAGGCATCTTTTGCATTATTAATAATATTTACTAAGACCTGCACTAATTCATTAAAATTGCATTGAATAGGAGTTTTGTAAGCATTTTTATCAATATTAAAAAATAATTTTATATTAGCTTTTTTAAGTGCTTGATTGCTTATATATAAACTTTGCTTAATAATTTTAGGAAGATTACAGCTTTGTAATGGTGTATTTGGGTTGATAAAATTTCTAAAATCATTAATGGTTTGGCTCATATTTTGAATTAATTTTTGACACAATTTATAATGTTTATCTTTTTTCTCATTATGTAATAAATAAATCGCTAAAGATAATTCATTTAAAGGTTGTCTCCATTGATGAGCTATATTTTCTAGCATTTGACCTAAAATTACTTGGCGATTTTGTTGAAAAATGATTTTTTGCTGAGCGTTATTTTGACTTATAGCATCTTCTATTTTTTTCTCTAAATTTTCATTTAAAATCCTTAGCGAATTAGTCTTTTGGGCTACAACTTGTTCTAAATTCTCATTTAATCTCATAAGCTCTTGCTTGGTCTTTGTAAGCTCTTCGTTTAATGTAAAAAGCTTTGTTACATCGCTTCTAATTGCGATAAATTCAAAAATACTTCCATCTTCATCAAAAATCGGAATAATAGTAGTTTGAGCGTAAAATGCTTCTCCGTTTTTTTTCTTATTTTTTACAATGCCTTTATGAACCTTGCCTTGCAAAATAGTATTCCATAATTTCTCAAAAGCACTTTTTGGCGTATCTGGATGACGAATTATATTATGATTTTGCCCTATTAATTCTTCTTTACTAAAGCCGCATAGATTGCAAAATTCTTCATTTACAAAAGTGATAATGCCATTTATATCTGTCTTTGAAACTATATTTGTATTTTCTATGGCGTTTTTATACTCATTTAATCTATACATATTACCTACTTAATTTAAGTGCTAAATAGCATAAATAAAATCCATAAACTATAATTAAAGCAAATAAAAAATATTGAATATTTTTAATTTTTCTAATCTCTTTTACAAATACTCCGCCTAAAAGCATAGCAGGTAAAGTGCTAAGCCCAAAAACAAACATATTAAGCCAAGCTTCATTAAAGCTTTTTGCTATCATTGATTTTGCTACAAAAAAATAAACCAAACCGCAAGGAAAAAGCCCATTTAAAAAGCCAAATATAAAGCCTTTATATTTAGAAGTTTTTTTATTTGATAATAAAAGAATTATTTTTTTATAAATAAATTGATTTTCTATTAGGGCTAATAAATTGCCTTTAACTATCAAGGCAAAACCCAAAAACACGCAAAACGCACCCAAAAAGAAATATAAAAATATCTGTAAATTAAGTGAGTTTATAAAATACCCTAAAAAATAAGCAATAATTCCTATTAAAACATAGGCAATTATTCTAAAAAAATGATAGGTAAATATATCAAAATAAGTGCTTTTATTGTGGTTAAATAATATCAAAATCCCACCGCACATAAAAAAGCAGTGGGTAAGACTAAGACCTAGACCTAGTGCAAAGGTGCTAAGGAGATTATTTATAGCATTTTCCTTTTCTTAAGCTCTTCTTCATAAAGCTTTTCATAAATTAAATCATATTCTTCACTACCAGGAATAATCTTTCTTTTGTAGTTACTAATCTTATCATAAACTAAATCTTCAATATCTTCATAAGTTTTTAAATACTCAATCATACTTGAATAAATTACATTTTTTACTCTATTTTCCGATACATTGAAATTAATTAAATCTTCATCTACTAAAGCATCTAAAATAGCGTGAGATAAAGCATTGTATCTATCTTCATAATTCATTTGGATTTTATACTCATCTGCTAATTTTTTCTTAAGTAGCCAAAACATATTTTTTCTATCAACTTGCATTAAATCCATTTGATTTTCTTGCTCTGCTAAAATTTCATTCACTTTTTCATCTAAAGATTTTTCTTTTAACACCAAAGCAGTGATTATTTTAGTGATAACTTCTTTAGCAGGTTCAAGTCCATTTACTAATTTTATGAAATTTGAATTTAATAAATCTAGTGAAATTTTATTTGAAACATAAGGAATATGTGGTTGTCTAATACGCATTTTTTATCCTTTTTTATTTTTCTTGATTATAAATAATTTAAGTAAAAATGAATCTAACAATAATAATTTAATTTTATGTTTTTTGTTTTTATAAAAACCTTGCAAAATAAAGCTTTTAAAGCTTAATTTGTAAATGGAATTTGAATTCGGAATTTCCGAATTCAAATTCTTTTAGTCTCCAATGTAGATTTGTCTTGGGCGAACTATTTTTAAAGGACTTTCTTTTTGTTCAACTAATTGTGAAATCCAACCAGGAATTCTACCAACCACAAACATAACAGCAAACATTTCATTAGGAATTCCTAAAGCTTTTAATATTAAGCCGCTATGAAAATCCACATTTGGATATAATCCACGGCTTACAAAATACTCATCATTTAAAGCTATTTCTTCAATTCTTGTTGCAACTTTTACAAAGTTTGCATCAATTCCAATTTCGCTAATTAATTGATCTCTTAGTTTTTTAAGAACTTTTGCTCTTGGGTCAAAATTCTTATAAACTCTATGACCAAAGCCCATTAATCTAAATGGATCATTCTTATCTTTTGCTTTTTTAATAAACTCATCAACCCTATCAGGTGTGCCGATAGTCTCAAGCATTCTAATAACACCTTCATTAGCTCCCCCATGAGCATGCCCCCATAATGCACCGATAGCTGAACTTATACAGCTGTATGGATGTGCATGAGTGCTACCGACTGAGCGAACCACACTTGTGCTTGCATTTTGCTCGTGATCAGCATGAAGCATTAAAACGGTATCTAAAGCCTTAACTTCAATAGGTCTTAGATTTACATGCTCGTATGGATAAGTTCTTAACATATATAAAAAGTTTTCTGTAAATCCACGATCAAGATTTGGATATGCCATAGGAAAGCCGTTTTTATAACGATACGCACTTGCTGCTATTGTTGGTATTTTTGCCACAATTCTAGCTGCCATTTCCATAAAATCTTCGTGCTTATCCATATTTAAATGATCAGGATAAAAGGTTGAAAGTGCGGCAACTGCTGCTTGCATAACTGCCATTGGATGAGCATTATCAGGGAAAGCATCAAATAATTTATGCATACCTTCGTGAATAAAACTTCTTTTTTTTAGCTCATATCTAAACGCTTCTAATCTCTCAGGGCTTGGTAATTCTTTGTGTAATAACAAATGCACTACATCTAAAAATGTTTTATTTTCTGCAAGCCATTCAATAGAATAACCACGATGTCTTAATTCCCCTGCTTCTCCATCAATATAAGTAATGCTTGATTTACAAGTTGCTGTGCTTGTTAGCCCTTCATCGTAAGAAAATGCCCCTGTTTTTGAATATAAAGATGAAAAATCAATAGATTTTGCACCCCTAGTTCCGCTAAGAACATCAAATTCAAATTCCTTACCATCATAAATTAATTTTGCTTTTTCCATTTTGTCTCCTTTTTAATTTTTACTATTTTAAAAAGAATTTGTGAAATTTAGTAAAAAGCTATCTTGATTTTTGTTTTCTTGTTTCAATAAGTAACGAAATCTTAGGAATAACCCACATAAATAAAACTGCTTCTATAAGCGAAGATAAAACTAAAGCTAAATAAAAAGAATCATCAATTAAGTTTAATTTCTTACCTAAAGTAGCAATAGCAATAAGCAATGTAAGTGGCATACAAGTTGTAAATGCTACTAAAATACAAGATATTTTAAAATCTTTATAAAATACAAAAGAGCTAATAAGCCTACAAATAAGCATTGTAAAGCAAATCGCAAATGCCATAAAAATAAGCTCATAATTTACAAGGCTAAAATCAAGACTAAGTCCAACATAAACGAAAAATATAGGTATTAAAAAAGGATGTCCTAAAGAGCTTAATTTATGTTCTAAATCCTTTTTATGACCAAAAAAGCTTGATATAAACATACCAGCTAAGAACGCTCCTAAAGCTATTTCAAAATCAAAATAAAGCATTAAAGCAACTGCTAACATCCATAAAGCAAGGCTAAGTCTTACATTTCTTTCTGCTTTATCATAATCAGGCATTAAAATCTCTTTAAGCCAAGGCAACCACCAAAAAATCGCATTAAAAATATAATAAATTACAACAAATATTCCTAAAAAGAACACGATTGATAATACAGAAGTAATAACGCTAATTAAATCGCTAGAATGCGAAAAGCTATTTAGAAGTGTTATTAAAATAATGCTTATAACTTCTCCAAGTGCTGCTAAAACCATAGCAAAACTAAGCCATTTTGGAGTAACTTCATAATCCTTATACAAAATACTAATAAGACCAATACTCATTACAGGAATTATTATAGCAACCACCAAACTAAGTTTTAAAACTAAGGCAACACTAATAGCTAAGGAGTATAAAATAAAGTAAAATAAAAATATTTTCTTTAGCTCATCTGCTTTTAACTTTATAAATTCTTTAAGACTAACTTCAAGCCCAGCAATAAACATCAAATAACAAAATCCTATGCTAGATGCTAAACTAAAAGCAGGAGTTTTAGTAATTATTCCTAAAGCACCCGCAATACTTCCTAAAATAATTTCTACTGCTAATATAGGCAAACTTGTAATTTTTGCTATATAAGGAGATGAAAACACAACAAAAGAAATAAATAATAAAATATTTAAATCACTTGAGCTTAATTGCATTATTTTCCTTGTATCAATCTAACATCTTCAAAGATTATACTTTTTGCGATGATTTCAATTTTTTTTGGTATTTCATCTAAAATTATAATAGGACTTAGGTTATAGTGGTTAAATAGTTTTGCTCTAAAACTTATCTGTTTTTTAATACTTGGTGGATTTTTCAAAAACTCATTAAAATCTTTGTATTTAAAAAACTCATTAGCCTTTTTAAAACTAATTAAACATAATTCATCTTTATTGCAAATTATAAAATCTTTTGAGTTATCAAGATTTAGATTAATTTTCCTTGATTTAAAATGAGAATAAAACAACACAAAAGCTCTTAAGTATTTTTCATTATCACTAATTCTTGCATAAAGCAAACGATAATTTAAGAATTTTTCCCTAATAATGCTTATGTTTTTATTGCTCTTTTCATCTTTTTCAATCTTTTTAAAAAGTTGCAATTTCTCTTCTATTGAAGCAGGTAAAATAAGGTTTTTGTATATGCTTGAGCTTAGTTCTTTTATTAAATGCTCTTCGCTTTTTTGCTGAACTAGCCCATAAATACAGCCACAATAATTTTGATGATACAATAAATCATCTTTTGCTAATTTTAACTGCCTTTGTGTTCCGCCATTTTTTCTAAAATCTACACAAAAAAACTCTAAATTAGTCCCTTTTAAAGCTTCTTGCATCGATACTTTTAATTGTTCTAAATCTTTTTTAGGAGAGCATAAAAGTGTAGTTGTGAATGATTTTTGTCCTAATTTTAAAGCCATTTCAACCGAGCTTTGCATTCTAAAATCAAAACATTTAGAACATCTCTTGCCACGCTCAGGCTCGTTTTCATAGCCTTTTACGAAATTAAACCATTCAGCGAAATTATATTCACCCTTAATAAGCTTTATATTTAATTTCTTGCAAGATCTTGCTACATCAAAATATCTTAATTCATATTCGCTTAAAGGATGAATATTTGGATCATAAAAATACCCGATGAGTTCTTCATCAGGCATTAATTTTCTTAATTCTTGTAAAAAAAAGTGCGAATCAACGCTACAACAAATATGAACTAGCATTAATTTATTTTATACTTTTTGCTAATTTCATTTATTGTGCCATCATCAAGCATTTCTTGTAAGGTTTTATTTATCATTTCAAGTAACTTAGTATTTCCTTTATTTATCGCAAATCCTTGAGAATCACTGTCTTTATAATCGCAAAAAATATCTAAATCTTCATTTTTTTCTAAAAAGTTAAGAGCAGCAACCTTATCAAGCACAATAACATCAACCTTTTTATTTCTTAAAGCTAGTATGCTAATGCTTGAATTGTTATAGCCCATTACTTGTTTGCTAAGCTTTTTTGCAATATCGTATTGAATAGAGCCAAGCTCTGCACCAAAAATAGTATTTGAAAAATCTATATTTTCGCAATTTTCAAGATTTTGAGTTTTACCTAATTCTAGTCTTTGTAAAAAATAATTTGAACTATCTTTAAAATTAATCGTAAAATCAACCGCTCTTTCTCTTAATGGTGTTCTTTTCATTAAAGCACCTATTAAATCAGCTTTGTTGCTTTTAAGTGATGGGATAAGCCCATCAAAATCCATATATTTAAACTCTAATTCTAAATTATTTCTTTTTGCAATCTCTTTTACAATATCAACATCAAAACCTTTTAACTCATTATCTTCCAAATATTCATAGGGAGGATAATTTGGTGCTGTTGCAACTCTTAGCACCTCTGCATTTAAAGAGCTAAGTAGTGCTAAAGAAAATAATAATTTTTTCATCAAAATCCCTTACTTAATAGTGTCTTTATAAACTGCTTGTTCATTCACTACTTCTTTAATAATTAAAGACCTTTTAGTCTCGCCAGTATTATCTATACTAATTACTCCGCTTACGCCTTCATAATCTTTTGTCTTTTTGATTTCTTGATTTATACATTCACTTGTAACTTCTTGGCAACGATTAGCAGCTTCTACTAATACAAAATAAGCATCAGCTCCCATAGCAGCAAAGTTTGAAACAACTGCACCATTATAAGCTTTTGAATATTCTTCTAAATATTTTTTACTAAGTTCTGTTGGTGGAACATTTGCATCAAAACTATCTGTATATAAGTGATTGTTTGTATATTCTCTTGCAAGTTTAACAAATTGCTCATCAGCAACGCCATCAGCACTTGCTATTATACTTTTTACTCCTGCAATTTTTGCTTGTCTTACAAAAAGCGCTGCTTCTTGATAATAAAGTGGTAAATACACTACATCAGGATTTAAGCTAGCAATTTGTGCAACTATTGCATTAAAATCTTTATCCCCACTTGTGATGATTAATTCTTTTATTATTTCTCCACCACCTTTTGTGAATTCTTTTTTATAAGCTTTTGATAAACCTAGTGAATAATCAGTAGCTTGATCTTTTACTATTATTGTAGTTTTTTTGCCTTGTGCTAATAAATATTTAGCCATAGCTTCACCTTGAAAACTATCATTAAAGCAAACTCTAGCTGCGTAATTTTTACCTTTTAATAATTTATCATTTGTTGCAGCTGGTGCAATTACAGGAACTTTTTTAGCTTCTGCTGTATTCATAACTACTATTGTATTAGCTGTAATCATTTCGCCTATTATTGCATTTACTTTAGGCAAAATTCTCTCAGTTGCTGTGATTGATTCTATTTTATCGCCTTTAGTATCCACAATATTTAAATTAATCTTTTCACCATTTTTTAAAGTTGGTTGCATTGCATTTGCTACTTTAATTCCACTAAGTGCTGCGTTTCCATAAGCTGCTACACTTCCACTAAGTGGTAAAACCACACCAATATCTAAAGCAAAAGCCGCACTTGAAGCTAACAAAATTAAACTTTTTTTCATAATAAATCCTTTAAATAATTTAAATAAATACCTTGAATAATAAGGCATAAAAGACCTGCAAAAAATCCTGCAAGCAAATCATCAAGCATAACACCTAGCCCGCCTTTTATTCTTTTATCAACCCTGCCTATAACACTAGGCTTAGTAATATCAAAAATCCTAAACAAAACAAAAGCTAAAGCAAAATGCCACCAAGAGCCATTAAAACTCATACCAATAGCCAAGAAAACCCCACAAACTTCATCAATTACTATTTCTTTAGCATCGTGTTCGTGAGTTTTTTCGTAATCGTCAATGATTGTAATACTTGCTATAAAAATTGCAATACTTAAAAGTATTAAAGTGCTTTTTGCTGTGTAAATTAGTAACAAATAAGCAAAAGGTAGTGCAGCAATTGTTCCCATTGTGCCACTTGCAACAGGGCTAAGACCTGAATAAAAAAATGTTAAATATAATTTGGCTAATTTATCTTTCATCATAATCCTTTTAAGTCGTAAAAAATAGCTAAAAATAGTAACAAATTAAAAAGAATTTGAAATAGGAATTTGATTTTATTTCCTAATTCAAATTCCTTGATTTTATTTCATTGTTTTGTATCTAAAAGATAAGGCAATTTTTATATCTTTTTCATTTATTAATAATCTTTCTTCAAAATCAGCTAAAGACCTAGCAACCTTTAAAACCTTATTAGCTGCTCTTGCACTAAGATTATAATTTTTTACAGCTTTTTCAAAAATTACTTTTGCACTATCGTCTAATACGCAATATTTTTTAATCTCTAAATCACTTAATTTCCCATTAAATTCATCTTGTTTTCTTACTTCTTTTTGAAATATAAAAGCCTTTAAAATCTCATCTGCTAATTCCTTACTACTTACATTTGAACTTGCATCATAAGAAACCTCATCAACTGCAACATATAAATCAATCCTATCATAAATAGGCTCTGAGATTTTGCTTTTGTATTTAACAATATCACGCTCAAGGCATTTGCAAGTTTGCTCTTTTTTAAATAATTTGCCACACGGACATGGATTTAGCGCTGAAATAAATAAAAACTTAGTCTTATAAGATATTTTTGAATTAACCCTAGAAATATTGATTATATTATCTTCTAAAGGCTCTCTTAGGCTTTCTATAATTTGCTTATTAAAATAACTAAACTCATCAAAAAACAAAACTCCATTATTAGCAAGTGCGATTTCGCCAATTCTTGCATTCTTTGTCCCGCCGCCTAAAATTGAGCTAATGGTTGAACTTCTATGCGGACTTCTAAAGCTTCTAATTGATGAAAAATCAAGCTTTTCATTATTTAAACTCTTATACGCATTACTTTCTAAGATTTCATCAATACTAAGCGGAGGCATTATATAAACAAGTCTTTTAGCACACATACTCTTACCACTTCCAGGAGAGCCTTCTAGCATTATATTATGCATTCCAAGTGCTGCGATTTTGCAAGCTAATTTTGCTTGATTTTGCCCTCTTATGTCTATGAAATCTAATGGAAATTCTGTATTTTTTATATAAGTTTTATTATTTATTTTGATTAAGGATTTAAAAATATTTTCATTATAATTTATTTTAAACTCATCTTTATTCTCACTTAGAAAAAAGCTAAAAGCTTCGTTTAAATTATCAACCGCGTAACAATTTAGATTATAAATAAGACTTGCTTCATTTGCTAAATCTTTTGGAATTAATACCTTAGCGTTTGGTTTAACACTTGCTAAAAATAATAATATAGAAAATAAATTTGAAGTGCTTTTTAATTTGCCATCAAGTCCAAGCTCTCCAAATACATAATAATCATTATCTAAGTCTTTTTCATAAAAATAAACAAGCAAGGCAATTGCTAAATCAAAATGGCTTCCTTGTTTTGGAATATCTGATGGGCTTAGGTTTATTACTATTTTTTTACAAGGTAAAGAAAAATCATCAAGATTTGCGAAGGCTGATTTTATCCTATCAACGCTTTCTTTAATACTTGCACTCGGTAAGCCTACTATATTAAAAGCTGGTAAGCCTTTTTGAATCATTATTTCTATATTTATTTCGCAAAGTTCGTTTGAATAAATTGCTGATTTTATATTTTTCATTTTTAAACCTTAAATAATTTCAAACAATTTAAAAAAATAAAGTAAATATTTAAAAAAATATTAAATTTATTCAAAACTTGCCGATATAAAAAAAAGGGGTTTAAATGCAAATTAGTTCAATTAATCAAAATGTAAAAACATTAATAAAACAAATACAAGTATTTGATACGCTTGATAAAAAAGAATTAAAAAAAGACTTAGATAAAGGCTTAGAAGTTAGCCAAATAGCAGAAAAACACAATGTATTAATAAATGATACCGAAGAAGAAAAATTAAACAATATTCTAAAAGATATTCCTAAAGATGAAAATTTTAATGTATATGAACCAAATGCCTTGCAAAAAGCTATGCAAGGTCTAAAGCAAGAAGGTTTTTTATATGCTAGTTTGCAAAAAGAATTGATGAATTCGCAAGTTTTATATGGCTTAAAAGATGATGATTTTATTGCTTTTAGAAAGCTAAAAGCCTTGCAAAATGATACTACAAGCAATAATATTTATAATCAAATTTTTAGACAAAACAATACAGATTTAAAACAGCTTTTAAAAGAAAATGAATTCATTTATTTAAAAGTTAGTAATGAATTAGATTTCGTTGGACTTGCTTGTGGTAAAGACGCTTATTGTGATAAATTAGCTGATTTGTTAGCAAGAGAAGATTTAAGCCTTGATGATTTTAAAAATGAATTTATAAAACTAGCAAACGAAATGCAAAACCATTTTGATGAAGAAGTAATGAAAGCTTCAAAAGATAAAGATGATGATTTTAAACCCATAGAAAGTAAGAGCGAAAATATAAAAGAAAGCTTGAATAAAATTGATATAAATAAAATCAAAAATGATAGAGATTTATTAGCTATATTTTTAGCATACAAAAACGAAGAAAACATTTATGATAGAAGAGTTTAAATTCCTATTTCAAATTCTTTGAAAAAATCGTGGAATTTGAAATAGGAATTTGAAATATTATTTTAAGTTCTAAAACACTCCTAAAAGCATTTAAAACTAAAGAAAATATATTATTCTCTTTTAAGAATATTACAAGTTTATAAGCTTATAATTTTAATTAATAATTTTAAAATTAATTTAAGGAGATGTATGAAAAAGATATTTTTAAGCTGTATTATCTCATCGTTTGCTCTTGCAAATACGATGTATTTAAACAAAGATGTTGAAGTTAAACTTGACAATAAATTTATAGGAACTGCTAGTTTATTAAGCCCTGTAAATGTTAAAAGTATAAATAATGGTAAAGCTAATGTTGAGCTTATTGGTTATGTTAATGATAACTATCAAGAAGAAATTGTAAAAAGCTTTATGCAAGTTGAAAATTATATGAGTTTTCACGATAACGATAACAACCCTACATTTAAAGGTGATGCAAATCCATATATAAAAATGCTTGAACTCGTTCAAGATGAATATGGCGAAGATTGGCATAAAGTAAGCATTAATTTTACGCTTAATGAAAGCGATTTAGTAGCTAATAAAGATGAGATTTTTAAGAGTGCAAAAAGTCTTTATGAGCAAACTTGCTCACCTTGTCATTTATTGCACGATACGAAAGAATATTCAGTAAATCAATGGCCATCAAATCTTGAAAGTATGATAAGTTCAGGTTATGTAGAGCTTGATAAGGCTAGCAAAAGTTTAATTATTAAATATTTACAAAATCACGCAAAAGATATTAAATAAAGGAGAAAATTATGAAAAGAAGAAGTTTTTTAAAGCTAAGCGCACTAACTACTGCAAGTCTTCACGCTAGTAAAATAGAAGGCGTAAAAGATACTATTTTTGATGATAAAAAAGTATTAGTTTCTGATAGATTTGGACCATTTTATGCAAACATTAATAGTTCTCAAATAGTAAGCGTAACTCCATTTGAAGGAGACAAATTCCCAAACACTATGAATAACTGCGTTCCTGATAGAACACAAAACGAAAGCCGTGTTTTATATCCTTGCGTTAGAAAAAGCTATCTTGAAGGTAAAAAGAAAAACGACTTAAGAGGCGAAGAAGAATTCGTAAGAGTTAGCTGGGAAAAGGCACTTGATTTAGCTGCAAAAGCACTTAAAGATAATTTTGATAAATACGGCCCTGAAGCAATTTATGGTGAATGCTACTGGTGGGGTGGCTGGGGTAAAATTAGTTGGGGAAGAACCACAGCTCATAGAATGTTAAAAATCTTAGGCGGTTATGTAGAAGAAAGTGGAGATTATTCAACTGGTGCTGGTATGGTAATCTTACCTCATATTTTTGGCTCAAACACAGTTTATGAAGCACCAACTACTTGGAAAAGTATTTTAGAAAACGCAAAAAGCGTTGTATTTTGGGGAACTGACCCACTAGTAACCAATCAAATCGCAGTTGGCACACCAACTCATACAAACTATGAATATTTCACAAAGCTAAAAGAACTAAGCAAAGCTGGTAAAATCAAAACTTATAGCGTAGATGTATATGCAAATAACACAAATCGCTATGTTGAGAGCAAATTAATCTCAGTTCGCCCTAATACAGATACAGCAATGATGATAGGAATGTGCTGCTATTTATATGAGAGTGGAAAATATGCAAAAGATTTTATTAAAAAATACACAGTTGGCTTTAATAAATTTAAAGAATACTTCATGGGCGAAAACGATGGAGTTAAAAAAGATTTAGCATGGGCAAGTGCGATTTGTGGAGTAGATGTAAAAACTCTAAAAGATTTAGCAGATGATTTATGTGATAATAAATCAATAATAATTGCAGGCCGTGCAATACAAAGACAAGACCATGGAGAACAAGCTCACTGGATGATTACAATACTAGCTACTATGCTAGGTCATGTAGGTTGCACTGGTTGTGGATTTGAGTTTAGCTTAGGATATTATTCACAAGGCGCTGATAAATTTATAGCACCTACTCTTAAAGGTTTAGCTTCTGTTCCTAGCGAAAACTTAGGAGATGAAAATAGCCCTTGGAAGAAATTTGAAAATATAACAATTCCTAGCTCAAGAAGTATTGATGCAATGCTAAATCCTGGCAAAGTAATTGATCAAAATGGTAAAAAAATAAAACTTCCACATATAAGAGTAGCATTTAATGCAAGTGGCTCATTCTTTACTCGCCATCAAGATGTAAATCGTGCGGTAGAAGGATTTAAAAAAGTTGATACTATCATAACAGCTGAGCCATTTTGGACTGCACAAGCAAAATTAAGCGATATTGTTTTACCTGTTGCAATTGAGCCTGAACGCTACGATATAGAAGCTAGCACAAATAGTGAATACATATTCTTAAATAAGCCAGTAATTGAGCCTATGGGAGAGAGCAAGAGCGACTTTTGGATTTGTAAAGAGATTTGCAAAAGATGGGGCGTTGAAGAAATATTTACCGAAGGTAAGGCTAATGAGCTTGAATGGATGAAAGATATTTATAATGACGCTTTAAGACAAGGAAAATCATTAGGATACAATATGCCAAGCTTTGATGAAGCACTTGAAGCTGGTTTTGTTAGATTTGATAAAGTGAATAAAGATACTGAGTATTACACAAGACTTAGCGATTTTGTAAAAAATCCACATAAATACAGATTAGGAACTCCTAGTGGAAAGATTGAAATATACTCTCCAACAATTGCAAAAATGGGTTATGATGATTGTTTAGGACACCCTGCTTGGTTTGAACCATTTGAGTGGGTAGGCAATAAAGAACAAACCAAAAAACACCCATTAGCAGTAATTAGTCCGCATTCAAGATTTAGATTACACTCTCAGCTAAATAACTCTTTAATTAGAAATTATGCTGAAGTAAATGGTAGAGAACCTATGCTAATTCATCCAGATACTGCAAAAGCAAGGGGAATTAAAACAGGAGATATTGTAAGAGTTTATAACGACAGAGGTGAGATTTTAGCTGGTGCATTAGTAAGCGATATTGTAAGAGCTGATACTATTATAATTTGCGAAGGTGCTTGGTATGACCCTGAAGTTTATGGCAAAAAATCACTTTGCCAACATGGTTGCGTAAATGTTCTAACTCGTGATAAAGGAACATCAAAACTAGCTCAATCAAACACAGCTCATACAACATTAGTAGAAGTTGAGAAATTTAAAGGCGTAATTAAACCTTTAAGAGCGTTTTCTAAACCTAAGATTATTCAATCTTAATTTTAAATAGGAATTTGATTTTTCAAATTCCTATTTTGTATTTTAATTCTCTATTATCTTTGCTAAAAATAAAAAGAATTTGAAATAGGAATTTAGATTTTAAAACTCTTAAATGAAAGCAAAATCCGAATTCAAATTCCACAAAAAATATGCTAGTTTTTTGCTGATTTTATAAGCTTAATTTAATCTTCTTTAGCTTAAATAATTCCTTTAAATTTTTTAAGGATAAATCGTGTCAAAAAAGATAATAATTTTTGGAAGCTTGAATATGGATTTTTCCATTGAATGCGACGAAGTTCCCAAACAAGGGCAAACAATAGAAGGTAAAAACCTACTAATAAGCGATGGCGGTAAGGGAGCAAATCAAGCCTTAGCCTGTCAAAAATTAGGGGCAAATGTATTAATGATAGGCTCAGTTGGAAATGATGCCTTTGCACCTGCACTAATAAACAATCTAAAATCTCATGGAATTAACACCGAAAATATAAAAATCTCTTCAAATTGCAGTAGCGGAACAGCTTTTATAATTCGCTCAAATAATGATAATCGCATAATCATCAATAAAGGTGCAAATCACAGCATAGATGAAAATGAAATAAAAGAGATTTTAAACACTCTTTATAAAAAGGGTGAAATCAAAAAAGATGATATTTTTATCGCTCAATTTGAATGCAATATTAAAGCAACTTTTGAAGCCTTAAAACTAGCAAAGGAATTAGGATTATTTACGATATTTAACCCTGCACCTGCAAAAGAAATTGATAAAGATATTTATAAATACATTGATTTATTTATTGTAAATCAAAGCGAAGCAGAGTTTTATACTAATATAAACACTGATACAAAAGCTTGTTTAAAAGCTTTATTAGATTTAGGAGCAAGAGAAATAATACTTACACTTTCAAGCGATGGAAGTGCTTATAAAAATAAAGAAGTTGAAAAGTTTTTCAAAGCTTATAAAGTAAATCCTATTGATACAACAGCAGCAGGAGATACATTTATAGGTGCTCTTGCAGCAAGTCTTGCAAATGCAAAAACAATTGATGAGGCAATAGATTTTGGCTCAAAAGCAGCAGCTCTAAGCACATTAAAACTAGGGGCACAAAGCTCAATTCCAAGTATTGATGAAGTAAATAATTTTTCTAAGGATACAAAATGAAAAGACCAATTATAATAGATACAGATCCAGGTATTGATGATGCTTTAGCTATTGCAATTGCACTATTTTCTAATGAATTAGATGTAAGGCTAATTAGCACGGTTGCAGGAAATGTAAGCATTGATAAGGTTACAAACAATGCTTTAAAATTACTAGCTTTATTTAAAAAAGATATACCTGTTGCAATGGGTGCAAAAGAGCCTTTAATAGAGCCTTTAATAGACGCATCAAATGTGCATGGCTCAAGTGGAATGGACGGCTTTGATTTTCCTGAGCCAAAGCAAGAATTATTATGCAAAAATCACGCAGTATTAGAGCTAAGAGATACTATTTTAAATAGTAAAGAAAAAATAACTCTAGTTCCTATTGCTCCACTTACAAATATAGCATTATTATTTTCTATGTATCCTGAAGTAAAAGATAATATCGCTGAAATCGTTTTAATGGGTGGCTCACTAGCTCGTGGAAATAAAGGAGTTTTAAGCGAGTTTAATTTCGCAACCGATCCAGAAGCTGCTAAGATGGTGTTTAATTCAGGGCTACCTATCGTAATGGCTACACTTGATGTAGGACTTAAAGCTCTTGTGTATCCTGAAGATATGGCAAAGATTGATGAGTTTGGCGAAGTTGGAAAAATGGCTAATGCGCTATTTAAAAAATATCGTGGTGGTAGCTTTAATACAGGGCTTAAAATGTATGATAGTTGTGCTATCGCTTATCTTTTAAAGCCTGAGCTTTTTAGCGTTAGCGAATGTTTTGTAGATATAGAATTAAATGGATACGCTAGAGGTGCTAGTGTTGTGGATTTAAAAGGATATTTAAAGCGTGAAGCAAATGCAAAAGTTTGCACCGATATTGATGCAAATGCCTTTAGAGAGTGGTTTTTAAACTCGCTTAGCAAGTGTATTTAAGGATAATAAAATGATTATGTATATTAGTGCAATTTTAGGCGTTTCGCTTATTATTTATATGCTTATTAAAAACCTTGATATTAAAATAAGCTTGTTTTTTGTAGGTCTTACTCTTATGTATATTGCTATGTATAGTGGTGGCGATATTGCTATTAAGGGCTTTAAATCAAGTGGCATTGCTTTGCTTGACCCACTTCAAGCAATTGCAATAAAGTTTAAAGATATTTTAACTAAGGCGGGATTTGTTATCCTTATTTTAGGTGGATATACAGCTTATATGAATAAAATTAGAGCAAATGATGCAACGGTAAGCCTACTTATAAAACCTATAAAATATATAAAATCGCCTTATATTTTAGTGCCTGTGGTGTTTTTATTAGGCAATTTATTATCAATTGTAGTTCCAAGTGCTTCAAATCTAGCGATAATTTTACTTGCTACACTTTATCCTATTATGAAAAAATCAGGGCTTTCAACTCTTAGTGCAGCAGGAATTATCGCAACTACTGCAACCATTGTGCCAACTCCTTTAGGAAGTGATAATATCGCAGTTGTAGGAGAATTAGTAAAGTTAGAAAGGTTTGCAAATCTAAGCGTAAGCGAATATGTATTTAATTATCATGCAAGGGTTTCGATTCCAACTATTATTTTTATGGCTTTTGTGCATTTGTTTTGGCAAAAATATTGCGATAGCAAAGAAAAGATTTCAAGCGATGATAATATAAAGAGCGAAGAATTAAAAGAGCTAGAATTTAGTCCAATTACAAAAATTATTTATGCCTTTTTACCACTACTTCCGATATTTTTATTAGTTGGGGTTTATTTATTTAGTAGTGCTGCAATTAGTGTTGAAATAGCTGTATTTTTCTCATTTATCGTAGCTATTGTTTGCGAGCTAATTAGAACAAGAAATATAAGACTTAGCCTAGATTTAACACAAGAATTCTTTAAAGGTATGGGTGGAGCGCTTTCAATCGTTGCACTACTTGTAGCTGGAACAACCTTTGTTGTAGGTCTTCAATCAATAGGAATTATCAAAGCTTTAGAAAGCTTTATGAGTAGTATTCAAGGCGATGGAATAAGCTTTGTTTTACCACTTATTTTAGTGCTTTTAACGGCTGTGATTGTTATATTAAGTGGTAGTGGAAATGCTTTGTTTTATGCGATGGCTCCGCTTTTTGTGCCACTTGCAGCGGCTGCAAATATAGATGTATTGGCTATATCAATTCCTATGGGACTAGCTGGAAACTTGCTAAGAGCAGTCTCGCCAGTATCAGCTGTAATAATGATAGTAGCAGGTAGTGTTGGCAAAACCCCACTTGAAGTAGTTAAAAGAACAAGCGTGCCTATGATAGCAGGAACTATTTTTATGTTCGTTTTATCTATGATTTTTTATATGTAATAAGCACTCTTAAAGGGTGCTTAAAACCATGAATTACGAAGTAAAATTTACAAGAAAACGCATAAAAAACATAATCATAAAAGTGCGAAAATATGGCTTAGTTGAAGTAAGTGTGCCGTATTTTGTAAATATGAATAGAGCAAAAGAATTTTTAGAGCTTAAAAGTGCTTGGATTAAGCAAAGAATGCAAGAGCTTTTGGCAAATCAAGAAACTACTAATCAAATAAGCTTTTTAGGCAAGAATTACGAGCTAGAATTTGAATTAGGAATTAGAACTTCTTTTTTATTGCAAGATGACAAACTAATCATAAAAGCTACAAAAGATAGTGAAAAGGCTAAAAAGATTTTAGATGATTTTTATAAACTAAAATCACGAGAAATATTTAGCGAGATTTTAAAAAGATTTTGTGTAATTGTGGGTAAAGATATAAAAGCTTTAAAGCTTAGAAAAATGACAACTCGTTGGGGCTCTTGCAATACAAGAAAAGCTTATATAAACCTAAATACCGAGCTAGTTAAAAAAGATATTTTAGCAATAGAAGCTGTGATTATGCATGAGCTAACTCATCTATATCACGCTGATCATTCAAAGGCTTTTTATGACAAACTTTTAGGCTTTATGCCTGATTACTACGAGCGAATAAAATTACTAAAAAATAATAAAGAATTGTAAAAATAATTGTAGAATAAAAAACCTTGAAAATAATTACTAATTAGGTATTAATAGTTTTTATTCAAGGATTAATTTGTTATTTTCTACGCCTTTTATCCTAATCTTATCGCCTTCTTTTAGATGTGAGATTTCGTTCGCTTGCCATAAAGCACCTTTATAATACACCATGCCGTTTTTAATAACTCCAAAACCACTTTCATCTAAAAAGTTATCTTTTACAATCTCTTGATTTTTTTTGAAAAATTTTTTAAATAAAAGCAACAAACCAAGCGATAAAACAACACATAAAACAAGCTTTATTTCAAGACTAATTTCTAAAAAAAGCCCTAAAACTCCAACTATAAAAAACCCAATCGCAAAAAATATCACATAAAAGCTACCAAGCAAAAGCTCAATAATTCCTAACACAAACCCAGTAGCTATCAAAATATAATCAATCATTTTTTCTTACCGATAAAATCTTTTAAAACACTCAAAGCTCCGATTAGCTCACTGCTTTCATAAGGCACTATTATTTTGTCTTTGCTTTCGTTTTTTGCAAGTTCTAAAAATGCCTCAACCCTACCCTTTGCTAGTAAAAACTCAGCTGCGTTTACATTTTCGCTCATTGCTTCATTTATATTGCGAATGGCTTCTTTTTGACCTAAAGATATAGCAATTTGCTCGTATTTTTTAGCATCTGCCATTCTTTCTATTGCTTCTGCGTTTAAAACTTGCTCTTGTTTTAGCGCTTCTGCATTTCTTATAAGTGCTGCTTTTTTAGCCTCGGCGTTTAGCTCAATAGCTCTTTTTTCACGCTCAGCTTTCATTTGCATATTCATAGCTTCTTCAATACCTGCTGGAACTGAGATTTCTGATATCTCAACTCTCATTATCTTTACACCCCAGTTATCTGCTGCATCACATAAAGCCATTTGCAAAGCCGCGTTTAATCTATCACGACTACTTAGCGTATCATCAAGATTCATTCCACCTATTTCACCCCTTAAAGTTGTCATCGCAAGGGCTGAAATTGCCATTTTATAATCTTCTACATTATAAACAGCCATTTTTCCATTAGTTACCTTTAAATATACTATGCCATCTACTGATATATTTACGTTATCTTTTGTAATAACTTGTTGTTTGTCTATATAAATAAGCTGTTCTCTTATGGTTATTACAGCTCTTGGAACATCAAGTACAGGGAAGATTAGGTGAAATCCACCGCTTATTTCTTTATGAAATTTCCCAAGCCTTTCAATGATGATAATATCACTTTGAGAAACGATTTTGATAGCTAGTTTTAAAAACAAAATAGCTAAGACTAATAAAACGAAAATAACAAGATTTAAACCAGAAATTTCTAACATAAAAATCCCTTAAAATAATTTTTAACTAATATATCAAAATATTATTAAAACTTTTAAGCCTTATTGCTCGTAACATAATTCATAATTCAAATTCTTAGCACTTTTAAAAGACTTATATAAAGATAAAATTAAAACTTTAAATTAACATAATTTTATTAAAATTAAAAGTTTTAGCGATTTTATAACATTAAATAAGGAATATTATTATGAAATATAAATTAAGCTTATCATTATTAACTTGTTTAGCTCTTAGTAGTGGGCAACTAAATGCAGCTTTGATAAAGCCTGATACATTTTGCACAAGTAGTGCAACAGATTGCACAATTAACAACAATAATAATAATCCTGATGGTATTAATATAACAGAAACAAGTTTTAAAAATATCACAGCAGATAATTCTAAATTGTGGTCTGGTGGTAAGACAAATTTAGACAAATTAACACTTAACAATAATTCTTCTCTTGAAGAAGGTGGTAATGTGATTATAGGAGAGTTAAGTTCTGATGGAACTGCTAAAGTAGTCCATAGTCGTGGTACTACAAATATTAAGAAAATTACATCTACTGTATCTGATGCTAGTAAAATAATTGATTTTGAATCAAGGGATGGATATTTAGATATAGGAGATTCAACTTCAACAGCAAAAAATGAAATAAAAAATGCTTTTTTTCATGGTAATGCAAGTGTTAGGTTTGACAATGTAAAAGCAGATAATACTATTAAAGTTGATTTAGGTTATTTATCTCTTAAAAATAGTGAATTAAATGGAACTAGTATAACTCTTAAAAGAGATATCACCATTCAAAATAATAATTTAACCGATGTTATAATACATGCACCAACTGGACTTGTAGGGGTCGCAGAAGGTAATACGATTATAAATAGTAAAATAGATGCTAAAGGAACTTATACAAAAAATACATTTACAAACACCGAAGTAGGTTTGAATACTACAAGTGAAATTAACTTAAATGAAAACACATTTAAAGGCGGTAAGTTAAAGGCTCAAGGAAAATATACAAATAATACTTTTTCTAAAGATGATAGTGGTAAAGGAACCGATATAGATGCAAACATTAGTGGTTATATGCATTTTGTAGGTAAAAATACATTTGATGGTGTTAATATGCATAGAAATACAGCAGATCAGTCAAAACATAATGTAGTTTTAGATTCTAACACAGAAACTATTTTTACAAATAGCACTTTAAACAATATATCTATAAATGGATATGGTAGTGGTTCAGCCAACAATAAACTAACAATAAGTGGTGGAGCATTAACTAATACAACTGTAGGTTCTCACAGCACAAATACAAATATTTCAGATTTAACCCTAAGTGGTGTAACTATCAATAACTCTGGCGTGGCAAATCTTAACCATAACCTAAGAGCTCAAAACATTACCATAACAAATGGCACAAATGCAACAGGCGCTAAGATTAATGCTCAAACTAAACTTGATATGACAAGTTCTACTTTAGACGCTACAAGTGCAATTAAAGCAAATGTAGCAGATATCAAGACTTCAAATATAGGTGGGGCTACAAATGTTACCAACACCCTAACATCTACAAGCTCTACTTTCGGTGGCACAGTAAACGCAAAAGATTTAGTTAGCCAAAAAGATACTACAAGTGGAACAAACTCTACTTTCAACGGAAGTGTAAATATTACTAACTCAATCACTGCAAGTGATACAACATTTGCTAAAGATGTTACTGCAAACACAATCACAGCAAATAATGGTTCTAACTTTAACGCTAACACCACAGCGACTAGCAAAATCACTTCAAATGGTGCTACATTTGGTGGCACAGTAACAGCAAATGAGCTTGAAACCTTAGCAGATAACAAATCAACATTTAGTGGTAATGTAGATATTGCAACTTCAATTACGGCAAATAATGCAGATTTTAAAGGCAATGTAAGTGCAACTAATAAAATCACTTCAACAGGTGCTACATTTGAAGCAGAAATAAAAACAGCATTCTTGGAAGCAAACGCTAATTCTAATTTTACAGCTACTAGCAATGTAAATGCAACAGATATTAAAGCAACAGGTTCTACATTTAGTGGAAACATAGTTAAAAACAATTCAATCACAGCTGATAGCTCAACTTTTGAAAAAGCAATTGATACAAATACATTAACAGCTACTAACAACTCAAGTTTCAAAGGAAATGTAACAGTAGCTAACAAACTAACTTCAAATGGTGCTATATTTAACGGCACTGTAACAGCAAATGATTTAGAAACCTTAGCAGGAACAATATCTTCAAGTTTTGCTAGCACAGTAAATGTTACAAACACACTAACATCAGCTAATGCTAAGTTTACAAACAATGTAACAGCAGGAACTATCACTGCAAACAATGGTTCAAGCTTTGGTGGAATTACCACAGCTAACACAATCACAGCTAATAGTGGCTCAGTATTTGATACTACAAGTACTGTAAAAGCAAACGATAATATCATAGCAAATGCTGGTTCAAGCTTTAAAGGCTCAACAACAGCAACTAATAAAATCACTTCAAACGGAGCTAGTTTTGATGGTACGATAAATTCAGCATTCCTAGAAGCTAACACAGGCTCAACATTTGCAGCTACAAGCACTGTAAATGCAACAGATATTAAAGCAACCGGCTCTACATTTAGTGGCACAATAACTAAAAACAATTCAATCACAGCTGATAGCTCAAGCTTTGCTAATGCAATCGATACAAATACACTAACAGCAAGTAATGGTTCTAAATTTAATAGCTCAGTAAAAGCAAATAATTTAGAGACTTTAGTAGGAACAACAGCTTCAGAATTTGCTAGCACAGTAGATGTTATAGATACATTAACATCAGCTAATGCTAATTTTAAAGGCAATGTATCTGCAAAAGAAATAATAGCTAACGATAAAGCAATTTTTAGTGGCGTAGTAACAGCAAGCGATACTATTACAGCAAACACTGGTGCAAACTTTACAAGTGAAGTTAATTCAAACATACTAATAGCAAATAATGGTTCAGTATTTGATACAGCAAGTAAAGTAAATGTAAAAGATAGCATTATTGCAAATGCGGGTTCAAGCTTTAAGGGTAGTGTAGCAACTGATTTCTTAGCAGCTGAAAAAGGTGCGGAATTTATAGGAACAACAGATGTAAGACAATTATACGCTAATGGCTCAGTATTTGGTGGTAAAGTAAGCATTAATTGTGAAGATCCAGCTGTTTGTGGTTCAGTAATTAGTGGCTCTACTTTTAGTGATTTAGAATTAAAAAACAATACTCAAGCAATCATTGATTCTGGTTCAAAAGTTGCTAATCTAACTCTAAGCGATAATACAATGGCTAAGCTAGATAACAATTCAAACATAGGTAATCTAACTTTAACAAACCAAGCTAATAAGGTTTTAATAGAAGGTGGTTCGCAAATCACAGGAACTATTGAAAACCACGGCGAAATCTATGTAAATAATGGAACAATCTCATCAGTTATTACAGGTACAGGTGATTTATTCACTAATCAAGTAACCTATGAAAAAGATGTAAGCCTAAGCGATATAAGAAATAGTAGCAATGCTACTTATAAAGGCGATACAAAAGTAAGCAATAATGCAGAAGTAGATAATAGCACATTTAATGGAATGCTTAATGTTGATAATAAGCTTACTGCATATCAAGGAAACAAGTTTAATATAGTTAAAGCAAATAGCGCTGATTTCTTATACGATGCAAATAAAGGTGCTAGTAAAGATATAACAGCAAATGATATTAATGTAACTACTGGATTAGTAATTGATAATATCAATGTAACTTCTAATAAAATTAGTGCAAACATAGCAACTATTAAAAATAGTGCTAATGTAAGTTCTTTATTAACAGGTGCTAGCGATGCGGCTACTAAAGTTTATGATGCAAATATTACCAAAGGAAATACTTATAATGTAGATAATTCAACCATTAAAGGTGGTATAAGAGCTGATAAACTAAATACAAGCAAGTCAAGCATTCATGGTCAAGTTGCAACTAATACTTTAAATGCTACAAATACGACATTTTACATCTACGGAAATGGATTTGGAGAAGATGATTCTTTATATAAAGGATATAGTGGAGCTATAATTGCTAGAGAAGGTGCAATTGGCGGTGGAAATAGAATTCAATTAGCTAATACAAATTTAAGTAATTTAACACAAGGTTTCGTTCCTGTTGCTATCATTAAACAAAGCACACCTACCGGAGGCGTAGTAACAGCAGCTACAACTTCAAGCATAGGAGAAGACTTCTTTAAAGTTACTTATAAATCAAAGTTAGCAATGTATGAATTAGTAGATAAATACAAGCACTTTAGTGATATTAATGGTAGTTATGTTTGGAGTGTTGGAGTTAGTGGAGAAGACTTAGTAAATAATACAAACATAGATAGTGTAATAAGCGGAGCAGATAGCACTAACATAGCAAATGGTGCAAACAATAATTATAATCTAACAAGCCTTGAAGTAGAAGTTGGCGATATGTTTAAACCTACTGAGTTTGATAAAGAAGCAATAGATACAGCTAAGTTCATTCTAACAAGCCCTGATTATATAATTAGAACTAAAAACAATACTTTAAGTAAAAGATTTAGAGCTTTAAAAGATTATAAATTAGGCAATGGTTTTTGGCTTGATAATCAAATGGGTTATGCAAAGTATGAATACAACGCAATCCGCTATAAGAATATGAGCGTTGGAATTGATAAGACTCATGAGTTTAATAATTCAGATTTAACTCTAGGTTTAGCTGCTAGTGTTGGTAGAGCTGAGACTAAAGGTAATTTAAGCTCAGATGCTGATTCTAAAGGATTTGGAATTTATGCGCTAAATAAATTTAATAATAATGTTTTTATAGGTGCTAATGCTTTCTATCACAATATCGCAAGCTCTTATGAAGCAAAAATGCTAGATGTAAAAGCTAATAAAAGCCACAATGTATATGAAGCAAGTATTGAGAGTGGTGTTAGATTTGGAGATAAGGTATATTTCGAACCTAGCTTAAAATATCATCTAACTTCATATAAACCAACTGCAATTAATCAAGAAGGTTTAGTATTAAAAGGAGATAGTCAGTTAAAGCATGAATTAGGAGTTGCTTTAGAAGGTGGATTTAAAGTGCCTAATGTATTTGATGCGTATTTAGCAGTAGGACTTAGCAAAGAATTAAACCACAAGCCTGATTTAATCTTCATTGATGAACTTAAAATACAAAACAAAGTAGATGGAAGTAAAGGTGATACTAGTGTAGGAATTAATTTCGGGGTTGATTATAAACTAAGCCCTAATGCTTCATTTAATATAGACCTAGGAAGCAATCTATACACTAACTCAGATAAAGAACTAAAAGGAAACATTGGTTTTTCATATAAGTTTTAATTCTTAATTCCTAATCCAAATTCTTTTAGAGTTTGGGTTGGGGGGGGGTAAGTAATTTGAAAAAGAATTTGAAATAGGAATTACAAAAAGAAAATTAATTCCTATTTTGATTAAAATAGGAATTTTTAAATTATTTTTTATTATTTGGATTTAATTGTGCACCACGATTGCCATGAACTTTTGAATGAGCTGTATTTTGACCTGGGGTGCCTTTATTAGCATTAGCTTGGTTAGCTTTATGATTAGCATTTGTATTATTCATATTTACTCCTTTCTTGTTTTTCTAATCATACCCCCCCCGAACTTAAATAAAGCTTAAATTTAAGGCAAAGGGGCGAAAAGGAGCTTTAGCTTTATTTTGTTTTCAAAAATTTCTGGCTTATATTCTAAGGTTTTTCCTTGCAAAATATCATCTAAAAGTGGATATATAAGCCACACTTCACTAGCTTTAAACTTTGCTGCATAGGCAAATACTTGATATAAATCAGCTTGGCTAATATCACTTAAATCCTTTATGATTTTATACTTCGTATCAGCGATAATTGTTTTATCCTTAAGCTTAATCAAAATATCAGGTCGCATTAAAAAACAATCTTTTCTCTCATCTTTTATCAAATGCCTATTTGTTACTTGAGTAGATATACTTATCTTTGGATTTTGTTTTTTAAGCATAAAAGCTACAAAATCTTCAAAAAGTCTATTCATATCAAAAAGCAAAGCATAAGCATTTTTATCCCCTGCAAATGGCGTAAAACTAAAGCCATTTAAAAATAATTTGCACCATAAAAGTATGTTTTCATAATAATGATAATGCTTATTTTTTACACTAAATTCACATTTTTTAATGCTAATTAAACTCACCTCATCAAAAAATCCTAAAAACTTCAAAATCTTTTTATTTTGACTTAGTTTTTTTAGATGAAAAAGCGTGGTTTTTATAGTTTGATTTGCCGCATTATCTATGATGTATTCATCATTTTCGGTAAAAAATCGCTCTTTATGAGCTAGATTTTGCCTTAAATGCTCACTAAAAATCAATTTTCCTTTTAAAAATGCTTTATTATTTGATACTTTTACATAATCACTCATAAGCCCTTTGTTTAAAATCACGAAAAGTTCTTCTAAAAACATCTCAACAAAGACTTCAAAAAGTGGCATTTTTTCATCTTTTAGCGTTGCTTTAAGCGATTTTTTAAATGGGCTTTCTTGTAAAGTTCTTAAAAGTTCTAAAAGCAGCTTTTTAGGGTTTAGCTCCCTTGCTTTACAATCCTTAAACATCTCATCTTTTAGCTCATAAGCCTTGCTTAAATCTATGCTCGGAATTATCTCATCGCTTGGTTTTGAAACCTTAGGATAGATTTCTAAAACCCCACTTTTTGTTTTTATAAGCCCTACGAAATTCCTTGCTTTTAGCTTATTTTTGCCGACTATTCTTAAAAACTCTGGGTTGTTTTCAGCAAAACTTATAAGCTCGTTTAAAAACTCATCGTTCTTAAACTCACTTATGATTTCATGTTCGTAAACTTCAATCTTCATAGATTTTCTTAAAATCCACTTCGCTAAAATCATCGCTTAAATAAAGCGTATCAGTATTTAAAATATTTTTAGTTTTTATCATGCTGTTATCATTAAGCACTGATTTTATCTGCGAATAATCATTATAAAAATACTCTTCTAAAAGTGGCAAAATCTTCTTGCTAAACACAGCTTTAAGTTCATCAATGCTGTTTATATCCATAAAATACGAATGTCCGATAAGCTTTTCATCGCCAATTAGACACTCAATTCTCTCATTCATTTTATCCAATAGTTTATCTAATTCAATCTCATCGAGTTTAAATTTTAAAAGAGAACTATCGGGCATAATCTTTTTAAACTCAAACCTACGCCTAAGCGCCGTATCAAGGGTAGTGATACTTCTATCTGCTGTATTCATAGTGCCTATTATATAGACATTATTTGGCACCGAAAAACGCTCTTTGCTATATGGCAACACCACTTCTAGTTCTTCAGCATTTCCTAGCCTTTTGCTAGGCTCAATAAGTGTGATAAGCTCTCCAAAAATCTTACTAATATTCCCACGATTTATCTCATCAATGATGATTATATATGGCTTTAAATCTTCTTTTTGGTTTTTATAATCATCTTTTTTCTCAAACTCAAAAAGCTTTTTATAAAGCATAAAATAATACCCCGCATTACCATGATGAATGCTTTTGCTTTCAAACTTTGGCTTTATATCTTTGTAGCTTTTTATATTTCCTATTTTAAATTCTTCATAATCACGCTTGATTATATCAAGGGTTAATCTTTGTCCGCTTTGAGTAGTGCCACCTAGCTCAAACGAACGACACTCGCCGTCTTTATCATAAAAAATACTATGAATATTTACGCCCTTTTCTAGCAAAAACTCCTTGTTTTGGTCTAAAAACTCGCTCTTTACATACTCAGCAAAATAATTTATCAGCTTGTCAAAATCTAGCTCATTTGGAGTAGAGTAATTTATATAATTTTGCTTAGCTTTTTTACACAAATCCTTAAACACGCCATCAGCTATCACATATCTTAGCTCATCGTTATCAAAATCAGGTCTAATTCCTTCTACAAATTCTTCATACCCATAGCTTTGATGAAAGGTTGTAAATACTATTTGTCCGTTTTTTACATAGTCTTTAAACCTTTCTTGCATTGCTTTTCTTGTGTAAATTTCGTTTGTTTGAGTTGAAAAATCTTCGCCCAAAATCTCTAAAGCTATATTTATGGTATTGTAAGTCTTACCAACCCCAGGCGCTCCATATAAAATCTGATTTAGTGGGATATTTTTAGGGTTTTGCTTTGGCTCATCTTGTAAAAATATATTTTTAGCATCGCTTGAGTAGTCTTTTATCAAAAATCTAATAAACTCTTTCATAGTTCTTTTAGCGTCGCTTTTGCTTGCTATGTAGTCGTTGTAGGTATTTTTGCCGATTATGTTTATTAACTCGTTTAACTCTAAAATACTAAAAATATTTCTTTGATATTTAGCCAAAAACGAGCTTTTAAAATCATCAATTAGCTTTAAATAATCCTTGCTATCTCTTAAGCGAACTTCTAACCAAAAAGCAAATCTTTGCTCTTGTTCTTCTTCGCTTGGAGCTTTGTTTTGCTTATAATATTTTTCATTTAAATAATCAGCGTAAATCCTTGCTGTATAGACAAAATCTCTACCTTTTCTACTATCTTGAATACTTATAAAATCATCACTTTTTATATAATTTGCCAAATCTTTTAAGCTTTTATTTTTAATCAAAGTTTTTAGGGTATTTGTCTTTGAGCTTTCGTTTTTCTTGCTCTCATCTGAGTAAAACTCTCCGTTATCTTGCCTTGCATTTTTACTAAGCCACTCATAAAAATCATCGTTATTTTTAGGATTTTTTGGGATAAAATCATCTTTGCTAAAACTCTCATAATATTCTAAAAGCTTTATAAAATCATCTGTAATTTGCTCTAAATCTAGTTTGTCATAAGTAAAATCAAGCTCAGTTAGTTTGCCACTTCGCTCCATTTCATCAACGGCTTTGCACCTTGCGTTTTCAATATCATGTTTTGGAAATCCAAATGCTAAACGATATTTAAAACCTTCTTTTAAAGAGTGAGAATACCCGAAATAAACATAAACACCATATCTAGGACTAACCTTGCTAGTATTTATAAGCTCATCACTTAAAAGCTCTTTTCTAACAAAAATAATCCAACAAGTATCAGCCAAAGTCCCACTACCGCTACCTATGCTATATTCATAACTATTTTCAAAGAAATTAAAAAATGGCTTAATATTATTAACGCTAAAGCCTTTGGTTGATTTGTTTTTATTTTTAAGACATTTATTTATTTCGCTAATAAAAGCATTTATTCCGCTTTGAAATTCTTTTCTTTCATTATCTGTAAAACTTATAGGCATTTTCTTCCCTTTGTTTTTACTAAATGATAATCAAACAAACTTCACGGGATATTAATATGCTAGAATATAAAAAAATATTTAAAGGATTAAAATGAGTATAAAAAAATATATAAACAAAACTATAGAACTATTTAACAATATTTTTCCATGTTTACAAAGAAATCATAAGCAGATAAAAGATAAACCTGCAACTTCTACAAACAAAGAACAAAATGATGAAGATTTTTTTCAAACTAATAAACTAACAACAAGACGGATATATAAAAATATTAAAAAATATGGACAAACATCTCTTGCTTTAGGGTAAATTTTATTACTAATACTAATTATAGGCTCTGCACTAAATTATGCAAAAATATATGTTTTAGACTTACGCTATCAAGTAGATTTAACATTTGAACAATTATTGGCCTTTGGGTTTTCTAACTTATCTTGGTTTATGTTCTTAATATTTATGTTATATATTTCAACAGAATTTGTATGGCAAATTAAAAATTCAAAAAAAGATGGTAAGCCACTAAAATATTATGATTATATATACTTTATAATTGTATTGCTGATAGTTTATGTTTCTATTTTTATGATATTTTACAATAATTATGAAAAGCAAGATATTTATTTATTTTTTGTATTATTTATAGTCTTAATTATATTAAATCTTATAGTATTTTTTAAAGCAAACAAAAGTAACATAAACTACATTAGACCGATAATACTATTTGTATCAGTAACTATTTTTGCTTTGTCTAAGATAAGTATTTCATCTCTTTCTGGCTTAGGAGATTATAATACTACAATAATGGTTGATAAAAATAACTTTATAAAAGATATTGTAGATATAGAAGATAAAAAAGAGAAATATACAAAAAATTATCATTATAAAGGCGATCATATTGAGCTAAAAGATGTGAAAATATTATCAACTTTAGGAGACATTGCCTATGTGGAGTTATGCAGTGAAAATATGGAAATAAACAAAACATTAGATGATTGTAGAAAAAGCATAAGGGTTGAATTTGTCAAAAAAGACATTCACATAATAAGAGATGGTAAAAAGCAAGATATTGCTAATACAGAAGATAGTAGCGATAAAACAAACAATGAAAACAAAGAACAAAATGAACAAGATTTAGAAAAATCTAAAGAAAGCAAAAAAGAAGAAAACACCACTAAAAATAACTAGAATTTAAACTCGGAATTTCGTTTGTTTGACACCACTTTGGGTTAGGATTTCACAATAAAACCTAGCCAAAAATACACGAAATAAATTCCTTAAACAAACGAAATTTACTTTTAAATTCCTATTTCAAATTCCTAAAATCACACTTAGCTTTAAGCCAAGCTCTACTCGCTAGCTAATTCCATAGCCAAAATCTCAGCTTGAGCTAAAACTCCATCAATCGCAAGTTGTTGCATATCAGGTGGATAGCCGTATTTATTGAGCACTCTTTTTACAGCTACTCTTAGCCTTGCTCTTACATTTTCTTTTATCATCCAGTCTATACTTGCATTATTTTTGATGATTTGTAGTATCTCGCTAACAAGGGCTAAAAGCTTTTCATTTCCTAAGATTTTTTCATACTCATCATTACAAGCAAGTGCTGAGTAAAAAGCGTATTCATAGTCTTTTAGCCCTAGTTTTTTAGCCTCATCATCCATACTTGCTATGCTTTTACTCATATTTATTAGCTCATCTAGTGCCTCGCTTGATGAGATTAGCTTATTGTTATATTTTTTGATAGCCTCGTTTAGCATTTCGGCTAGTTTTTTAGTCTTTGTTAGGCTTAGTTTTTGCCTTAATTTTATCTCATCGTTTAGTATCTTTTTTAGCATTTCAAAGGCTAAGTTTTTACGCTTCATATTCTTTACTTCTAGCAAAAACTCATCAGAAAGTATAGATATATCAGGCTTTTTTATCCCACTAGCATCAAAAATATCCACCACACTAGATGATACGATAGCCTTATCTACCACTTGTTTTATCAAAGTTTGATTAAGCGAGTTTTCACTCTCATTTACCCTAGCAAACTTTAAAAATCTAGCCTTTATCGCATACATAAAAGCGATTTTATCCTTTATACTCAAGGCTTTTTCGTGCGGTATAGCTATCGTATAGGCTTTATCAAGCCTTGCAAACTCGCTCATAAACCTATCTTTGCCATTTTCATTTGATAATATATGCTCTTCTACATCAAGGATATAATCAAGCCTAGCCCCAGTATCAAGCTCAAAATATCTTTCATAGTCATTTGGTAGCATTTGCTCTACAATCTCTAGCTTTTCTATCATCACCTTTACAGCGTCTTCTTGAGTGGTTACTATATCGCCCTTGCCACCACTTTCACTATAAAACGATAAAGCCTTTTTCAAATCACTTGCAATCCCAAGATAATCCACCACAAGCCCACTAGGTTTATCCTTATAAACCCTATTTACCCTAGCTATCGCTTGCATTAGGTTATGCCCTTTCATAGGCTTATCTATATAAAGAGTATGAAGCGATGGCACATCAAAGCCAGTTAGCCACATATCCACCACGATAACAAGCTTTAGCTCATCGTTTATATCTCTCATACGATTTGCCAAAAACTGCTTTTGAGCCTTGCTTGTGTGATGTTTGCTGAACTCTGCTCCATCGCTAGAGCTTGAAGTCATCACTACTTTTATAGCCCCGATATTTAGCTCATCGCTATGCCAGTTTGGTCTTATTTTTATAATTTCATCATATAGCTTTATAGCTACACTTCGGCTTATACTTACTATCATACCTTTTCCGCCGAGCTTACTAGACCTTGCCTCAAAGTGTTCTACTATATCTTTAGCGATTTGTTTTAGTCTGCTTGTGCTACCCACTACTGCTTCTAGCTTGGTAGCTTTTGCTTTTTCGTTTTCTTGATTTTCAAGCTTTTCATCTAGTTCATCTATGAGCTTTTTTCCTTCTTCGCTTAGCTCTATTTTAGCAAGTCTGCTTTCATAGTATATACTCACAGTAGCACCATCTTCAACAGCTCTTGATATATCATATATATCTATGTAGTTTCCAAAAACTGCAGGGGTATTTACATCATGGCTTTCAATAGGTGTCCCTGTAAATCCTATATAAGTAGCATTTGGCAAAGCATCACGCAAATATTTTGCGAAACCATAGACTATCTTTTGCCCTAGCACATCGCCACTTTTTGACTTTTCTTCTACTACTTTTGCATCAAAGCCATATTGGGTTCTGTGTGCTTCATCTGCAATCACGATGATATTATCCCTAAGCGATAAGCACTCAAATACATTGTCATTTTCTGGGCTAAATTTTTGAATAGTAGTAAATACCACTCCACCACTAGCCACCTTTAAAAGCTCTTTTAAATGCTCTTTATCGTTTGCTTGTTTTGGCTCTTGTCTTAAAAGGTTCGCACAACTTGCAAAAGTGCCAAAAAGCTGGTCATCTAAGTCATTTCTATCCGTGATAACCAAAATCGTAGGATTGTTTAAAGCCTTTATCGCTTTAGCACTATAAAACACCATAGACAAAGACTTCCCACTACCTTGCGTATGCCATACCACGCCGCCTTTTTTGTCTCCGTCTTTGCTGCTTGCCGTGATTGTTCTACTAATAGCTTTATTTACTGCGTAGTATTGATGATAGGCTGCGATTTTTTTGGTAGTTTTTATGCTCAAAATATCGTTTATATCCTTTATCTGCTCTTTTTCAAAAACTATAAAATTGCAAATGATATCTAGCAAGGTTTTTGGGTTTAGCATACCATCTATTAGGGTTTTTATCTCTAAAGACTTGTTTGGAGCGTAGTTTATCCCGTCGCTACTTTTCCACGCCATAAACCTTGAAAAATCAGCCGAAATACTCCCCGCCCTAGCAAAATACCCATCGCTTATCACACAAAAAGCATTGTAGACAAAAATACTTGGGATTGCTTGTTTATAAGTGTTTATTTGATTATAGGCTGAGTTTATCGTGGCGTTTTCATCACTTGGGCTTTTTAGCTCCATTAAAACAAGTGGAATTCCATTTATGTATAGCACTACATCGGGGATTTTGTTTTCTTTAGCTTCTGTGATACTTAGCTGGTTTGTTACTATAAATTCATTGTTGCTTACATTATCAAAATCAATTAGATTTATGATATCGGCTCTACTTTCGCCGTCTTTTGTGGTGCTTATATTTACGCCATTTACAAGCTTATAATGAAAGTTTTCGTTACTATCTAAAAGGCTAAGATGATTTATGCTTTTTAACTCTTTATAAATCTCATTAGCTTTTGATAAATCAAGCTGTGGATTTAGCCTACAAAGTGCATTTATAAGGCTAGTTTCTAGCAAGACTTCATCGGTAGCTCTTATAGGCTTTTCATAGCACCACCCATGCTCAAGCAGTGATGATATGACAAACTGCTCCAAATCAAACTCGCTAGTCTTCGCCTTGCTCATTTTAACTCTCCTTTTCTTCTATAAAGTATTCTTTAAATTCATCTTCGTAAAATATTTCTTTTGGATTTTCTTGCATTATTTCAAAATAAAGCTTATCAATCTTATAAATACCACTAATATACTCATTACATGCTAGATATATTATTTTTCTTGTAGTTAAAAAAGTTACAACTCTGTCTATCCCATCATATCTATTGAAATCAAAATCAATTCTTATCATACCTGTTTCATCGCATAAAAATTCCATAAGCAACATTTTTTCATCTAGTTTTAGATTTATTAAAGTATTTTTATAGGCTGATTTTTTATTGTTATATTTATTTTGCAAATCTCTTTTTTTCTTTATATCTTTATAAAAAACAACAATCTGTTCAAATGCTTTTGCTAAAACAATTATAAAAGATAGAAACACTGCTAAACCTAATATGCCTTTATAATTATTTAGCAATTCTTCTATCCCTAAAAATTTTCCTAAAAAATCTTCAAAGCTTAGCAAGATAACCCCAGCTATCAAAACAGCAAATGCAACAGAAAATAAACTTTTAAAATACTTTAAAAATTCACTTAAATCAAAATTCATTGATTACCACCTACTTTTATTTCTCCGTTTAGGAGTTTTGGTATAAGTATATCACGCATATTTTCTAAGGTTTGGATTTGTTCTAAATTTTTAAATATTTTGTCAAAATACTCACTTGTTTTACCATTAAAATTTATCATAATTTCTTCATCTGGCATTAAAATATGAATATTTGAAAAATCCCTTGTATTTAAATTAGCCGTTGCCGTGCCACCACTTGCCATACTTTGCAAATAATCATACAAATGTTTCATATACAAATAAAGAAAATATCTATAATGCTCTTTTTTAGGAACGATAGAGTTTATTTGCTGATTTGTATAACTTTCAAAAGCATTCATAGATACCACGCCAACCGTAGCTATACAGCTGACGCAAATACTCTTTTTTGGGATTAATTTATTTATTTGAGTTTGTGAGCCTAGCTCGGATAAATACTCATTTGTTTTAAACACAAAAATATTTCCGTGCATATCAGGAATTTTAATAAATGGAATATCTCCATTGTAATACTCATTAACCTTTTTTGATGGAGTTTTTCCACAAATTATATTGCCAAAATCACTCAATGGTTTTTCTTGCCAAGATGGGTTTGGGTTTTCTATGAAATAGTGTCTAAAAAGAGTTTGGGCGAGTTCTTCCAGGGTTTTGTTTTGCTCGTGTAGTAGCTCTATCTTGTCATCAATACTACTTAAAATAGCAGCGATTTGCCTTTGCTCTTCTAGTGGTGGTAGTGTAATTTCAACTTCTTTTAAATCTCTAATAGGTAGCTGTGGTTGAGCACTCCCAGAAACAAAATTATCAAATTCATCTTTTAAATTTTTAAAAAGATAAAACGCATATCTGCTATCCAACTCTTCATTATTTGGTCTAATTATAAGCATTCCCGAGTTTATTCTTATATTTTTATAAGATATATTTTCTTTATATAATGCTAGATTTCCGATAGTTCCCCTTGTGGTTAAAACTAAATCATTGATTTTTAACTTACCTTTTTTTAAAATCTCATCTTTTTCTTTGGTAATAAACTGACATTCGCTAAAATCAAAACCATTCTCTCTTACATTTTTAGTGCTTAAAAATAAGCAGTATTCATTAGAATGAAATTCATTTTGTTTTGGATAGTTCTTGCCCCTATCTCCGTCTATAAATTCTAATGGGGCATCCCCAAGCTTACATTTTTTCCAATTATTCATATCTTAATCCTTTAGAATTTATTTCCATAAAAAATCCAAAAAATACACGAAATAAATTCAAGAATTTGAATTCGGAATTTCGTTTGTTTAAGCTTGGTTTAAAAGATAATGACGAAAGCACAACAGAAGAAAAAACGCTAAAAGCTCGTATTTTCAAGCTGTGAGCTGTATAAATTAAGCTAGGTTTAAGTAATTTTGACGAAAGCATAACATAAAACCTAAACAAAATATGGAACATATTTGGTATGTTTTGTAGATTTGTTCTCTGGGTCTTGTTGTTTAATCAAACCCACCTCTAAAGTATCACTGATTATTTTAGAAGCTTTTGAGTGTTGTTTGTCGCCTATTTTAAATCTAGCTCTTAAACTAGCGTTTGTCATCACATCCCTTGAAGCCCATTTTAAACAACAATGCTGATAAGTAGCTCTTATTCTATCTTGTTTAGTCATATCCTCTAAAGGCATATAGGAAAATAAAATTGCCTGAAAATAATCCCCGTCATTTGTAAATTCTGGTGCTGGCAATTGATAAAATTCAACACTATCTATAACCTTATCCACACCAGATCCTCTTTCTTCACATATACCCATTATTCTCATTAGGTTAGCTAGTTTATCGTTCCTTGACTTTGATGGCATATCTATTAAGCGTTTGATATCTATGAGAGATTTTCCATTGTTTGTTATCTCTATTCTATCGCTATACATTTCAATCATTGGATTTCTACCATCTATTGTAAAATCTTGATGAATTATCGCATTAGCTACAAGTTCTCTTATCGCAATTTCTGGATATAAAGTAGTGTCTTTTCTTATCGCATTCTCTATAACTTCATTTTTAGGAACATATTTCATTATATACGAAATCAACCCTTTAAAACCAATTGCATATCCTTTCTTACCTTCTAATTCTTCTAATGCATCAATTTTACCTTTGCCTTTATATCTTATAAATCTAATTCTTTTTCTATCTAGGCTTTCAAATTTTGTTAAATCTCTTGCAAATAAAATAGCACCTAAATTAGTAATAGCAAAAGAATTATTTATTTTTTTTACCAACTCCAATTTAATCAAATTTTCAATAACATAATCATGAGATACATTGTCATTGTAAGGTATTTTTAACATATTTAAACATTTTTGACAATCTAACAAATCATATATATCATCAATATTTAAATTTGACTTTGCTATTTCAGTCTCAAAAGAAAAGCCTGAAAGAACTTGCCATAACTTTTTCTCTTTTTCTGGATATTTATCTAATTGTTTTGTATTGCTACCTATTCTTATATAGGCTTTTTCTTCAAATTTTATTGGCGAAATTTTAGTAGCATCAATTTCAAATACTACTAAATTAATCTCGTCTTTAGAAATTTCATGAATTGTAAATTCTATGTTAGGTGTTAAAGCTTTATGCAACCAACTCTCAAGCTCTTCATTTCCTTTTTTTTCTTTTTTAGGTTTAAATTTCGTGCCGACAATCTTTAATGTTTTATCTTCAATGCCAAAAACAAGATAAGCTTTATCAATTCCTAGCAAAGCAGCTGTATTTGATAAAGCTGAAATATTTTTTGCCAATGTATTTATCTCTTTATTGTTTTGTTTATATTCAACCACTTCATTTTCTTGCGTTTTTGCTTCTAATAATTTTTGTATAAACTCAAAATTCATAGCTATCCTTATATTCTAATCTTCTCTAAGTTTTTTAAGATAGTTTCGCTTAACTCTTGCTCGGTTTTGATTTGGGATTTTAGCTTGGTTAAAAGCTCGTTAAATCTAGTATCAAAATCAAACTCATCATCACTATCAGCAAGCCCCACATAACGCCCTGGGGTAAGCACATAAGAAAGCTCTCTTATCTCATCTATGCTAGCACTTTTACAAAAGCCTTTTATGTCTTCATAGTCGGTGCCGTTTTTCCAAGCTTTATAAGTGTTTGCGATTTGGTTTATGTCATCTTTGTTTAGGGTTTTGTTGCGTCTATTTATCATAGTTCCTAAATCTCTTGCATCTATAAAAAGCGTCTTTTTAGCTGTGTTTGGTAGCTTTTGGCGTCTTATAAACCAAAGTGATGCGGGGATACCTGTGTTTAAAAACAGCTTTGCGGGTAGATTTACTATACAATCTATCAAATCATCTTCAATGAGTGCTTTTCTAATAGCTGCTTCATTTGTGGTATTGCTTGTAAGTGCGCCTTTAGCTAGGACAAATCCTGCTACACCGCCGTTTGGCGATAGATGATATAAAAAGTGCTGTATCCAAGCGTAGTTGGCGTTACTTGCTGGTGGGACGCCGTATTTCCATCTGCCGTCTTGCTCTAGCTGTTCGCCGCTCCAGTCTGAGTCGTTAAATGGTGGGTTGGCTATGATAAAATCAGCTTTTAGGTCTTGGTGGGCGTCGTTTAAAAATGAGCCTTCGTTGTTCCATATCACTTGTGAGCTTTCAATTTTTCTTATGGCTAGGTTCATTTTGGCGAGTTTGTAGGTGGTCTGATTTGACTCTTGACCATAGATTGAGATGTCATCTAGTCTGCCTTGGCGAGATTTTACGAACTCTTCGCTTTGAACAAACATACCGCCACTTCCACAGCAAGGGTCAAACACCCTGCCCTTGTATGGCTCAAGCATGGCTACTAGGAGTTCTACGACGCATTTTGGAGTGTAGAATTGTCCGCCTTGTTTGCCTTCAGCTAGGGCAAACTCACCTAAAAAATACTCAAATACATGACCTAAAACATCAGCACTTTTACCAGTATCAAAGGCGATGTTGCCTATCAGGTCTATGAGTTCGCCTAGGCATTTGCTATCTAGATTGTCTTTAGCATAGACTTTTGGCAAAACTCCTTTTAAGGTATCGTTGTGTTTTTCTATCTCATCCATTGCTTCATCTAACATTTTGCCTATTTTGGGGTTTTTGGCGTTATCTCTTATGTAGTTGTAGCGAGATTTTTCTGGGACAAAAAAGATATTGTCAGCTAGGTATTCGTCTGCATCTTCTGGGTCGGCTCCTTCGGATTGTTCTTTGAGTAATTCTTCGTATTTTTGCATGAAGCTATCGCTAATGTAGCGTAAAAATATAAGTCCTAAAACTATGTGTTTATACTCTGCTGCATCGATGTTTTTGCGTAATTTATCGGCACTTTTCCACAACGCATCTTCTAGTTTAATTTCTACTTTCTTTGCCATTTTTATCCTTAAGTGGTTTTTCTTAGTGTAGCAAAAAAGCCTTATATTTGCCTAGCTTCCGCTAGGCTTGGAAGGAAGGGGTATTATTTAATTCTCTATTGGGGTATTTTGTTTCTTTACAAACCTTACTTTTGAACTATCAAAATTTAATTTTATAGCTTTATCATTAACTTTATATTCTAAAAATGTTTTTTTACCTATACTTGATAAAACTTTTGCGTTATCAAATCTTATAATATTTTTATCTACACAATATACATCTTTAATCTCTTTTGTAGTGTTTTCTTTTGAAGTATTTTCTGATATTGGTTGCTTTTCTTCTTGAGTATTTTTATCTTTTTTACCTTCTTCGCATATATTGTCATCTTGGAATTCTATACCCTTTTGATTTAAATAAACTCTATCAAGTGTAGCTGTTTCAATAATAATGTTAGCATAATAATTGCCAATCCCTGCTCTACCCATAATATTTATATATGTAAATATAAAATAAGCAATAATTATTAAAATTGCAATTGATATTTTAAACTTACCACTACGAGCAAATATAAATAATACACTATAAATTAAACAAAATATTAGTGTATAACAAACTTGCTTATCCTTAAACTCATAAGCTAGATATGCTGATAACAATATGCATATAATTGCAGTAATAAATGTAGCTATATAAGGTATTGAATTAAATACAATGATAAAATTAGATTTTATCATTGCCCAATATTCACATTTAGAGGTTTTATTATCAGTTATTTTATCACAATCTTGTTTGGTAATTTTCGAATAAGTAACTGCAAACAAATAACATCCAAGAGGTACAAAGAGTAATAGCATCAACCATGCACCAACATGAAAACCTAATGCCAATAATTCTTCCATACTGAAATCAGGAAAATCTTCAATCCCAAAGACATAATGTTTGCAATATAAAATAACTGAACTAATGAACCATAAAAATACTAGCACTATAACCAAATTTTGAACCACTTGCCCAATCATACTAATTGCTTTTTGGGCATTCGATAAGAAGCTACTATCTCGATTTTCTTTCATGTTTTCTCCTTAGTTAAATAATATTTATTAATAAAAAATTAATAACAAAGATCTTGCTAAAAATTAATTAACGAATGGCCTCTATTATAAAATTATAGTTTATGCAAACTCATTTTTGTTTTTAAAGCTTGCGTGAAAGTATTTTATTTTATGTTCTTGTAGGTTTGCTTATAAAATAACTCAAAAAATTAAGAATTTAAAATCGGAATTTCGTTTGTTCGTATTTGCTACAAACAAACGAAATTTATATCTCAAAAACCCCCAGCTAAAGATACAAACTATCTACCATATTTTCCTAAGTAGATTTTGATTAGGGAGTTTATGTAGTTTTCTATGTCATTTACTTTGTTAATTTTTGTTAAAAATGGTAGCATTTTTACTATGAGTTCGGTTGCGATTTTGTTTTTGATACTTTCATCAAATTCAGGCACATTAGAAAACTTGCCAAACTCACTATCAAGCAAGGCAATGATTTGCCCAACATCATCCTTGTCAAAATCCCTAGCAAGATTACGCTCAAGTGGGTCATCTGTCAAATCCTTTTTAAAATCCCTAGCCAAATCACAACTAAGCTTATAAAACTCGCTCTCGCTAAGCCTTTTTGCCCTATAATCTTCCAAAATCTCTTCTATCCTTGCACTAAACCTTTCAAACATATCAGGGTTAAACACTTCACATTTTTTCACTTCTTTTTCTAGTGCGTTTAGCTTTCCATGAGCCTTCACCTCATCGCTAAAATCACCCGCAACCCTTGAAAAATCATCGCTTAGTATATCAAGCGGTTCATTTAGCGTATAAATTTGCCCTACTTTTAAATGCTCATCTAGTAGCTTTTGCATACTTTGCTCGTATTCTTTTAGGCTAAAATCCTCAGCATAAAATACCTGTGCCGAACTTCTTAAGCTTAAGTATTTTTTAAGACTTGCCTTGATTTTCTCCCTTTCATTCTCGCTTAAACTTACCCTTAGCTTACGAGTATTTAGCACCACGCCCACAAGGTTGCTAAACCTTGCTAAAACCTTGCAAAACCTATCCCTAAACGATAAATCTTTTAAAACCTTTAGCTTTTCTACTTCATCATCAAGCCCTGCAAACATCTCATCAAGCACAGCTAGGCTCTCCCACATATCATCTAAAGAGCCGTCTATTTTAAAAACTGCCCCCACCAAACCACTCTCATCATATCCACTAAGCGCGTCGTATCTACTAAGCGTGGTATCAAGCTCACTAAGAAGCCCTCTATAATCCACGATTATCCCTTCATCTTTGCCCTCTTTTAGCCTATTTACCCTTGCTATGGCTTGAAGTAGGTTGTGTTCTTTTAGGTTTTTATCTATATAAAGTTTTTTAGCACAAGGAGCGTCAAAGCCCGTAAGTAGCTTATCTACCACGATTAGCAAATCCACTTTCCTATCCTTAAAATCACTCTTGCACTGCTCTTCATACTCTGCGTGATTTAGCTTTGCATACTCATCGCTTACCCATTTTTCTTGCTCGCCTTCGTTTTCATCTGCTGCATTTGTGGATATCACGACCCTAACTTCCAAATCCCCAAGTTCTTTAAAAACTTTATAATATTTCATCGCCTCAAACTTAGAATTAGTTGCAAGCATTGCGTTAAACGGCGTATTTTTAAGGCTTTGTTTAAAGTCTTCGTTTATATCAAGTGCGATGTATTCAAGCCTTGAAATTGAAGTATGAAGCTTTTTTAATCTTCGCCCATTTTTGCTTGATTTGCTCTTTTTGCTCGTTACTAAGCCCAAGCGTAAGCTCATCAAATCTTTTTTCTAGCTCTTCTTTATTGCTAAGACCAAGCTCTATCATTTTGTTTTCATACAAAAGTGGCACGATAGCACCATCTTCTACTGCTTCGCCGATATTATAAGTATGCAAAAGTCCGCCGTATTTTGCTATGCTTGATTTTTCTTTAGATAAAAGCGGCGTTCCTGTAAATGCTATGATGTAGGCATTTTCGCCTAAGTTATCAAGCATTTGCATATGAAGTTCGCCGTTTTGGCTTCTGTGGGCTTCATCTATTAGGATAAATCTTGTTCTATTTTTTATATCTTTTAAATCGCTAAATTTAAAAATCGTAGTCGTGATAAGCCCCACTCCATCATCGTTTAAAAGCTCGTTTAAATGGCTTGTGTTTTTGGCGTGGTGCAAGGTGTCAAGATTTGCCGTGCCGTTTATGGTCGCTGAGATTTGCTCATCTAGTTCTATTCTATCTGTGATGATGATTTTTTGGGCTGTGCTGTTTAGTCTAGCTAGGATATTTACTAGCATTAGCATTGTGTAGCTTTTGCCACTGCCTTGAGTGTGCCATACTAGACCGCCGTGCTTATCTTTGATAGCTTTTATCACTTCTTTTATGCCAAAGTATTGTTGATAACGGCTTGCGATTTTGTTAGTTTTGTCTTTAGACTTGCTAAAAAATATAAAATCACTTATAAACTCAAGCAAATTTCTAGGCTTTAAGATATTGTTACAAAGCACTTTTACGCTATCATCGTTGCTTTTATCCTTAAAGACATTGTAAAATTTGCTAGGCGTTAGCGTTGTGCCGTATTTAGTGATAGTGCCACAACTTGCAACGCAAAGCTGAATGAACTTATAAAAGTTCTCAATCCTATCTGGGTGCTGGTGGTTTAGGAGTTGGTTTATCGCTTCAGCTGCTCCAACGCACGAGTTTTTAAGCTCAATGCTAACAAGCGGGATACCATTTACAAACAACACCAAATCAATCCTAGTGCTTTTCTTTTGCTCGTTTTTGGCGTTTGTAAGGCTAAATTCTTCTGTGATTATGAATGAGTTTTTAGACGGATTTTCGTAATCTATGTAGTTTATATGCCTTGAAGGTTTGCCTTTTTGCTCTAAGCCTTCGCCAAGTAAAATAAGCTTTGTGATGGTTTCGTTGGCTGTGATTAGGCTGGTAATTGGGGCTTTTAGCTTGTTTATCATTATGATGAGCTCATCATCATTTAGCTGATAATTTGTCCTTAAAAACTCCTTAAGCTTAGCTAAAAGCAAAGGTTCGTTAAAGTCGTTTTGCCTAAGCTCGTTGCATTCTTTTTCGCTTAGATACTGCCAGCCCAAATCCTTTAAAGTCTCTATAAAATACGCTTTTACATTGCTTTCTATACTAAAATCCATCGCTATGCCTTTGAAATTTTAAATACATTTTAAACAACTTGCATTAATTTAGGCTAAATGCAAAAGCCCTTGCGTAGTGGGAATTTATTTCGTGTATTTTTTAGAATTTAATCTGTGTATTTTTGTGGAATTTTATATCGTATTTTGAGATTTAAAGCTTGGAATTTATTTTCGTATTTGGAATTTGAATTCGGAATTTCGTTTGTTTATAAATACCCTTAAATAACCTTACAAAGCTACAAACAAACGAAATTCTGATTTTAAATTCTTTGTGATTTTGATACTTTTTAAATAAGTTTCGATTGTTTGGCTAAAAGCCATAAATTTCTGCATAAAATTACCAAACAAACGAAATTTACAGCTTGAAATTTATTTGCGTATTTGGAATTTGAATTCGGAATTTCGTTTGTTTAAAGAATTTATTTTATGTATTTTAGGCTTTGGGTAGGTTTTGTTTTGATAAATCTTGGCATAGAGTTACAAACAATCGAAACTTTTTTATTTTTTGTTTTTTAACCTTGCTTTGGGCTTGTATCTTGGGGTGTATAAGTTTTTATTGTTTAGGAATTTATCTTGTGTATTTTGAGGTTTAAGATTAGTAATTTACGCTGTTAAATTCTACAGCGTAAATCAAGCACCCCAACAAACGAAATTCTGATTTTAAATTCTTTGATGGTTTGTAATTTTCCGAGAGTGAATTTCGTTTGTTTGGCAAATTTCCACTAAAAACTAAAAAATTATACCTTAGCTCCATAATCTCTTAAGAACTCTTTTATTTCATTCCATTGACTATGCTTAATTTGCTTGTCTAATTTTTCTAATTTTTGAGCTAATACATCTCTAGCACCATTAATTAAATTTCTCCAAGTGTTTGGCTGTATAACATACCCTTTGTCTTTTATGATTTTATCCTTTGTCATATCTTTAAGTTCAGATGAAATTGCCATAGCCTTTATAGTTACTTCTTCGCCATATTCTTGAGAAAGCGTATTGAATGCATTTGTATATTTATCTTCAACTTCTCTAAGTATGCCAAGATTTATATTGACAATAGGTCGTTTTAATTCAATAATGTGTATTTCTTTATCTTTTTTAAATGTTATAAAAATATCAGGTATTTTATCTAGACTAATATTTTCTTTAGAAACAATTTCATCTAACTTAATACTATCGCTAGAAAAAAAATTATTTGTTTTTATAATACGCTTTATTGATTCGTCACTATTGATATTTTCTTTAGAAACAGTTTCATACTCTTCATTTATTATCCATAAATTCTTTTCAACAACTTTATGAAGCATTGTCCTTTCTTTTATATATTGCCTTTCTTCTCCATAAACAATTTTTTCAAAATGATTTAAAAAATCAAGCCTTAAAATATATTTTTCATATTTGTTAACAAGTTTTATTATCCCTACATTTTTATTAACATAATCAAATTTTTTTATTTGCTCGTCGTTTAAATCTAAAATATACTTAAGATTATCCAAATATTCATCTGAGCTTGTATTTATCATAACCTTAATTAGTCTTGCAACAATAGTTTTTAAATTATCTCCAATTTTTTTACCATAAAATTTTTCAACAAATGGATTTAATAAAGCATTATAAACTGTATCTGTTGTATCATCTAACTTAACCTTAACATCCATTCTTGCGATATAATCATTCACTGAAACATTATAGGTCTTTAAATATTCTTGCCTAAGTAATTCTTTTAATTTTAAAGTTATTTGTCTACAAAGCTTTATTAATATATCATCTGACATCAAAATCTGCTCATCAAAAATTTCATCTTGTATTTCACTAAGATATTGACTTTTAATAATTGCTGTATGACACTGTTTATAATCTATACAATCAACCTTTTCAACTCCCGAAGGTCGTTTTGCAACCAAACTACCACTACCATCAAAAAATAGCATATGTTTTTGTCTATCACCAATTAATTTAATCTCTTCGTTCCAAATATAATAATCAACATTAAATTCTTGTTCTTCTAGCATAATCGTTTCACTTGCTTTACTTATCAAATAGTCATCTATAATTAGTTTTTCATCATTTACATATATACTTACACTATCAGAAGCAATAATATCTGCGAAATAAGTAATAATATCTGATTTAATAACGGTTAGATATTCTTTAATGTCATCACTTTTAATATTATCAAAATGAAAATGCTTAATATTTAAATCTTTTATAATAACGCTTGTAACAATATTATCTTCAAAACTTTCACTACTTTCACTACAATTAAATTCAATATTACCATTCACATCTGTTTTAAAACTAATTTTTGTTATTCCATTATTTCTTTTTGTATAAATAACAGCCCCATCTTCAAATGGTGAGTCTGTAGCAAGAGCAAAAGCGTATCTACCTTTGCCCTTTTTACCATACCTTGCTTTAGTTTTATTTGAAACCATAAATTCAGACAGAGCAATGCCAAATTCCTTATCATCACTAGGAAAACCACACCCATCATCATTAATACATAAAAAGTATGTTTCAAAAATGTCACCGGTTTCTTTATGAAGATTAATATATATATTTTTACTATTTGCATCAATAGAATTTGCAACAGCTTCAATTATAGCATTTGACTTTGCATTAGTTGATTTTAGACTTTTTAGAGTAATCTTAGTAGAATATGTTTTACAAGAACCTGACATTATTTCTCCTATAACTTCCTATATTTTAATAATACATTTTAAAATAAAAAACTTAAAAACAAATACCACGATTTTACATTTATATTTTTAAAATCTAGCTCATATTTCCTAGAAAATTATTAAAAAAATATTTTTAATAAATAATATAAATATTTAATAAAATTTATTTTTGTGTATTTTGGAATTTAAAATAGGAATTTCGTTTGTTTGGGTGAAAATACATAAAATAAATTCTACCAACAAGCGAAATTTATAAAATCTAAAGAATGGATAAGCCCCCACTGAAAAGGTTTTTTTGTGGGGGTTATCTTGGGTTTGGGGCTAAGGGTTGCCTTGGGCTTGATAGCTTAGGTGTTTACCCTTATATTTCCACTTAAGAGTTCGGTGAGGAGGTGGGATTTGAGGGTGGTTTGGGCTGTTATTAGCTCGTTTAGACACTCCAAACGCTCATCACACGCACTTAAGACTTCCCCTATCTTCTTCTGCTCTTCTAGGCTTGGATATTTTATTATTACTGCCGAAATTGAGCCTTTTTGAATATTTGGCAACCCACTGCCTAATCTTAATTTCATAATGTCTTTTTCTTGATATTTCAAATAAAAATATAAAAATTTATTATCTATTTTTACATTTTGCAAAGTGTAACAATGTCCCCCACTCCAAAATTTAGTGGTTAAAAAATTAACATAGCCACACGAATTCCCACCTTCACTAATGGTTATCGTATTTTCTTGTGTGTTAAACTCATCATAATACCCCGATGGCTCTATTCCACCATTTATTACGGGGAATTTTCCATTTTCTTGCAAATTAAGTTTGTTTAGCTGTTGCCCTTTTTGTATGTCGCAAGTGTCGGCGAGAGTTACTTCTTGCCAAGGGGTGGTGAAGCTACTAAAACGGGTTTTGCCGCTTAGTAGCTCGTTCATTAGGTGGAGTTTTTCTTTTTCTAATTCCGATTTCAAATTCTTTAGATTTTTTATATGCTCATCGCAACTACTTAAAATCTCAGCGATTTTTTCTTGCTCTTTTAATGGTGGGAGTTTAAATTTATAAGTTCTCATTACAGCCAACGAAACATTTGGAATTGTTGTTCCTGTAGCGGAAAGTCTTATATAATTTTGAAAATCTCTGTGCATTACAACTTGTTTGATAAATTCTTTGCTTACGCCTTGTGAAACATTAAAATAACAAGCGCTTTTACCTAATATACATTTTTCATTATTATAAGTTGCTACATTTCCCAAAGTGCCGTTTATTGAAACTAGAATTGTTCTATCATTTAACTCTCTTTTATGTTTAATAAATTCTTCTTCACTTGCTCTTTTTGTATCTTCTTTGAAAACTATTTTGCCATTTTCTAAATTATTGCCGTTTATAAAAAAATACTCCCCATTATCATCGTATTTTGGGGTAGTATGAATGCCATCTCCGAGTTTATCACAAATATCCCCCAGCCTTACTTCTTCCCAACCTTTTGGAATACTCATAATCCTAGCTCCTTTAGGTATCCTTGTAATTTGGCGTTTGAGAGTTCTAGCTTGGCGTTTAGGCTGTTTATTTGCTCTTTTAGTTCGGTATAGTCAATTTGCAAGGTTTCATCTTCTGCTGCTACATATCTTGGTATGTTTAGGTTGAAGTCGTTTTGCTCTATCTCATCAAGGCTTACTACCTTGCAAAAGCCGTTTATGTCGGTGTTTCCGTGATAGGCTTTTAGGATTTTGTCAATGTCTTTTAGGGTGTTTTGGTTTTTGCCTTTTTCATAGCAAGAACTTGCATCTATGAAAATCACTTTTTCGTTTTGCTCCTTGCTAAAAATCATTATACAAGCCGGTATGCTCGTGCCATAAAAAAGGTTGCTTGGAAGTCCGATGATGGCTTTTAGGTAGCCTTGTTTTATAAGACTTGCCCTTATTTTGCCCTCGCTTGAGCCTCTGAAAAGCACTCCGTGGGGCATTACTACACCTAAGGTTCCGCCGTTTTTTAAAGACTTTATCATGTGGAGTAAAAAGGCATAATCGCCCTTGCTTTTAGGTGGCATACCGTAGTTAAACCTTGAAAATCTATCTTCCTTTAGCTCTTCATAGCCCCATTTATCAAGGCTAAAAGGTGGGTTTGCGACTATTTTGCTAAAGCGTCTTAAATCGCCGTTAGCATCTAGGTGAAGTGGGTTTGTGAGTGTGTCGCCCCACTTTATCTTAGGGTTTGGGATATTGTGTAAGAACATATTCATAACGCATAGGGCGTAGGTTTGGGCGTTTTTTTCTTGTCCGTAGATGAAGTTGTTTGTGCCTTTTTGGCTTGCTTTTAGCAAAAGTGAGCCTGAACCACAAGTAGGGTCGTATATCTCTTCGCCGTCTTTGATGCCGACTAGCTCGGCAAGTAGGACGCTCACCATGCTAGGGGTGTAAAACTCGCCGCCCTTTTTGCCTGAATCGCTTGCGAATTTTGCGATTAGATACTCGTATGCGTCGCCTATGATGTCTTTGTTTTCTAGGCGGCTTGGGCGTAAATCAAGGCTTGAAAAGTCGTTTATGAGCTGTTTTAGGGTGGTGTTTCTTTGCTGAGTGTCGCCTAGCTTAGAAGGATTGTTGAAATCTATGTGGGTGAATATGCCTTCTAGCTTTTCTTTGTTTAGCGTTTCTAGGCTGCTTAGGGCGGTGTTGATTAGCTCGCCTAGGTTGGTGGCGTTTTTGTGCTCTTGTAGGTAGGCGAATGTTGAGTGCTCTTCTAGCTTGAAATCTAGTTGATTTAGTAGGGCTTTATAGACTGAGTCGATGCCACAGCTTTTAGCTCGGTGATTTTTTCGGTGTAGGTGTCGCTTAGGTATTTGATAAATAGCATGGTGAGAATGTAGTCTTTGTAATCACTGCCGTCCATTAGCCCACGGAAGGTGTTGCACGCGTCCCAGAGTTTGGCGTTTATCTGGGCGGTGGTGGTTTTGGGGGTTGGGGTGGCTTCGGTGCTTTGGTTGGTTTGGTTTTGTTCGGTGGTCGGTTCTTTTTCGGCTTTTTGTTGCTCGGTCGCTGTGGTCGGCTCGGTGGTTTCTATTGTTTCAATATCAGAATTTAAATTCGGAATTTCGTTTGTTTGTTTCATCTTGTGTCCTTTAAATCGTATTTTTTCTAAATGTCTTTTGCATTGAATAAATACACAAAATCATAATTATAAAAAAGATAAAGTATATCGTATCAAGCTGTAAATCTATCAAATTATTCAATGCTATTTGTCCCTAAAATCTCTTTAAGTTTATTTATAACCTCAGTATGATTTTCATCATCTTGCGTATCAAAGTCTAATAATAAAGCTAAGAGCAATTCTAACGAGACTTTAAAATAAGAGTTGTTTATGGCTTCAAAGCCTTGTGAATTATCATTTAGTATAAGTTTGTATAAATTATAAAGACTAATATGATGAAAATAAACTTTATCACTTCTATAATGCATAAGCTCACTCATTTTTGAATTTATTTCTTCATTGCACTTTATATCTTTTGTAAAATCGTATTTTTTTAGTAGCTTGATAACATTTTTTAAATGTGATAAATCTGAGATTGTATAGTTTAGGATATTTTTATATATTTTTCTAAAATCTTCTTTATAATTACACTTATCTTCATAGGCTAATCTTAGCAAAAATAGTATTTGAAATTTAAATATTTTATAATTCAAAATATCATAAAAATTATCTATCTCAACACTTGCGGCATAAAATTCTTTTATAGCGTTTAAGTGTTCGTAGGTTTTATAGCAATCTATAAAATATCTATAAGAGTTATCAAAAGTTGCAAAAGAATTATTTGTAATTTGGCGTTCGCAGTCTAACCAAAAAACATGACCAAAATATCTAGCATCGGGATAATTAAAATCATATATATCATAAACTTGCTTGAAAAAATCAGCATAGTAAAATTCTAAAAAATCTTTATCAAGCTCTAATAAATTTAATTTTCTCAATTTTGCTTCAAATTGTTGAAAATTTTTTTCAAACCACCTAATATTAGCTTGTATTGAAGTTCCTTCTGTTTTATACTCTTCTAAATCATATATAAATTTAATTAGCTCTTCTTTGCCTTTAAGACTTAATTTTATACTGCTTTTACTCACCAAGTAAAGAAGTAAAAAATAATTATTACTCATATCAATTTTTATATCAAAAGTTTTTTCAAAAAAGTCGTGATTTACAAAATAATTAATTGTATTTTTGGGGTCTTTTTGTGGCTTTTCTGGCTTTGGTGTATTGTCAAATTTACTAGCTAACTCACCCCATTTAGATTTTTCACCAACATAATACACCCCCTCGCCGAAAATCGCCAAAACATGGCATTTTTTACTCTCTTTTAGATGAGATACCAAACCAAAGACATCTTCTAGCTCCATACTTTTTGGGCGTCTTTCTATATCATCAATGCAAATGATTTTATTTTCAAAGCCGTCTTCATCAAGCTTATAAAATAGATTTTCAATTCCTGTGATTTTGGAGCTTAGTCCGTTTAAAAGTCTTATTAGATAGTCTTTACTATCTTGTGATTTTTGATAAATCTCATCTATAGCTGATTTGAAATCATTTTTGCCGTATAAACTTATGTAAATAATAGAGTTTTTATAGCTACTAAAAATCCTAATATAAATAAAAAGTCCTAAAAGTATCGGAAATAAAAATATAGGCTTAAAAAAGTCAAAATAACTAACGCAAAAATAAGCTCTAATTAGCTTTATCAAATCATCATTTAAGCACGCAAGCAAAAACAAACCACAAACAATAGCCATTGATTTTGCTAGATTGGCTGTGATTAGTTCGTATTTTATGGCAATTTTTGGTCTTATAAAATGCTCCCATAAATATGTCTTGCCACAACCCCATTTGCCTAGCAATGCTATGGAATGCTTAGTTTTGTTTTGGCTAAATGTTTCCACAATGGTTTTTATATCCGCTTGGCTTTCTTCTGATATAGAATCATCATAGGCTTTTGGCTTATCTTTTGTAAGTAAAAAACATAAGCAAGGAGCGATAATCGTAGCACCTAAACACATAGCAAAACCATATAAAAAATCATCATTCAAAGTATCAAAGTCAGCAAAATACACCATAAACAAATAAATCATAAAAGTAATTGATGAGATTATAAAAATAATATCCGTTATAAACCTTCTCATTTTTATCCTTATTTTGAGATATTTTACATATTATCCTATCTTTTATTTGATAAAATATAATGTAAAATAGTATTAAAATTAGAATGTAATTTTATAAACTTTAAAGCCATAAACTTGTGTTATGTTGCGTGAAATATAGGGATTAAATCGTGGAATTTATTTCGTGTATTTTAGAAGAATTTAAATCCGTAATTTATCTTTTAAACCATGGGATTATTCTATTTACTTTTTTGCAATACTGCGTGTAACTGTCGCCGAATTTTTCTTGTAACCATTTTTCTTCTGTGTTTTTCATTAAAATGGTAAGAAAAGCCCAGAAAATAAAAGGTAAAACTAATAAACAAAAATTATAAGTAAATAATAAAGCCCCAGTGAAAATAAACAAAAAAGCCGAATATATCGGGTTTCTTACTATGCTATAAACTCCGTCTGTAACTAAAAGTCCTGATTTGATTTTCTCGCTAATCTTTGAAAATATAACGGACTTTACCCATAAAATAACACCACCAACGATAAAAATACTACCCAAAATAGACATAAAAGCTCTTGCCTTTGGCAATTTTGCAAAATCTAAAAAACCAAAATAATCCAAACGAAGTCCAAAAATCGTAAGCAAAAGACAAGTTATGACATAAATAGGTCCTACCCCAAATATTGGTAATTTAGTAGTTTTATCCATTTTAATCCTTCGTTAGATATAGCTTTTGATATTTATTTGCTTTGATTTTAAAATATAAAAACAACGCTAGAGAAATCAAATTTATATCTAAAAACACGCTCAAATAAACTCCGCCTAAAATGAGATTAAAAGCTAAATTTATAAGATAATACAAAAGATACAAAGCACTTAAAATCATCATCGCATAATTTAACGCAAACTTTATTTTATAAATCTCTTTCATTTTATATCCATTGACTCATTCTTCAATGTTTAAGTATTCAATTAAATCCTTATAATTGTTTAAATAATGCTCAGCACTTGTTCTTGTGGTGCTTGAGCTTATAAAAACTTTTTTAATAATTTTATTTTTAAGCATTTTTTCATTTTCGCTGACAAAAACAGTGCAATCACCTATAAATTTTCTTAGCAAATCTTGACCTATTGGACTTTTGTGGTTTTTGCACTGGATTAATACACATTCGTTTTCCTTATGACAAACCAAGTCTATCCCACCATCATTTTTGCCATTTACAAAGCCATGTGGGAAAACTTTATAGCCTTGCTCTTCATAATGCTTTTTGATTTTTAGCTCATACAATCTTCCTTTTTTCTCGTTTTCACTTTCTGCTTTGTAGATTATGGTTTTTGTGATTTTGTGATAATTTGGCATTTTAGCGCTTAAGTTTTCGCTAAATTTATATTTATTTACAACCTTTAAAATCGCATCTTCAAGGTCTTTTTCGTATGCTTTTAAAATATCATCATCTATAAATTGCAAGCTTTTTTGCTCTTCTTGTGATGCATTTTCATCAGTTTTATCTACTTGATTTTCTTCCTTTGCCTTTTTTATAGCAAAAAACCTTTTTCTAGCTTTCTCATCTTTAAATGCCATTTTATTTCCCTTATATAACTTTTTACTAATTATAATCTCTATAATTTACTATCAAAAACTAATCCATATAAATTCTTAAAGCATAATTTAGCACTCACCACCAACCTTTTAAAAAGATAGTAGCTAAATTAAAAAATTAAATTAAAAAAAGAATTCAATAAAAACAACAACCATAAAAACCAGAAAAATGCAATAAAAACACCTTCTAGCCCTATCCCGTTTTTAAAAAAATAAATAAATATAAAATTGATTTAAAAAAATAAATATGTAAAATTAATTATTATTAAAAAGAAAGGAGTTAAAAAAGATTTTAACAAGTCCGCAACGAGCTACTTTCCCCATACCAGTAAGGTGCAGTATCATCGCCCACAATGTGCTTAGCTTCTTGGTTCGGGATGGGACAAGGCGTTACCACATTTGTATAATCACGGACATTGTTATTTAAATCTATTAGTTTTTAATAAACTTAAATAACAATGTTAAAAGCAAGTAATTTAAACTCTTAAACTTACTAAAGTAATAAACCTTAGCAAGGAAGTAATGCTTATTTAAAGTAAGCGGACGGTCTATTAGTATTGGTCAGCTAAATGGCTTTCACCACTTACACACCCAACCTATCAAGCAGCTAGTCTTGCTGCGACCTTAAGAGAAGATTCATCTTAGAGTTGGCTTCGAGCTTAGATGCTTTCAGCTCTTATCACATCCGAACTTAGCTACGCTGCGATGCTCTTGGCAGAACAACAGCTACACCAGTGGTTCGTTCAACCCGGTCCTCTCGTACTAGGGTCAAATCTCTTCAATCTTCTTACGCCCACGGCAGATAGGGACCGAACTGTCTCACGACGTTCTGAACCCAGCTCGCGTACCGCTTTAAATGGCGAACAGCCATACCCTTGGGACCTGCTCCAGCCCCAGGATGCGATGAGCCGACATCGAGGTGCCAAACCTCCCCGTCGATGTGAGCTCTTGGGGGAGATCAGCCTGTTATCCCCGGGGTACCTTTTATCCTTTGAGCGATGGCCCTTCCACACAGAACCACCGGATCACTAAGACCGACTTTCGTCTCTGCTTGACGTGTTTGTCTTGCAGTTAAGCTGGTTTATGCCTTTATACTCTACAAACGATTTCCAACCGTTTTGAACCAACCTTTGTAAGCCTCCGTTATTTTTTGGGAGGCGACCGCCCCAGTCAAACTACCCACCAGACATTGTCCTACGTGAGGATAACTCACGCTAGTTAGCTACCCGAATAAGAAAGAGTGGTATCTCAACGATGGCTCATTATAAACTGGCGTCTATAACTCAAAGCCTCCCACCTATCCTGCACATTCTTATCCAAGTAGCAGTGTCAAGCTGTAGTAAAGGTCCACGGGGTCTTTCCGTCTTGCCGCGGGTAGGAGGAATTTTCACCTCCACTACAATTTCACTGGATCCCTCTTTGAGACAGCTCCCATCTCGTTACGCCATTCATGCAGGTCGATATTTAATCGACAAGGAATTTCGCTACCTTAGGACCGTTATAGTTACGGCCGCCGTTTACTCGGGCTTCGATCAAGAGCTTCGCATTGCTGCTGACCCCATCAATTAACCTTCGAGCACCGGGCAGGCGTCACACCCTATACATCCACTTACGTGTTAGCAGAGTGCTGTGTTTTTGGTAAACAGTCGGGAGGGACTCTTTGTTGTAAGTTTCCTTGCTTTCGGAGTAAATCCTAATACAAGGCTAACCACACCTTATACCGAAGATACGGTGCTATTTTGCAGAGTTCCTTAAAGAGAGTTCTTCCACGCGCCTTAGAATACTCATCCCACCCACCTGTGTCGGTTTACGGTACGGGCAACATTATCTAAACTTAGAAACTTTTCTTGGCTCGACGGCATCAGCAATTCTTCCTTCCATCCGAAGACTTCAGAAAGCCTTTCAGTTCTCGGTCTAACGTTACACGGATTTGCCTGTATAACAACCTACGACCTTAGACTAGCACTTCCATCAGCTAGCTTGCTTAGCCCTAAGCGTCCTTCCATCGCACAATAATGTTGGTATTGGAATATTAACCAATTTTCCATCGCATACCCCTTTCGGACTTTGCTTAGGACCCGACTAACCCTACGATGACGAGCATCGCGTAGGAAACCTTGGGTTTACGGCGTTAATGATTCTCACATTAATTATCGCTACTCATGCCTGCATGCTCACTTCTATACGCTCCAACGCTCCTTACCGGTACATCTTCAACGCCTATAGAACGCTCTCCTACCACTTAGTAAAAACTAAGTCTACAGCTTCGGTACTTATTTTAGCCCCGTTATATTTTCCGCGCAAAATCACTAGACCAGTGAGCTATTACGCTTTCTTTAAAGGATGGCTGCTTCTAAGCCAACCTCCTGGTTGTTAAAGTAACTTCACATCGTTTTCCACTCAAATAAGATTTAGGGACCTTAGCTGGTAGTCTGGGTTGTTCCCCTCTCGACGACGGATTTTATCACTCGCCGCCTGACTGCTGTGATTACACTATAAGTATTCGGAGTTTGATAGGGTTTGGTACATTGGTGTATGCCCTAGCCCATTCAGTGCTCTACCCCTTATAGCTACTACACAACGCTATACCTAAATATATTTCGGAGAGAACCAGCTATCACGAAGTTTGATTGGCCTTTCACCCCTATCCACAAGTCATCCGGAGCCGTTTCAATGGCCGTCGGTTGGGTCCTCCACTAGCTCTTACACTAGCTTCAACCTGCTCATGGATAGATCACTTCGTTTCGGGTCTGCAGCATCTGACTTATCGCCCTATTAAGACTCGCTTTCGCTACGGCTTCACGTTAGCTTAACCTTGCCAGACACCACAACTCGCAGGCTCATTATGCAAAAGGCAGTCCATCACACTGTATTGCTACATAGTGCTCTGAATGATTGTAAGCAAATGGTTTCAGGTTCTATTTCACTCTGATCACCTCAGTTCTTTTCACCTTTCCCTCACGGTACTTGTACACTATCGGTCAGACATTAGTATTTAGGGTTGGATCGTGGTCGACCCAGCTTCAGACAAGATTTCACGTGTCTCGCCCTACTCAGGATACTGCTAAGTAAAGTAAAGATTTTATGTACGGGAGTATCACCCTCTACGCTCAAGCTTTCCAACTTGTTCTACTATCTTTGCTTAGTCTTTATTGCAGTCCTACAACCCCACTAGTAAACTAGTGGTTTGCCCTCTTACGCTTTCGCTCGCCGCTACTAGCGTAATCTCTATTGATTTCTTTTCCTGTTGGTACTAAGATGTTTCAATTCCCAACGTTCGCTCCATATATGGTAATACATATCTCTATGTATTGGGTTGCCCCATTCGGAAATCTACGAATTAATGCCCCTTGACGGCTCCTCGTAGCTTATCGCAGTCTAGTACGTCCTTCATCGCCTCTGTCTGCCAAGGCATCCGCCATTCGCTCTTATTAGCTTACCTTTATTAATAATGTTAAATATTATTACAATTAAAATTGAAATATATTTGCATGCATTATTGTTATTGTTTTTAGTATTACTAAAACGCATTACTTCCTTGCTAAAGTTTTTATGTAATCATTCTTAACCTTCAAGACGGAAAGCGTCTAAGCTGTGATGCTTAAAAACTTTTTCTTAATATTTAAGAAAGAGATTAAGACTTAATTACCTTTAACAAGCTTATGAAATTGTTTTATATTACTTGCTTGTGACTCTTAACATTGATAAATAAAATAACACTAGGTTAAAACTATATATAAAAATAGAATTAAATTAAATAAAACCTAGAAAGAACATTTGCTTAAATGCTCTGTTTAAGTTTTAAATGGTGGAGAATAGCGGGATCGAACCGCTGACCTCCTGCGTGCAAGGCAGGCGCTCTCCCAGCTGAGCTAATTCCCCATATCAATACTCATTTCAACCTTTGATATCCAAACAAGCTCTCAAGAGCTAGTTAATTATTATCTACTCTTTAGTGTGAGTTAAAGAGTGTGTACTCTAGAAAGGAGGTGATCCAACCGCAGGTTCTCCTACGGTTACCTTGTTACGACTTCACCCCAGTCGCTGATTTTGCTGTGGGCGGTAACTAGTTTAGTATTCCGACTTAAAGCACAATCAACTCCCATGGTGTGACGGGCGGTGAGTACAAGACCCGGGAACGTATTCACCGTAACATAGCTGATTTACGATTACTAGCGATTCCGGCTTCATGCTCTCGAGTTGCAGAGAACAATCCGAACTAAGACATATTTTATAGATTTGCTCCACCTCGCGGTATTGCTTCTCATTGTATATGCCATTGTAGCACGTGTGTAGCCCTGGGCATAAGGGCCATGATGACTTGACGTCGTCCACACCTTCCTCCTCCTTGCGAAGGCAGTCTATTTAGAGTGCTCAGCCGAACTGTTAGCAACTAAATACGTGGGTTGCGCTCGTTGCGGGACTTAACCCAACATCTCACGACACGAGCTGACGACAGCCGTGCAGCACCTGTCTCTAAGTTCTAGCAAGCTAGCACCCTCTTATCTCTAAAAGGTTCTTAGGATATCAAGCCCAGGTAAGGTTCTTCGCGTATCTTCGAATTAAACCACATGCTCCACCGCTTGTGCGGGTCCCCGTCTATTCCTTTGAGTTTTAATCTTGCGACCGTACTCCCCAGGCGGTATGCTTAATCCGTTAGGTGCATTACTAAAATGACTAGCATTCTAATAACTAGCATACATCGTTTAGGGCGTGGACTACCAGGGTATCTAATCCTGTTTGCTCCCCACGCTTTCGCGCCTTAGCGTCAGTTAAGTTCTAGCAGATCGCTTTCGCAATTGGCATTCTTAGTAATATCTACGGATTTTACCCCTACACTACTAATTCCATCTGCCTCTCCCTTACTCTAGAATAGCAGTTTTGAATGCAGTTTAATGGTTAAGCCATTAGATTTCACATCCAACTTACTACTCCGCCTACGCGCCCTTTACGCCCAGTGATTCCGAGTAACGCTTGCACCCTCCGTATTACCGCGGCTGCTGGCACGGAGTTAGCCGGTGCTTATTCTTACAATACAGTCAGTATTCTTCTTGTAAAAAAGGAGTTTACGCTCCGAAAAGTGTCATCCTCCACGCGGCGTTGCTGCTTCAGGGTTTCCCCCATTGAGCAATATTCCCCACTGCTGCCTCCCGTAGGAGTCTGGACCGTGTCTCAGTTCCAGTGTGTCTGATCATCCTCTAAGACCAGATATGCGTCATAGCCTTGGTAAGCCATTACCTTACCAACTAGCTGATACAATATAGCCCTATCCCTTACCGAAAAACTTTCCCGCCCTAACTTATGTTAGAGCGGAGTATAGAGTATTAGCAGTCGTTTCCAACTGTTGTCCTCTTGTAAGGGGCAAGTTAGCTATACATTACTCACCCGTGCGCCACTAATCCGTCTAGCAAGCTAGACTTCATCGTTCGACTTGCATGTGTTAGGCACGCCGCCAGCGTTCACTCTGAGCCAGGATCAAACTCTCCATAATTTAAATGATTATTTTTTAATTTTAAAAAATTAAAAAATAAATAAAATAATGAAGTGAATGATTTAAAACTTAATATAAATATTTAAAAGTTTTAAATGGCTCTTGATCACTTGTTTAGATATCAAAGATTGACGTTGAAATAATTGATATATTTAAAATTAACAATAAAACTATTTAAAAATAACAAGTTTGATAACCTGAAGTTATGCAAACGAAAGCCTGAATTATATACATCAAAACTTAAAGTATTCTTAAACATAGAAAAAATTTTTAAAAAAATTGAAAAAAATGAAAATTAGTGAAAAAGTTTTTAACTTATTTGAAATGGACTAGTGGTAATTGATTGTTGAAAATACTTGGGAAATAAGGGTTTAGTGGGGTTTATAGTCGGTAGGGATTTATATGTGAAGTTTATAATATAAATAATTATGAAAAATTAAATTCCTGTTTTAAATTCTTTTAGATAGTTTTATTTTTAGTGGTGTGGTTAGAAAAATGGTTTATGTTTAAAGAATTTGGGATAGGAATTTTAAAATATTAAAATATCTAAAATTTTAGATTTATTCTAAATATAAATTATCTTGAGTTTTTTTACTAGGCTCTGCATTTTTAGAATTTGGTAATTCTAAATTGTTTTCACCTTTAATATAAGAGATAATATTATCCATATCTTTATTTGAAAGTTTTTTTGCATATCTTTGCATAGCAAATCTTGTCTTGCCTCCAAAATCTCTATCATTTTTATATGATTTTAACATTGATTTTAGTGTTGATGCAGAGAAAGATGTTAAAGCACTAAAAGTTCCACTTGATTTTTCACCTAAATCACCATGACAAACATTACATTTATAAGTATTTATAAAAAGCTCTTTACCTAATTTTGAATCGGTATTGTCAAAAGTGTAATTTAATAAAGAATCAGTGTTTAGTTTGGCATTCAGTGATAAAGTAAGTGGTAATAAAAATATAATCTTTTTCATAATTAAATCTTTAAAAAGCTAGGCTTAAAGCCTAGCAATTAATTAAAATGTATATTTAGCTTCGAATCTAATTAAATTCTCTTTCTTTTTATCTACCTTTGTAGCATTGCCTGTTTCATCAAGAACAATAGCATCTTTTGTTTGACCATAAGCATAGAAAGTTGAGAATTTTAACTTGTCGCTGTATTTATATGATAATTGTGGTTTAACTTCAAATAATTTTTCTTTATCTTCGCCAACTTTATTGGTTCCGTTAATAATATCTACAGCAAATCTTACGTCTTCAAATGTGTAGCCGATAGTTCCAAAAACATAGTCTTTTTTACCAAAACCACCTTGATAACCCTTCATAGCGAACTCGCCGTAGTTTATTAATTGACCACTATCTTCAACTGAGTTAAGAGTCCATTTATCTTTCTTACCAAAGCCAGCATAACCAACATTGAAGTCTAAACCGAACGCATCAAAACCAGCTTCGATAGCATAGAAATTACCGTTCGTAGCTGAATCGCCTTTTCTGTCTTTCTTAAGGCTATTACCTGCATATTGAGCATGAATATTGTATGCGAAATCATCTTTGTCACCTAAAGCAACATTGAAATCTACTGCATAGAATGTTCCCCAGCTAGCCATATTTGAAACCCATAATTGAGCTGCTACTGGATCAAAATTAGCTATAGCCGCAATACCATATAGGTTCTTAGCAGAATGTCCAGCTAGTACTTTTCCATTTTCATCTTTTAAAATTTTACCTTCATGTTTTAATGGTAAAAAGAAATCGCCATCTTTATTATAATTATCAAAAGCGTAAGCTGCTAAAGTTACGTTTTCGATGCTGTTGTTTACTACTTTTAATCCTGTTCCTAACAGGTCATCTGTCCAAATTGAACCGATTTCCATTCTACCGAACATAAATGAAGTATCAAAGTTTGTATAAGTTAAGTAAGCATCTCTTACTGCAAATGTTTTAGTATCATCTAAAAATGCATTCTTACCATATGATAGATCTGCATTTGAATATTGGAATAATGCTGTAGCTTTAAAATTGTCAGCAATGTCAGCACCAAATTTTAATTGTGCTTTATATTTGTGTCCACTTTCATTTTCTTTATTAGAAACATTACCAGTTGTAGTTTTTTCGCCTGTAGTTTCATATCTGTATCTTAACATTCCTGATAAGTCTACATTTTGGATAGCTTCATCTAAAGCAACTGCGTTCGCAAATGAGAACGAACCTGCAGCAACAACTGCTGCTAAACTTAATTTAACTAATTTCATTTTTTCTCCTTTTTTGTAAAAATGTGAATGAATAGTAGCATAAAATTTGAAAATTAAGCTTAAAGTTAAATAAATTTTTTAAAAAATGTAATTTGAATTATCTTTAAAAGGAGAAAATCCCTTGATTTTTCAAGGGATTTTATAAAACTCTTAAGGAGTAAAAAACTAGTCTAAGTTGCGTAGATTTTAAAAGAGCTTAGTTAATACTTAGTAAAAGTAATTATAGTAATATAATTAATGCCATTTGGAGGTTTAAATAATGAATATAGAAGAGTTTTTAATAAATAATACTGATAAAATATATAAAGATTATTGTGAAAAATCAATTTTTACGAAATATAAAATATATGGAGTAAAAAATAATAAACTTAAAAAAATTGCTAAAAACATAGTAAAAGCAGGAAAAGAAAAAGAAATTCTTGATAATTTTGACTTTAAAAGCTTTGAAGAAATTCAATTATATATCTATGTTTTAAATATGATTGATGATTTTGAAATGATTGTTAATTACTTAGATAAACTACTAGACATTATAGATAATTGGAGTAATTGTGATAGCATTAAACCTAATGCTTTTGTTGATAATATGGAAAAAATAAAAAAATGTATAGAAAAATGGCTTAATTCAAATCATATTTATAAAATAAGATTTGCGATAATTTGCTGTATTAGGTATTTTTATGATGATTACGAAATGCTTAAGAAAGTAATCAATCTTAAAAGCAATGAGTATTATATAAATATTGCAAAAGCTTGGTATATAACTGAATGTTTAGGTGAAAACTTTGAAGTAAGCTTTGAAGTTTTAAAAGAAAATATACCAGATAAAGCTACTTTAAGTCTAATGAATCAAAAAGTAGGATATAGCATGAAAATAAGTCAAGATAATAAAATAAGGCTAAAGGAATTAAAAAAGATAAAAAAGAATTTGAAATAGGAATTAAATTCCTAATTCAAATTCCGATAATTTTTGAGCTAAAATACTACAAAATTCATTAAAATTAGTTCTATAATTTTTAAGCTCGTTTTGTTGTTTGCCCCACATGCATTCAGGATAAAATCCATCATCGCTAAATCTAGCCATTACATGCCAGTGAGCTTTAGGCAAGTAGTTTGCAAATGATGCATGATTAATCTTAATAGGATTATAAAATTCAATCATAATTTGCTCTATAAACATAGCGAGCTTAAAGATTTTTAAACTTGTTTCATAATCATTGCTTAATTCTTTATATTCATCTTTTGCATGTATTTCTAGCCATGGGATATTACTCTCATGGCTTTTTATATAGCAAAAATTATTTTCATAAATCACGCTTCAAAATCCCAGAAGAAATTAATCCATTCTTTAGCTTCTTTAACACAAAACTCAGGCTTAATTATCGCACTTGGTTTATAAAAAATAACTGCAAGTTTTATTTCTAAATGCGGATACATTTCTAATAGCTTTTTCTTAATAGCGTCAAGACTTTCGCCGCTATCTACAATATCATCAATTAATAAAACTTTTTTAGCTTTACTTAAATCAGGAATGTTTGTAATTTCAATTGTATCAAGCTTTTTTTGTCCATCATAATGAATGCTATTTAATACAAAAGCATTTCTACTCTTTAACGCAGTTGAAAGTGCGTGAGTAAGCGTTAAGCCACCACGAGCAACCCCTACAAAAGCATCAGGATTAAACTCATCTTTAATGCGTTTTGCAAATGGCTCAAAGTCATTTTTAAATTCATCATAAGTATATTTATACATAATTTTACCTTTTAATTAAATTTCATAAATTGTAGCAAGAATACTGCCATACAAATAATTGTGATTACGATTATACCAGCACTTAGCTTATTAAATTCTTTTCTTAACAATCTAACTAAAACATAAGAAATAAAGCCAAAAGCAATACCTGTTGTAATAGAATAAGTAAATGGCATCATAATAACAGTAAAGAAAGTTGCAACACTATTAGCAGGGTCTTTAAAATCAATGCGACTAACTTCCATAAACATTAAAATTCCAACCATTATTAAAATAGGATAAATTGCATTTACAGGAATTGCTTGAAAGAATGGTAAGAAAAATATACATAAACAAAACATTAAAGCCAAGAAAATATTACTAAGTCCAGTTCTAGCACCACTTTCTACACCCGCACTACTCTCGACAAAAGCCGTAGCAGTAGAAGTTCCTATAACAGCACCTATGCAAGTTCCTGCAGCATCTGCTATCATTGTTTTTCCTAATTTTTTGTCCCCACTATCATCAAAGCTTCCATCTGCTCTTTTTTTGTTTTCAAATATTCCACCCCTAATTCCTGCGCCAGTAATTGTTCCTATGCTATCAAATAATTGAGTTACAAAAAGTGTCATAACAGCAGGTAAAACCGATAAACTTAAAGCACTTAAAATATCAAGTTTTGCAAAAATACTCATAAGCCCATCTTTTTCACTAAAGTTTGGGATTGCTACAAATTCACTCGGTAACTTTGCTCCACCTATGCCAAAAGTCCATGCAATAATACTTCCTATTAAAACTGCTAAAATAAAACCTGCTTTAATTTTCCACGCCCAAAAGCAAACAATTAAAAATAAAACAAATAAACAAAACAGCACATTAGGGTCAGCAAAATTACCTATTTTTAGAAGTGTTACAGGATCAGCTGCAACAATGTGAGCTTGATTCATTCCCATAAAAGCAAGAAAACATCCGATACCAGCACTAATAGCACGGCGAAAGTCTTCAGGAATACTCTTTAGAATAAAAATACGAAAATTTGTAAACGATAATACTAAAAATATAAAACCACTTATAAAAACAGCCCCCAAGGCAGTTTCTACTGGAATTCCTTGCCCTTTACACATTGAGAATGTAAAAAATACATTAAGTCCCATGCCTGTACTCATTGCAATTGGTGTATTTGCAAAAAGTCCTGTAAAAGCTGTTGCAATTATTGTAACTAAAGCTGTTGCTAGCATTAAAGCTTCTACACTAAGCCCTGTATTGCTTACTATGAAAGCATTTGTTGGAATAATATAAAGCATTGATAAAAATGTTGCTAACGCACCATTAAACTCGTTTTTAACACTTGTGTTATTCTCTTTTAACTTAAAAAAGTCCATTTTTTTCCTTTATTAAAAAATAATTCGCATAAAGCACCTAAATTTGAAATAAATAAAAGTAAAAAGAATTGTTAGCTCATAGATAAGTCCTTTGAATGGTGTTATTGATTTTGATGTTTAAAACTTTTGTTTTCAATCAATATTCCTTGATTTCATTGTATAAACTATCTCTTTCTATTGGAATTAAATTTGATGTTTTGATATTATCTATGAAGTCTTGCAGAGTAATACCATTCGCACTTTTTGCACCGCCAGCACTTTGAATATTTTCTTTTTCAATTGTGCCATCTAGGTCGTTTGCTCCGTATTCTTGTGCTACCATTGCTAGATTTAGCCCTAAAGTAGCCCAATAAGCCTTAATATGAGCGATATTGTCTAAAACTAATCTTGCTATTGCAATAGTTTTTAATATCTCAACACTTCCTAACGGCTTTAAGTCTTTTAAAAATGAATTATCTTTTTGCCAAACAAGTGGAATAAAAGCATTAAAACCTTTGCTAATATCTTGCTGATGTCTTAATCTTAGCATATGGTCAATTCTATTTTCACGACTTTCTATGTGTCCAAAAAGCATTGTTGCATTACTTTGTTTTCCTTTTTGATGCCATAGCCCATGAATTTTAAGCCAATCTGTTGAACTTACTTTGCTAGCACAAAGCTCGTTTCTGACTTTCTCATCAAAAATTTCAGCACCGCCACCTGGCATAGAATCAACTCCAAATTCTAACATTTTCTCAATTACTGCGTTAAAATCACCATTGAAAAAACTTTTTGCAATGAAATTAATCTCCGCAGCTGTCATGGCTTTGATGTGTAAGTGTGGGTATTTGTCTTTAATCTTTTTGAAAATTTCAAAATACCACTCCCAACCACCTTTTTTGTTATGAGCTGAAACTATATGGATTTCTTTCGTTCCACGAGTAACGGTATCATCAACTATTTTTAAGATTTCTTCGTGGGTTAGATGATATGGATTTGGATTGTGTCTATGAGCTGAAAACGCACAAAAGGCACAAGTATCAACACACATATTTGTAGGATTAATGTGGCGATTACAATTAAAATAAACTTTTTTTCCGTGAAGTTTTAATCTCTTTTTATTAGCGTAAAATCCTAAGACTTGCAAATCTAAATCGTATAATTTGTAGCAATTTTCTTCGCTTAATCTTTTTCCTTCTTCTAACGCTTCTAAAATATCCATTTACCATCCTTAAAAAAGAAAAACGATTATATTTATCTTTGTTTAACAACTTACTATAAATTAGCATAATTTTTATATTTAAAGGATAAAAAATGTGCGGAATAGTCGGTTATTTAGGACAATTAGAAAAAAAAGAAATTATTTTAAAAGGCTTAAAAGAGCTTGAATATCGTGGATATGATAGTGCTGGAATGGCGATTTTAGAAAACAATGAGCTAAACTTCTATAAAAAAGCAGGAAAACTAGAAAATCTAGCTAATTTTATGAATGATTTAAGCTTTAATAAAGAAGGCGTTGCGATAGGTCATACTCGTTGGGCAACTCATGGAAAACCTGATGATATAAACTCTCATCCACATTATGGAGAATATTCTTGTGTAATTCACAATGGAATTATTGAAAACTACAAAGAAATAAAAGAAGAATTAAAAAATATTAATTTTAATTCGCAAACCGATACCGAAGTTATCGTGCATTTATTTGAAAAATATGCAAAAGATTTAGAACCACAAAAAGCCTTTAGCGAAGTTGTTAAAAAGCTTGATGGTGCTTTTGCTATCTTATTAATTACAAAAAAAGCTCCTAATACTATATTTTTCGCAAAGAAAAATGCTCCTTTAATAATAGGTTTAGGTGAAAAAGCTGATGAGTTTTATTTAGCATCTTGCGATGCTCCTTTGGTTGGAGTATGCAAAAAAGTAGCGTATTTAAATGATGGAGATTTTGGCTATATAAATAAAAGTGGCATACATTTATTAAATGGCTCGGTTGAGTTTAAAGAACTAAGTTGTGATAAAGAAAGTGCTTTAAAAGATGGCTTTGATACCTTTATGGAAAAAGAAATCTACGAGCAAAGCCAAATCGTGCAAAACATATTAATAGGAAGAATTGCAAACGATAAAGTAAGTTTTGATGAGCTAAAGAATTTGAATCAGGAATTTAGCAAAATCATAATTTGTGCTTGTGGCACAAGCTATCATGCAGCACTTGCTATGAGTTATTATTATGAAAGAGAGGCTTTAATTGAATGTCGTGTAGAAATCGCTAGTGAGTTTAGATACAAAAAAGGCTTTTTAGATAAAAATGCTTTATTTGTTTGTATTTCACAAAGTGGCGAAACAGCCGATACACTAGAAGCACTAAAAATAGCAAAAAATGCAGGGCTTAAGACCTTAGCATTATGTAATGTTGATAATTCAAGCATAGCAAGAAGTGCTGATTATTGTATTTTAATTCGTGCAGGAATTGAAAAAAGTGTTGCAAGTACAAAGGCCTTTTGTGCTCAAATGCTAAACCTATGGCTACTAGCTCTATATTTAAATAAAAATAAAGATTTAAATATAACAAAAGAACTTGAAGCGATAAAAAATTTATCAAATGTTTTAAAGGTAAATAAACAAACCCACGATAAACTAAAACGCTTAAGCAAACGCTATTTACACGGACACGGCTTTTTCTTTATAGGTAGAGATTTATTCTATCCGCTTGCACTTGAAGCTGCACTAAAATTAAAAGAAATTAGCTATATGCACGCAGAAGGCTACGCAGCAGGTGAGATGAAGCATGGTCCTATTGCACTTGCTGATAGTGAATTATTCACAATCGCATTTATGCCAAAAAATATTCTTTATGATAAAACTCGTTCAAATGTTTTAGAATTAAGTGCAAGAGATGCAAATATTTTAGCAATTTCTCCTATTGAGTTTGTTGAAGCAGATGATTTTATAAAAACAAGCGAACAAGAGCATTATCTAAGCGAGTTTTTTGAAATGATGGTAATTATGCAATTATTTGCACTAGAAATCACAAATCGTGTTGGTGCAAATGTTGATATGCCAAGAAACTTAGCAAAAAGTGTAACGGTTGAATAAAGAATTTGAATTAGGAAATTAAAAATCCTAATTCAAATTCCAAGACTTTTAAGAATTAGCAGTATTTAAATGATTTATTATTTCATCAATGCTATTTTTATGAAAATTTTTTAATTTTATATTTGAATAAAATCTACCATTGGCTTTAATTTTTAAGCAATTTCTTTTTCTTTTATAACTTTTAATATCGCTTAGTTTTATATTTTTTGTAAAAAATATAAAACTTATTGCTATTCCACCATCATACAAAACAACTTCAGTTATAGGCATATCATAAATATATATTATGAGTAAAATTAAGAAAAATATGCCTAAATAAATAAAGCCTGCTTTAAAAACTCCTTGTGTTATTGCAATGATCAAAGCAATAAATACAAAATATAAAACATTGCTAAAATCTAATTTAGGCTTAATTGTTTTTATATCCATAAATTACTCATCAATTGATAAAATCTCAGCTCTTCCATTTACAATAGCTACGCAATGCTCGTAATGAGCTGTGTTTAAGCCGTCCATTGAGGCTGTTTCCCACATTCCTTTTAGATTTTTTGGTCTTCCGTCTTTTTGACAAATCATAGGCTCTATGCAAAATACCATTCCGTTTTTAATCTTTGGACCATTTTTTATACTATCATTTGGATGCAAATAGTTTGGGATTTCAGGCTCAGCGTGTGGTTTTCTACCGATTCCATGTCCGCAAAACCCTTCTAATGGAACAAAACCACGAGAGCGAATAAAATCTTCTAAAATCTTGCTAAGTTCTTTAAATCTCATACCTTCTTTAATCTGGCTAATTGCATTTAATAGGCAATCTTTACTGCAAGCAATTAATTCTTCATCTTTTTTTGAGATTTTTCCAACTGCATAAGTTCTTGCAGCATCGCCATAATATCCATCTATAAAAGTTCCAACATCGCAACCTACAATATCGCCTTCTTTTAAAATCCTATCATCAGGAATTCCATGAATACAAGTTTCGTTAAGACTTACGCAAATTGCACCTGGAAAGCCATAAAGACCTTTAAATGCTGGTTTTGCACCAAGGCTTAAAATATAATTTTCGGCTGCTTTATCTATTTCTTTTAAAGAAATTCCTGGTTTTATTATAGTTTGTAAATAATCTAGCGTTTTTGCAACCATTTTATTTGCAACTCTTAATTTTTCTATTTCTATTGGTTTTTTTATTTCTATCATTTCTATTCCTTTTTAACTTTATAACCTAAAAATACAAGCACTAATGCTAAGAATAATTGAAAGGCATTATCTTTATTAAATCCTACATAGTCTAACATTAATCCATTAATTACAAATACAGCAATGCTAGTATAAATCAATAATTTGCTTAAAAATCCACTTTTTGCAAGCCTTGTGCAAGGGCATCTTCTGCCGATTTTTGCTATTGTTTCATTTTTTGGAGAATTTTTTTGAAAAAACCATGCCATTGAACCAAAAAATATAAGTATATAAATAAAAATTAGCATTGTTTAATATATCTTATCCAAGAATCAAAATGCGGTTTTTCTAAACTAACTTTTGTTTGATTTCCATGACCTGGAAGTAAATAAAAATCATCTTTTAAAGATTTTGCTTTTTCTAGACTTTTTACCATATCATCAGCATTTGAAAACTCAAAATCCCATCTTCCTATGCTTCTTTCAAATAAAAAATCGCCACTAAAATAAAGATTATCAAATTCTATTATAGAACAACCCGGCGTGTGTCCTGCAAAATGATGAAAGGTAAATTTTAAACCATTAAAAACTAATTCTTCTTTATCGCCAACAGCAATTGAAATATCATTACTGCTTAAATAGCCACTGCCATCATCTTCAAGCATAAAAATATCATCTTTTGGAGTATAAATGGGAGCTTGAAATTCATTTGCTACTAATTTATTATCCCATATATGATCATAATGTCCGTGAGTGTTTAAAATAGCTACAACTTTTTTAGATTTTGCTTTTATAAATTCTAATGCTCCTTTACCTGGGTCAATCACAATATCGCCTAATTCATGCTTTACTATATAGCAATTTGTAGCGTATTCACCACAAGGTTTAACTAAAATATCATACATTTTTAATCCTTTCATAAAAATCTTGAAGTATTTTAATGTCTTTACTTGCTTTAAAGTCAATCTTAATTCCGAATTCAAATTCTTCTTTGCAATATTCATTTTTCATCGTAGTTGCTAGGATTTTTGCAGGGTCTAATAAATTTGCTTTAGGAAAATAAGCTTTAAACTCTTTTTCTAAAAACGGATAATGAGTGCAAGCATAAAGTATATTTTCATAATCATTTTTTTGAAAATACTCTGCAAAATATTCGCTTGATTTTGAATATTGCATACTTTCTACTATTGGAACAAAAGAAATTGGGCTTATAAAATCTGCTTTTATATTGTATTTTTCACAAGCTCTTTGATATATACCTGAATTAATAGTAGCCTTTGTTGCAACTACTAAGGTGTTTTGATTATTTGCTATTTTACTAAGTCCTAAAATACCATAATCACTAATAGGCAAAACCTTTGTATTTACATTAAGTTCGTTTAAAATTGAACTAACTGTGTTACAAGCTAGTATTATTAAATCTACATTTAAACTTGTTAAATAATCAATAGCGTTCTGACCTATTATTAAAATCTCTTCTTTGCTTTTTGTTCCAAAAGGGACATTTTTATTATCAGCATAATATATTATTTCTTTTGCGATTTTGTTTTTTACTAATAAATCTAAAGTTCCAAGACCACCTACTCCACTATCAAATATGGCTATTTTATTTAGCATTTACATACCTTCTTGCTTCTATGTATCTAGTATTCCAATATCTTACATTAAGGCTTTGAATTCTTGTTCCGCCTTTTGAAGATAAGTGTATGAAATTATTATTTTCAAGATATATTCCAACATGTAAACCAAAAGGGCCATCAGTCTTAAAAAACAATAAATCTCCTACTTTTAGCTTAGATTTTGAAACTTTTTCTCCGCCTAGTCTTTGATATTTTGTAGTTCTTTCTAAATTAATACCATAAACATTTTTATAAATATCTTGTGTAAAAGAAGAACAATCAGCACCTTTATTCTTATTCGTTCCGCCTAATTTATATGGAGTATAACGCCAAGAATGAGCTGCTATTAATATTTTTTCAATCATTTTATTTGGATTTTTTGTAAGCTCTAGGTTTAATTTAGAATCATAAATTGCATTTGGCTCAAACATTTGAGCTGGATAATTTGCATAAATCTCATCTATTAAAATTATATTATCTTGTTTAAAACTATTAATTTCTTCATATTCTAAATCGGCTATATTTTGCGAACAAGACGCAAAAAATATAGCCAAAAAAATCGGCAAAAATATTTGCCTATTAATTATCATAAGCCTACTGCACTTAAGGTTTGGTATTTATTCACATACATTTGAGCTTCAATTTTTCTCATAGTATCAAGTGCTACTTGAACAACAATTAAAACTGATGTTCCACCAAAATAAAATGGAACTCCCATAAATTTAGCTAAAAGCCAAGGTAAAGTAGCGATAATTGCTAAATAAATTGAACCGCTTAATGTCAAACGACTTGCAATTTCGTTTAAATAAAGAGCTGTTCCTTCGCCTGGGCGAATACCAGGAATAAAACCACCTTGTTTTTTTAGGTTTTCTGAAATATCTTTTGCATTAAATGCGATTGATGCATAAAAATAAGCAAAAAAGATAACAAAAAAGAATGTAAATATATGAAATACATAGCCATTTGGATTGAAAATATCATTAAATTTCATAATATATTCATTTGTGCTTGATTGTAAAACCGTTGCAGGAAATGTCAAAATAGCACTAGCAAAAATCGGAGGGATAACACCACTAAGATTTAGCTTTATAGGAATATAGTTCATAATTCTTTTGTTTTGATTTTGCATTAAAACTTTTCTGCTGTATGAAATAGGAATTCTTCTTTCACCTAATTCAACATAAATAATAGCACCAATTGCTGCAATAATAACTAAGGCAATTCCGATTACTACTAAGAAGTTTAACTCGCCTGTATTTACAAGATTTATTGTGCTAGAAATTGCACTTGGAATTCCAGAAACAATACCAGCAAAAATAATTAATGAAATACCATTGCCTATACCTCTTTGAGTAATTTGCTCACCTAACCACATAAGCAACATAGTTCCAGCTAACATACTAGCAGCGCTTAAAGCTATAAATGTATTAAAATCAATCATAATAGCTGCTTCACCTGTTCTTGAGTGTAAGCTTTGAAGCCCTACTGAAACCCCAACACTTTGAATTAGAGTGATAACAATAGTTGCTACACGAATAATTTGCATATACTTCACCATTCCATCACGCTCTTTTTTCATACGACCGATATTTGGGAATGTTGCTGCAAGTAATTCCATAATAATTGATGAAGTTATGTAAGGCATTATGCCTAAAGATATGATTGAAAGTCTTTCAGCAGCTTTACCGCTAAACATATTAAACATACCTAAAGCATTGTTTGTATTTGATTCAAAAAATTCTTTAATTACATCTACATTCACACCAGGAACTGGCACGTATGCCAGTATCCTGTAAGCAAATAAAAGCGCCAATGTTATAAAAATTTTATTGGCAAGATTTTTATTCATTATTTACTTCCGCTAGTTTTAATGTTTTCGTCTTTAATTTTTGATGCTAATGAATTAGCACTTGCACCTATTAATTTAATTTTCTTAACACTTGAAGAAAATCTGTGAACACTTTTAATGCTCTCAAATGTAATTTCTTTAAGTTCTTTAATAGCTACAATTTTTTCAACATTAATTACATAAGGTTTTTCAAACTTAGAAGTAAAACCAACTTTTGGCAATCTTCTTTGTAATGGTTGTTGACCACCTTCAAAACCTCTTTTTTCATTATAACCTTTTCTAGCTGTTTGACCTTTACCACCTTTTGTAGCAGTTTTTCCCCAGCCTGAACCTTGACCACGGCCTATTCTTTTTGTTTTATGAGTAGAGCCAGCTGCTTTTTGTAAATTTTCAAGTCCCATTTTTTATCCTTTCAACATACTTAAAGCTTTGATTGTAGCTCTTACAACGTTGCCTGGGTTTGATGAACCAAGTGATTTTGTAAGAATATCTTTAATACCTGCAAGTTCAATGATAGGACGGCTAGAGCCACCTGCGATAACTCCAGTACCTTCGCTAGCAGGCTTTAATAAAATACGGCTTGCATTGTATTTTACTTCAATATCGTGTGGAATTGTTTGGCCACGAAGTTTAACTGAGATAATGTTTTTAAATGCATCATCAACTGCTTTTTTAATAGCATCAGGAACTTCTTTAGCTTTACCATAGCCAACACCTACAAGACCATTTTTATTACCAACAATTACAAGTGCTGTAAATCTAAAGCGGCGACCACCTTTAACAACCTTTGTAACTCTACCGATATCAACAATTACTTCTTCAAATTCTTCTCTATTATATTTTTCCATAATTTATCCTTATAGTTTGATACCGTTTTCTCTTAAAGCATCAGCAAAAGCTGCTACAACACCATGGTATAAATAACCATTTCTATCAAAAACCGCTTCTTCAACTTTGATTGCTTTTAAGTTTTTAGCAAATTCAGCTGCTAATTTTTTAGCACCTTCAATATTTGCTTTAATACCTAATTTTTTACCATTTGCACTAGCAATTGTATGTGCTTTAACATCATCAATAGCTTGAACATAAAGTGTTCTATTTGATTTAAAAATAGATACTCTTGGTAAAGTTGCACAACCATTAATTTTTGCACGAATTCTCTTTTTTCTCTTAATTCTAAGAGATAATTTTCTTTTTAAGATATTTGCTCTCATTACTTATCCCTTACTTCTTAGATGTTTTACCAGCTTTGCGAATAATACGCTCATCTGAATACTTAATACCTTTACCTTTATAAGGCTCTGGTGGTCTGAATTCACGAATTTTAGCTGCAACTTGACCTACTACTTGCTTATCAGCGCCTGTAATAACAATAGTATTTTTCTCAACTGCTATTTCAATACCTTCTGGAGCATCAAAAATTACTGGGTGTGAAAAACCTAAAGCCATTTCTAAAGTTTTACCTTTCATAGCAGCTTTATAACCAACACCGTTGATTTCTAATACTTTTTTAAATCCTTGTGTAAGGCCTATTACGATATTGTTTGCTAAAGCCCTATATGTTCCCCAATAAGCTCTTGAGCTTCTATCATCACTTTTTGGTGTAAATACAACTTGATTATCTTTTACTTCAACATTTACATGCCCTTTAAAATCAAGTTCTTTTTTTACATTACCTTTTGTGAATGTAAGAACATTGCCATCTACTTTAGCAGAAATTCCAGCTGGAATTTCAATTGGTTGTTTTCCTATTCTTGACATATTTTTCCTTTTTATTTGTCTAGGGAAAGCTTAAGCTTTCCGAATGCCATAAAAAGCATTAATTACCAAATAGTGCAAAGTACTTCGCCACCGATGCCTTCTTTATAAGCAACTTCATTGCTTAAAACACCCTTGCTAGTACTTACAACTATTGTTCCATAACCGTTTTTAAATCTTTTGATTTCATCTTTTCCACGGTAAACTCTACGACCAGGTTTGCTAACACGCTTAATTTCATTAATAACGCTTCTGCCTTTTTCATCATATTTTAAAACTACATTGATGAATTTTTTCTTATCTTCTTCTACAACGCTATAATCTTCAATATAACCCTTAGCTTTAAAAATATCAACAATTGACTCTACAACTCTTGAGTGTAAAAGTTTTGTTGTATCTAATCTGCGAAGAGCTGCATTTCTAATACGAGTTAGTGAATCTGAAATTAAATCATTAATCATAACTTCTCCTTACCAGCTAGCTTTCTTAAGACCAGGAATTAATCCTTCATTAGCCATTTTTCTTAGGCACACACGGCAAATTCCAAAATCTCTATACACAGAGTGTGGACGACCACAAATTTGGCATCTTGTATAAGCTCTAACTTTAAATTTAGCTGGACGAGCAGCTTTTGCTATCATTGATTTTTTTGCCATATTACTTTCCTTTTGTGAAAGGCACACCAAATAATTCTAATAATCTTAGTGCCTCTTTATCGCTATTTGCTGTTGTAACAACATTGATATTCATACCATGAGTTCTTAAAATTTGGTCATATACAACTTCTGGGAACATTAATTGTTCATTTAAACCAAAGCTATAATTTCCACGACCATCAAAACCATCACGGCTTAAACCTCTAAAGTCTTTAACTCTTGGTAATGCAATAGAAATTAACTTATCTAAGAATGCATACATATTGTCTTTTCTTAAAGTTACCATTACACCAACAGGAAAGCCATCTCTTACTTTAAAACCAGCAACTGATTTTTTAGCTTTAGTAACAACTGCTTTTTGACCTGAAATTAAACTAATTGTATCAACAATGCTTTGTAAAACTTTTTGGTCTTTTGTGAATTCTGCACTTAAACCAACGCTAATAACAATTTTTTCAATAGCAGGAATTAACATAGGATTTTTAATATCAAATTCCTTAGCAATTGCAGGCTTAATGCTATTAACATATTTTTCTTTTAATCTCATATTATGCCTCCACCTTAGCTACATTTGAAATATCCATAGGCATTTCCTTATTTACAAAACCACCTTGTGGGTTTTGCTCGCTAGGTTTTACTGCTTTTTTAGCAATTTTGCAACCTTCAACGATTACTTGATTTTTCTTAGGAAAAACTGCCTTTACAACACCTGTTTTACCTTTATCATCACCTGCGATAATTTTTACATTATCACCTTTTTTAATTTTAAATTTAACAGCCATTATAAAACCTCCGGAGCTAGTGAAACAATTTTCATAAAGCCACCATATCTTACTTCTCTACCAACTGGCCCAAAAATACGAGTTCCAACTGGCTCTCTCTTAGCATCTAAAATAACTGCCGCATTTTCATCAAAACGAATTAATGAGCCGTTTTCTCTTTGAACTTCTTTTTTAGTTCTTACGATTACAGCCTTAACTACTTGACCTTTTTTAATTTTACCATTTGGTAAAGCTTTTTTAACAGATGCAACGATTACATCACCTACGGTAGCATATCTTCTTTTACTACCACCTAATACTTTTATACACATAATTTCTTTTGCGCCGCTATTGTCAGCAACTACAAGCCTTGTAAAACTTTGTATCATTACTCAACTCCTGCTGCTAAAATTGTTTTAAGACGAAAAGACTTGCGTTTTGACATTGGTCTGCATTCAATCGCAACAACTGTATCACCAACGTTAGCAGTATTTTTTTCATCATGAACTAAATATTTTTTAAAGCGTTTTACGATTTTTCTATATCTAGGATGAACAACTTTGCGTTCTACTAAAACGCTAACTGTTTTATCTCCTGATTTTGAAACGATTACGCCTTGTATTTCTCTTTTAAAACTCATTATTAGCCCCTTATTTCATAGCTGATATTGCTGTGTTAATTCTTGCAATATCCTTTTTAACTACACGAAGCTCATTTGTATTTGTAAGCTGCATCGTTTTAAGCTTTTGTTTTAGTGTAAATAAAAGCAACTTTTTTTCTTTTAACATAGCATTTAATTCTTCTGCTGTTTTATCTTTTAGCTCAGTATATTTCATTTTCACTCTCTCTTGTAACGAACTTAGTTTTAAATGGTAATTTACTCATAGCAAGTGCAAGAGCTTCTCTAGCCATATCTTCACTAACGCCTGTCATTTCAAAAAGAATTCTGCCTGGTTGAATATTCATTACCCATTCTTCAACACTACCTTTACCTTTACCCATTCTCGTTTCTAATGGTTTTTTAGTTAAAGGTTTATCTGGGAATACTCTTATCCATGATTTACCTTGTCTTTTAACATGACGAGTTAGAGCAATACGTGCTGCTTCAATTTGGCGTGAATTAACTCTACCACCCTCAGTAGCTTTTAAAGCATAATCACCAAGAGCAAGTTTTGTGCCACGGCAAGCATAGCCACGATTGCGGCCTTTCATCATTTTTCTAAATTTTGTTCTCTTTGGCATCAACATAATTATTTACCTCTTCTGGTTCTTCTTGTCTTCTTTGCTGCTGGCTCTTCAGTTTTATCAGCTTGAACACCTTTATGTAATACCTCACCTTTGAAAATCCATACTTTAATACCTATATTTCCATAAGTTGTATGAGCTTCTGCAAAACCATAATCAATTTTTGCTCTTAAAGTATGTAAAGGCACACGACCTTCAAGATACCACTCAGTTCTAGCCATTTCAGCACCACCTAAACGACCTGCAACACTAACTTTAATACCTTTTGCTCCTGCTTTTTGTGCATTTTGAATAACTTTTTTCATCGCACGGCGGAATGCAACACGCTTTTCAAGTTGAGTTGCAACACTTTCAGCTGCTAATTGAGCTGATGCGTTAGCACGACGCTCTTCTTTAATGTTAAGATTTACTTCTTTATTGATAATTTTTTGTAGTTTTGTTTTAATTACTTCAACATCGCTACCTTTTTTACCAATAATAATTCCAGGACGAGCTGCAACTACAGTAACTCTTAATTTCTTAGCAGTTCTTTCAATTATAATTTGACTAACTCCTGCATAGTATAGCTCTTTTTTAAGAAAAACACGGATTTTATAATCTTCGCCTATGCTTTGTGCTAAACTAGCTTTAGCTGGAAACCATCTTGATTCCCAATTTCTATTAATTCCTAGTCTAAGACCTATCGGATTTACTTTTTGTCCCATTTTAGCTTTCCTTACTTTCAGTTTTTGCTCTACTTACTTCAACCATAATATGAGCAGTTGGTTTTCTAATGCGACTTGCACTTCCTCTAGCTCTTGGTCTAATTCTCTTAAGCACAGCACCAGCATCAACACGGCATGAACTTACTACTACTTCGCTTGGCTCATATCCACCATTTGCAACAGCACTTGAAATTGCATTAGAAATGTATTTTGCTGCTTTATTTGGCATGAATTTTAAACTTGCCATTGCTAATTCAGCATTCATTCCTTGAACTTCTCTTGCTAATAATCTTGCTTTAGTTGGTGATAGTCTTATGAATTTAATTAATGCTTTACTCATTTACTACCCCTTACTTTCCAATTTTCTTTTGCACTGAGCCTTTGTGGCCTTTGAATGTGCGAGTTGGTGCAAATTCACCTAATTTATAACCTATGTGATTTTCAGTTACATACACAGGAATAAAGCTTTTACCATTATGAACGTTAAATGTAAGACCGATCATATCAGGAGTAATAGTGCTTCTTCTTGACCAAGTTTTAATTGGTTTATTATCGTTAGCTTTTTTTGCTGCGATAACTTTTTTCATAACATGAGAATCAACAAAAGGACCTTTTTTTAATGATCTAGCCATCTTACTTTCCTTTTCTTCTTGATATTATTAGCTTATCGCTAGCCTTTTTACGGCGAGTCTTAGCACCTTTAGTTGGTTTACCCCAAGGTGTAACTGGGTGACGACCTGAGTTTTTCTTACCCTCACCACCACCATGTGGGTGATCTACTGGGTTCATTGCGCTACCACGAGTTTGTGGGCGAATACCTCTATGTCTATTGCGACCTGCTTTACCTATTGTAACGTTAGCCCAATCTTCGTTACCAACTTCACCAATACTAGCCATACATTCTGCTAATACTCTTCTCATTTCACCTGATTGAAGACGAACGATTACGTATTTTTCTTCTTTACCCATTAATTGAGCAAAAGAACCTGCAGAACGAATCATTTGACCACCTTTACCTGGTTTTAATTCTAGGTTGTGAATGATTGTACCAACAGGAATTGATTTTAATTTCATAGCATTTCCTGGCTTAATATCTAAACCTTCATCTGCTGAACATACAATATCGCCTACTGTTAAACCACGAGGTTGGATAATATATCTTTTTTCACCATCTTTATAAGCGATTAATGCAATACGGCAATTTCTGTATGGGTCATACTCGATAGCCTCTACACGACCTTCAATTCCAAATTTATTTCTTTTGAAATCAATAATACGATATAGTTTTTTTGCACCTGCTTCTTTATGGCGGCTTGTGATTCTTCCGTTATTATTTCTACCTGCTGCAGCTGGAAGTTTTACAAGTAATGAGCGAACGCTAGCTTTTGCTGTAATATCATCGCTACTTACACCTGTAATATAACGTCTGCTTGGGGTATATGGTTTATAAGTTTTAATAGCCATCTTAGCCTTCCTTATTTTCTAAACTAGCACCCTCAGGTAGCTTTACATAAAACTTTTTAAAGTCACTTCTTTGACCTTCTAGTCCTCTAAATCTCTTTACTTTTCCATCCATTCTTAATGAATTGATTTTTAAAGGAACTATGCCAAAATATTCTCTTAACACTTGCTTTAGACCATTTTTAGTCATTTTAGGACTAGCTTGGATAACTACCACGCCACCTTCTTGAAGGCCTAAAGTTTTTTCTGTATAAACTATATTTTTTATATCTGTGATATCAGCCATCTTAGCCCTCTTTCGTAATTGATGCTAAAGCATCTTTTTCAATAATTACAGAATTAAATATACTTAATAAATAAGCATTTACTTCAGTAATATCAACAACATAACAATTAGCAAGATTTCTAAATGCTAATAATGTTTTTTCATCTAATAATGACTTAACAATTAAAGCATCTTTAACACCTATTTTATTAATCATAGCTCTTGCATCTTTTGTTTTACCACTTTCAATAACTATATTATCTACTGCAAATAAAGCGTTTGCATTAGCTTTGTCTGCTAAAGCTCTTTCAAATGCTAATCTTTTTTGCTTTTTATTTACTTTTTGAAAATAGTTTCTATTGTTTGTTGGACCAAATGCAACTGCACCACCTACCCATACGTTAGTTCTTGTTGAACCTGCACGAGCACCACCGCGACCTTTTTGTCTCCATGGTTTTTTACCACCACCGCTAACTTCGCTTCTACCTTTGGTATGAGCTGTATTTGCTCTCATGCTAGCTTGGTATGATTTAACATATAAATAAAGGTTATGAGGATTTACTTCAGCGTATCTTGCTGGTAAATCAAGCTCGCTAGCTTTTTCAAATTTATCGTTTAATACGCATACTTTCATTTTACAATCCTTACTTTACCCATTGCACCATTATAACCTGCAACGCTTCCTTTTAATACTAAAATACCATTTTCAGCATCAAATGAAACAACTTCATTTTTAACAGTAACTAATTCATTACCAAAATGACCTGCCATTTTGCGTCCTTTTTGAACACGACCTGGCCACTCACGGTTACCTATTGAACCTGAGCGTCTGTGAAAACGGCTACCATGACTTGCTGGACCACCTGCAAATCCGTGTCTTTTAACAACACCAGCATAACCTCTACCTTTTGAGTTGAAGCTTACTTTTAAAACTTTTGCTTCAGCTAAAGGTGTAGTATCAATGTCACCTGCTTCTGTATTTGCTACTTCTAAACTAGCAAATTTGTTAAACTCTGCACTTAGGCTGTATTTTTTTTGCTGACCTGCGATGCACTTGTTTTGGTGTTTACCTTGTGCGTATGCAACGATAGCTTTACCATCTTTAAGTTCGCAAACTTTAGTTTGAACTAACTTAAGTAGTGTTACAGGAGTGCTAGAGGTGTTAATTGTTCTACTCATTCCGATTTTTTCAACAATATATTCCATACTCTATCCTTACTTGCCCATTGCACGAACTTCAACATTAACTTCTGGTGCCAAATCAAGCTTTGTTAAGCTATCAACGGTATCAGTAGTAGCAGCCAAAATATCAATCATACGAGCGTGAATTCTCATTTCAAATTGTTCTCTTGAATCTTTATTGATGTGCGGAGATCTTAAAACGGTATAACGCTTTATTTTTGTAGGCATTGGTACTGGACCTCTAATTTCAGCACCAGTTCTCTTAACGGCTTCAACAATTGCCGCAACTGTACGATCTAGAACCCTGTGGTCATAAGCTTTTAACTTTAACCTAATTCTTTCCATTTTTTTTCCTTTTAAAAGAACTCGTTGGCATTTAAGCCAACCCATTAAAGAACATGTGATAAGTATCACAAAAACTAAAATAGGTTCGCAAGTGTATTTAATATAAGTTTACTTGTCAAGAAAAAAATAATTTTTTACTTATTTTTATCTCTTTAAAAAAGATAATAAATATAATTTAAATTACTTTATCTTATTTCTTATATAAATATATTTAAAAATTTACATTCTTTTAAGTTTTAAAATTATAAAATTAAATAATTTTTTTAATTTTATATTAAGGAATTAATATGCTTGAATTGTTTTATGCTTTGTTTTCAGGTATTTGCTTAATTTGTTGTGGTGTTTTAATGTATATGAAATTATCTGAAGAAGAAAAACAATGAATATTATAAGCTTACTTGTCTTAATCTCTTTTATTTTATTTTTAATACTATCTTATTTTCTTTCAAAAAGAACTAAAAATTTAGATGACTTTTTTGTTGCAGGTAGAAATGCAAATACATTATTTTTAACAGGCACAGTTTTTGCAAGTATGTTATCTACAAATGGTTTTATGGGTGATTGTGCTTGGGTATATGATGGTCACTTTATATCACTAATAGTAATAAATACCATGTGTGCTTGTGGATATATCCTAGGTTCTTTATTTTTTGGACGATACTTAAGGGCTAGTAAAGTAAAAACTCTTCCTGAATTTTTTTATTTAGTGTTTCAAGAACATAAGTTTGCAAAATATTTAAGAATGTGTTCAGCTTTTGTAGTTTGTTTTAGCATGTTTGCTTATCTTATTTCAGTTATGCAAGGTGTTAGTATATTATTAGAAAGCTTAACTGATTTTAGCAAAACAACAAGCTTAATTGCAGGTTTTGTTATAATTTTAGCTTTTGTAAGTCTTAGTGGTTCTAATGGAGCAATTATTAGCGATACACTTATGTGTATTATGTTTTTAAGCGTTACTATTATTGCTGCATTTTATATCTTCAATACTATTGAAAATCCTTTTATTGCAATGAAACAACTTGCAATTACAAAACCAGAAACATTAAAAGCTCCGAACGAATTATCTTATGTATTAACCATGGGAATTATTTGGTGTATAACCATAGCTATTTCTCCTTGGCAAGCAGGTAGAAATTTAATGGCTAAGAACGAACACGTAATTTTTAGAACAAGCGTATTATCTGCAATTTTAACAGTTTATTTTCTAGGAATTTTATACCTATTAGTAATAGTTATTAAATACAGTGGAATTGTTATTGATACAAGCGAAAAAGTAGTAATCATTTCTGCTTTAGAACAAATGCCACCTATTTTAGGCGCTATGTTAATAACAGGCATAGTTCAAGCAGGAATTAGTTCTGCTATGACTTTTTTAGCTGTTATTGGCTTTAGTTTTAGCGAAGATATAATAGGACAAATCAGCAAAAAAGAAAAAACTGATAAGCAAAAACTAATATTATGCAGAATAATCATATTAAGTGTATGTATTTTATGCTTTATAATTAATACCTTTGAATTAGCAAGTATTAGAATAATCGCTTGGTTTGCAAGCACTATAATAGCAGCTAGTTGGATAGTAAGCGTTATAGGTATTTTATATATCAAAAATTACGGAATAAAATCAGCTTTAGCATCTCAAATCAGTGGGTTTTTAACTTATGTAATTATTAGATTTTTAAATGAGCTAAACTTAATTACTTATGAAGCATTTTTTTGCTCTATATTATCTAGTCTAATCTTTGGAATTATGTTTTTAGAAAAAAATTCTAATAAAAATTTAAATTTTATGTCTATTAAATTAGAAAAAACCGAATACAAAAAAACTAAATTATATGCCCTATTATTAATATTTTCAGGTATTTTATTATCTTCATTATTGCTTAAATATTATTCTTCATTATTTAATTAAATATTTATATCAATATATCTTTAAGTTTCAAACAAGGAAAAAAATATATAATTGAAAAACTTATATTTAAAATTTAATATTTTAAATTAAGATTAAATTAAAAAAGGAGATTTTATGAATATTTTAGTTTGCACTAAAATTGTTTTAGATGAAGAAGAATTAAAATTTTCAAATGGTGAATTAGATCAGACTTCTAATTTAAAAATTTCTAACTTTGATTTAAGCGCAATTGAATGTGCTTTATCAATTAAAGAAAAAAATGCTGATTGCAAAATCATAGGAGTTTATGTTGGCGAAAGTCTAAATTCAAAACTTAGTAAAGATTTACTAAGCCGTGGCTTAGATGAGTTAATTAATTTAAAAGGCGTTGCAGTTGATAGCATAAGTGCAGCAAATGCAGTTTGCGAATACGCAAAAAGTATTGATGCAAAAATTATAATCACTGGTTCAAATTCTTCTGATTTATTTCAAGGAATATTTGCACCTTTTCTGGCTGCAAAATTAGATGCTGCATATGCAGGTAATGTAAGTGCTATTAATGCTGTTTCAAATATTGTAGATTTAAATACTAGTGATTCTTTAAACGAAAGTCATCTTAATTTAGACCTACCTGCTGTGCTTAGTATAAATCCTGAATATTATGAAGCAAAAATACCTGGTATGAAAGCTATATTACAAGCTGCTAAAAAACCAAGCAGCGAAATTGCTGCTAGTAATAATGTATCAAAAATTACTACATTAAAAATAGAAGCTCCGAAATCAAAAGATAGAGCAAAACAAATATTTGAATTAAAAGACTTTGAGAATTTCAAATCGGAATTTGAAAAATTATTATAAGGAGCAAGATATGAAAATTTATGTATTTACAAACGAAATTGATACCTTAAAAAAGATTAGTAATTTAGGTAATATTGACACTCACTATTGCACTGAAAGCATACAAAGTATTGCAGAAAATCAAATTAAGTTTAACATTGCTAATGGTGCTAGCATTAATGATTGTGCAAAAAGCATTGCTGAAGATTTAAAAAATCAAGATGTATTATTTATCACCTCATCAGCTAATAAAGATTTAGCAGCTTTAGTTGCTGGATATTTAGACGCTCCTATTGTTAGTGATGTATCAACTATAGATTTAAGCAATGGGGTAAAAACTACTAATATTGTTTATGGTGGTGCTGCTATTAGAACAAGTGAGCTTACAGGAAATGAAAAAATAATCTCTTTAAGCGCAAACTACGCAGCAAACGAAAACGAAATAGCTTTAAAAGATGTAAATGCAACAACAAAAGAAATCTCAGCTAATAAAGTAAAAGTTTTAAGTGTTAATAAAAAAGTAAATAACGATGTAGATTTAAGTAAAGCAAAAATTATTGTTGCAGTTGGTCGTGGTTTTGCTCAAAAAGAAGATTTAGATTTAGCATATAAATTAGCTGAAAAACTAGGCGCACAAATTGCATGCTCAAGACCTATAGCAGAAACTGAAAAATGGATAGATAAATCTCGCTATATAGGTATTAGCGCAAACATTATTGCACCTGATTTATATATTGCTATAGGTATTAGCGGACAAGTTCAGCATTTAGTAGGTTGTGTAAATTCTAAAAAAATCGTAGTTATCAATAAAGATGACAAAGCACCATTCTTTGAATCTGCAGATTTAGGAATTGTCGGTGATTTAAAAGAAGTTTTAAAAAACTTATAAAAAAGTATTAATTTAAAGGAGTAGTTATGGTTTATTTTGAAAATGAAGGTTTAAAGTGTGAATTAAACGATGGAATTTTAATTATGAAAATTAATCGTGAAAATAAAGCAAACGCACTAAATCACGAAACAAGTTATGCAATGGAAGATGTTTTAAATCGTGCAGAGCTTGATAAAGATGTAAGAGTTATTATAATAACAGGTGCTGGACCAAAAGCATTTTGCGCAGGAGAAGACTTAAGTGAGCTTAGTGGAAGTGGCGAATGTGCTACAGTTACACCACATGGCTTCGGTGGTATTACGAATCGCCTTAGCAAAAAGCCAATCATAGCTGCAGTAAATGGCTTTGCAGTAGGTGGCGGTATGGAAATAGCTATGAGTTGTGATTTAATCATAGCAGCAGAAAATGCTAAATTTGGTTTAACTGAAGTTAAAGTTGGACTTATTGCATCAACTGGCGGTCTTGTAAGACTTGCAAGAGATATCCCTACAAAACTTGCAATGGAAATGATGCTAACAGGTCGTGTAATTAAAGCTGATGAAGCTTTAAAATATAATCTTATTAATAAAGTAGTTCCACAAGATGAGCTCATGAATGAAGCTTTAGAATTAGCTAAGACAATTACAAAAAATGCTCCATTATCACTTGAGTTTTCAAAAATGATTTTCCACAGAGCAAAACAAATGAGCCTTGAAGATGCAACTGCATATTGTGATATAGCATATCGTTTTATAGAAAAAACAGCAGATGGAATTGAAGGTCCTAAAGCCTTCGTTGAAAAGCGTGAGCCTGTTTGGCAAGGAAAATAATCATGGTAGAAAAAAGAGGAATAGAACCTAAAGTATTTTTTCCTTCACTTTTTGTGGTAATTCTTTTAGGTTGGTGGGTTATAAGTGATTTAGATGCTGCTAATGCAACTATAAATAAAACCTTTGATTTTGTTACTCAAAAGTTTGGGTTTTTATTTGAATGGTATATGGTAGCTATGTTGGCTGGATTTTTTTGGCTAGTATTTGGACCTTTAAGTAAAAGAAAACTAGGAGATGGAGATCCTGAATACAGCACTATTTCTTGGGTATTTATGATGTTTGCAAGTTGCACTAGTGCGGCTATTATTTATTGGGCTGTTTTAGAAGTTTATTATTATTCTGTTTCTATGCCATTTGGGTATGAAAAAATGAGTTATGAAGCTATGGATATGGGACTTCCGTACTCAATGTTTCACTGGGGACCTTTACCTTGGGCTTCTTATGCACTTTTAACAATTGCATTTGGTTATTTTATGTTTGTTAAAAAAATGGACACTATTCGCCCTTCAGGAACGCTAGCACCTGCAATAGGTGAAAAACTAGCTAATGGTTGGTTAGGAACTATAATTGACAACGTTTATGTAGTTTGCTTAATTTTAGCAATGGGAACTTCACTAGGTCTTGCAACTCCTATTGTAACTGAATGTATGCAATGGTTATTTGGAATAGAGCATACTTTAATGCTAGATGCAACGATAGTTTCATGCTGGGTTGTATTTAACGCAATTTGTGTAGCTTTTGGTATTTCTAAAGGTATTAAAATTGCAAGCGATATTAGAACATATTTAATGATTATTATGCTTGGATATGTGTTTATATTAGGCTCTACTACATTTATGCTTAATTATTTTACTGATAGTGTTGGTATATTTATTACAAACTTTGCAAAAATGATATTTTATACAGATGGTATTCGTGGCAATGGTTTCCCACAAGCTTGGACAGTGTTTTACTGGTGCTGGTATATAGTTTATGGAATTTCAATGAGTATTTTCTTAGCTCGTATTAGTAAAGGTAGAACAATAGGACAGCTTTGTATAGGAATTGTTGCAGGAATTAGTGCTTCAACTTGGATTATGTGGGGTATTTTAGGTGGAAATACAATGCATTTAATGGTAACAAAAGGTCTTGATATCCCTGCAATTATTGAAAAATCAGGAGCTTTTAGAGCTGTAATTGAAACTTGGGCAACACTTCCTATGCCTACTGTTTGTATTTTTGGCTTCTTTATTTTTGCATTCATTGCAACTATTACTTTAATCAACGGATGTGCATATACTCTAGCAATGAGTACTTGCAAAGGTGTAAAAGAAGATGAAGAACCACCTCTATTTATAAGAATAGGTTGGAGTATTTTAGTAGGAGTTGTTGGAGTTACATTGCTAGCACTTGGTGGATTAAAACCTATACAAACAGCAATTATAGTTGGGGGTTGCCCTTTATTTTTCGTAAATATTTTAATTATCTATGCGTTTTTAAAAGACGCTAAAAAAATGAATTGGTTTTAAAAATTATTAAAGGAGAAAATTATGGATTTTAGATTAAACGAAGAACAAGAATTATTCGTAGCAGGCATTAAAGAATATATGACTAGTAGAAACTGGGAAAGCTATTTTGCAGAGTGTGATGAAAAACACGAATATCCTATTGAGTGGGTTAAAGGTTTGGCAGAACTTGGCGTTGATACTATGCTTTTAGATGAAGAGCATGGCGGAATGGGTGCAAGTATGGTAACTCTAACTGCTATTTGGGAAGAGCTAGGCAGACACGGCGCACCTACTTATGTATTGTATCAATTGCCAGGATTTGGAACTATCTTAAGATATGGAACACAAGAGCAAATTGATAAAATATTTGCATTCCGCGGAACAGGTAAGCAAATGTTTAATAGTGCTATTACAGAACCTATGGCAGGAAGCGATGTTGGAAGTCTTAAAACAACTTATACAAGAAAAGATGGCAAGATTTATTTAAACGGACAAAAATGCTTTATTACAAGCTCATTACATACTCCTTATTTAATAGTAATGGCAAGAGATGGTTCAAGTGAAAAGCCTATTTATTCTGAGTTTTTTGTAGATATGAGTAAGGCTGGTATTAAAGTAACTCCTCTTGATAAGCTTGGTCTTAGAATGGATAGCTGCTGCGAGATTACATTTACAGATGTAGAACTTGAAGAAAAAGACTTCTTTGGAAAAGAAGGAGAAGGCTTTAATAGAGTTAAAGAAGAATTTGATGCTGAAAGATTTTTAGTTGCTTGCACAAATTATGGCGTAGCTTTATGTGCTTTTGAAGATGCTTGCAAATATGCAAATGTTAGAGTTCAATTTGGCGAAGCTATCGGAAGAACTCAATTAATTCAAGAAAAAGTAGCTTTCATGGCAATGAAACTTAACTCTATGAAAAATATGATTTATGAATGCGCTTGGAAAATGGATGAAGGCATTGCTAATTCAGGAGATAGTGCAATGTGCAAATACTATTGTGCTAATGAAGCGTTTAACGTAATTGATACAGCGATGCAAATTCTTGGTGGAATTGGCGTAACAGGTCATAGAGTAGGAAGATTTTGGAGAGATTTAAGAATAGATAGATTAAGTGGTGGTAGTGATGAAATGCAAATCCTTACACTTGGTCGTGCAATATTAAAACAATACAGATAAAGGAGTTTAAAATGAATACACCTAAATTTGGTCCATTAAGTGGGGTAAGAGTAGTTTTCTCAGCTATTGAAATAGCTGGGCCATTTGCGGCACAAACTTTAGCAGAATGGGGAGCTGAAGTTATTTGGATTGAGCATAGTAAATATGCTGATACTATTAGAGTTCAACCAAATTATCCAGAACTTAGTAGAAGGAATTTATATGCACTAAGCCTAAATATTTTTAGCGAAGAAGGCAAAGAAGTTTTTTATGATTTAATAAAAACAGCTGATATTTTTATTGAAGCTAGTAAAGGCCCTGCATTTGCTAGCAAAGGTATAACAGATGAAGTTTTATGGTCTTATAAAAAAGACTTAGTAATAGCACATTTGAGTGGCTTTGGTCAATTTGGTGATGATTATCATACAAACCTTGCAGCTTATAATACAATAGCTCAGGCATTTTCAGGATATTTAATCCAAAATGGAGATATCAATCAACCTATGCCAGCATTCCCTTATACAGCTGATTATATGGTAGGTCTTACTGCGACTGCATCATGCCTTGCAGCACTACATAAAGCAAAAGCAACAGGTGTAGGCGAGAGCATTGATGTTTGTATGTATGAAGTAATGCTTAGGGTTGGACAATACTATATGATGGATTACTTTAATGGCGGAGAAATGTGCCCTAGAATGATTAAAGGAAAAGATCCATTATATGCAGGTTGTGGATTATATAAATGCGCTGATGGTTATATTGTATTTGAAGTAGTTGGTGGCTATCAAGTAAGTGAAATTTTTAAAGACTTAGGCATAGGAGAATTAATAGGCACCGAAGAATATCCAGAAGGTATTCAACTAATTTCAAGAAAAACTAGCAAAGCTGCTTTATTTGAAGAAAAACTTGATGAGTATTTTGGCAAATTAAATGTAAAAGATGCGCTTGATTATTTAAAGAGCAAAAAAATTGCAGGTGCAAAAGTTCTTGAAGTTAGCGAATTAGAAGGCAATTCTCAATATATTGCAAGAAATAGCATTATCACTTGGGAAAATGAAAAAGGTAAAACCGTTAAAGGTCCAAACATTATGCCAAGATTTAAAAACAATCCTTGCAAAGTATGGAGAGCAATGCCAGGCTATGGAAAAGACACTAAAGATATTTTAAGTAGCATTGGTATTAGTGAAGAAAGAATTAATAAACTAGCAGAAGATAAGATTATTAATTGCGGTAAATAAAAATGCAAATAGTAAGCGAAAAAAACTTAGCTCATTTTTTAGAGTTAAAAGCAAAAAATGCTAAAGTAGATGATTCTACTTTAGCCTCTTCTTTAAAAAGCCTTTGTTTTGTTTATGATGAATGCGAAGCTAATTATGAAAATGCTTATCTTGATAATTACGAAAACTTTGATGAGTATTTTATAAATAATGCAAAATTAATTGATGGTTATTTTCAGGTTGGACAATTTATAAAAGCCGTAAATTACAAACAATTAAACGATTTAGCAAACCAATGTGCTAATTATTTTAAAGAATTAGGCTTAAAGCAAGGGGATAAACTAGGACTAATGGTTTATAACTCTTTTGAGTTTGCAATTACCTTTTTTGCTAGTTTTAAATTAGGTTTAGTTTTAGTTCCTATAAATGCTTTATTTGCTTATGATGATGCTAAATATATAATAGATAAAACTAAATTATCTTACATTGTATTAGAAAAAGAATTTCAAGATAATTTCAAACTTGATATTAATACAATAATTAAAGAAAATTTATTAGAAAATATTAAAAATAAATCAAAAGAATTTGAAATAGGAATTACAAATTGCGATGATTTAGCGATGATATTATTTACTTCAGGAACTACAAGTAAGCCAAAGGGCTGTAAATTAACTCATTATAATTTACTTTATGCAAGTCATTTTACTTCAGCTCAAATAGGCTTAAGAAATGGTGATATTTTTGCAACTTCAATGCCAAATTGGCATATAGATTTATTAGCAACTGCATTTATGCCAAGCCTTAGAGCTAATGCTAGATTTGTTTTATTTAATAGATTTTCTGCTAGAAGATTTTGGCAACAATTAGTATTTTTTAAAGCAAATATCAGCGAAGTTGTTCCAAAAATGATAGAAGTAATAAAATTACAAAAACCATTTTTAAGAGAAGACAAACACAGCCTTAGATTTTTATTATATTTTTTAAATATGAGCGATAAAAAATATCTTGAATTTAAAGCTAGATTTAAAACCGACCTTTTTACTAGCTATGGACTTAGCGAAAGCATAGTTGGAATTATCGGAGATAACCATTATGAAGAATTTAAATTCGGAAAGTTGGGTAAGGTTTATTTTGGCGTAGATGTAATTATTGCGGATAGAAAAGATAATAAATTAATACCTTTAAAAGCTAATGAAATAGGTGAAATTTGTATAAAAGCAAGAATGGGTAAAGAGATTTTTGCAGGTTATTATGAAGATGAAGAAGCTACCAAAGAAGCTTTTTGTGATGGTTATTTTTTAACGAAAGATTTAGGCTTTTATGATGAAGAAGGTTTGTTTTATTTTTATTCAAGAAATAAAGACTTAATCAAAATAAATGGAGAAAATGTTAGCGCTATTGAATTAGAAAATAAATTATGCGAACATGAAGCTGTTAAAAATGCCTGTATTATAGCCGCTTGTGATGATATTAGCTGTGATTTAATTATTGCTATTGTTGAATTAAATAATAACGAAGGCATTAATTATAAACAAGATTCAAAAGATTTAATGAGTGCTATCTTAGATGAGAACTTAAAAAACTTAAAAAAAGACATATTAAAAATCAACAATAATCTTACGAGTTTTAAAAGAATCAGAGATATTGTTTTTGTAAAAAATTTACCTTACAACCACATAGGTAAAGTTTGTAAAAATATTTTAGGAGAAGTTTATGGAAGAATTTGATGTGATTGTAGTAGGTGGTGGTATAAGTGGGCTTATTTGTGCTTATACACTAGCTCAAAAAGAATTAAGCGTAGTTTTGTTTGAGCGTGCAGATATAGGGACTAAAAATGTTTCTGGTGGAAGACTTTATGCACATACATTAAGAGGTATTGAAGGATTAGAAGATTTTGATACAGCTTGTGAAAGAGCTATTGTTTGTGAAAAATTAGGCTTTATGGATGATGAAAGCACTTTTATGATGGAGAGTAGAACTACACTTAGTGATGATAAATTTTCAAACTCTTATAGCGTTTTACAAAATAAATTTTTAAATTATCTTTCTAATAAATGCGAAGAATTAGGAGTGATGGTTGCTAGCAATGTTTTAGTAGATGATTTGTTAGTTAAACTAGAAAACGGCGAAATAGTTAAATCAAGTTCATTAAATAGAGCACTTAGTAGTAATGAAAGTGTAGTAGGTATTAAAGCTGGCGAAGATGAAATGAATGCAAAATATGTAGTTTTAGCTGAAGGTTTAAACTCATTGTTAGCACAAAGCATTGATTTACATGCAAGTAATGATGGTAATAATAGCTTTATAGGCAAAAACTATGCTTTAGGGATAAAAGAAGTAATTGAGCTTCCTGTTAGTTCAAGATTTGCTTTAAACGATAAAGAAGGATTAGCAGCGCTTTATGCAGGAAAAGCTAGTGATTATTTAATGGGTGGTGGATTTTTATATACTAATGAAAATACTATTTCTCTTGGTTGTGTTATAGGACTTGGAAGAAATATGAATAAAAAAAGCCATGAAATATTTGAAGATTTCAAAAATCATCCAAGCATTGCTCCTATTATTAAAGATGGAAAAACTTTAGAATATAGTGCAAAATTAGTTCCTGAAGGTGGATTTAATGCGATGAGCAAATTAGGAGCTAATGGTGTTTTGGTAGTAGGAGATGCTGCTGGTTTTTGTATGAATCTTGGCTATACCGTGCGTGGAATGGATTTAGCAATTATGTCAGCAAAAAATGCTGCTCTTGCTATATCAACAGCTATTAATGAGAATAAAAATGCTTTAGAAGCTTATAAAGTTAATTTAGAAAAAGAAGGGTCTTTTTTAGATTTTAAACAATTTAATCAAGTAGGAGAATTTTTAGAGCATAACGAAAGAATGTTTAATAACTATCCAAAAGAATTAAATATCTTAATGAAAAGTCTATTTAAAATAGATGGCAAAAGCGAACCTATAAAAGCAAAAGTTATGAGATTTGTAAAATCAATCGGAGTTATTAATTTAATCAAAGACGCATGGAAAGGAAGCAAGGTATTATGAATATAGATGAGAAATTAGGACTTAATAAATTTAATATTGATGAAGAAAATGCTCATATCATAGTAAATGATATAGATAGTTCATTAGCAAAAGCATTATGTGATATTTGCCCTGCAAATTTATATAAATTAGAAGAAAATGTTCTTAAATTTGATTATGCCGGTTGTCTTGAATGTGGAACTTGCAAAATGGTATCTTGCATATATGCAAACCAAAAAAATGAAACAACAAGCACAATGGCAAGTGCAAATAACTGCGGAAAATTACTAAAACAATGGAAAGTTCCTAATGCGAGTTTTGGAGTAATGTATAGATACGGATAAGTTTTAAACTTATCCTTCTTCTGCAACAAATTCTGGAGTTTCTATGTTTAAGCTTTGTATAAGTTTATTTAGCTCTTCATCCATATTACTTTCATAATAAGCCCAAGTGCCAACTCTTTTTACTTTTAACAAATTAGCTTCTTTCAGTATTTTTAAATGTCTTGAGATTCTTGATTGACTCATATCAAACGACCTACACATATCACAAACGCATAAAGGTCCATTTTTGATTAAAAAAGCAGTAAGTGCTATTCTAGTCTCATCATTAAGTGCTGAAATTCTTTTTAATAATTCTGTCATTTATTCTCCATATATATTTAATTAAATATATCATTATATATAATTTTTACTTTCAAATTGATTAAACTTATTTTATTATTAAAAAATTGTAACAATTTTGTAAAAATAGGAAAGCTAATTCCTATTTCAAATTCTTAGATTATTTTATTATCTTTTAGAAGTTTTAAAAAATCATCTTTTAAAAATGCTTTAATTTCATCAAAACTCAAGCGAACTTTTATATATCCACTTGCGTATGAAAATAATTCATAAGGGCTATATGAAAACACAATACCTAAATTATCAAAATAAAAATTATCTACTTCCAAAGGACCAAAAAATTTATTATTTTTCTCTGCGTGATTTGTTTTGTTTTGGAAATCTCTTATTTTTTTAGTAATTTTTTCTTTTAATTTATCTATATCCTTAAATGCGTTTTTTGAAGTAATTACTTTACTATCTTTATCCAAAATTGCAAATTTTACAAAGTGCATAGGATGAGCACCTTTATTGTCTTCAATAAGCTGAAAGCGAACGCTTGTTAAATCGTTTTTAGCATATACAACATCTTCTGTGATTTGTAATGTTCCAAAATGATTTAAGCTTTGTGCGAAAAAATCATTTAAATTTAATTCTTCTTTTTTGTCACCGCTTAAGTAACGAATCTTAAAAGTTTCATCTTTAGTGCTTAAGCTAATACTATCGTATTTAACCCCTATTGCTTTATTAGTATTAAAGTCAATCTTTTCGCTTATTAAATCATTGCAAGCAAAACAAACATCATCTTTCATAATATTCATAGCACTAATAAACTCAACCTTATCTTTATGCTCGTTCATAGTAAAATAAGCGCTCTTATTATCATCTATCATCAAAAAACCTGCAGCATTTAAGCTCAGAGCAACTACACTTGAAATTAATATCTTTTTCATTCTAAACTCCTTTTAATAAAATATAATTTTATCAAAATTCTATAACGGTTGTTTCACGTGAAACAAAAATATGATGAATATTAATTGAAATAATTTTGGAATTTGAAATAGGAATTTAGATTTTATTTTTCACAAAATTCTTCAAATTCTTTAATAACACCCAATCTCAAATCCTTATAAAAAGCATCAATATGTCTTAATTTACTTATTATATTATTACACCTTTGTTTGATTACTAAGCTACCTTCAAGATCTTTTAATTTTTTATTTGTATCTTTTATAAACTCACAATTCTTACCTGTGTTTAGACATAATTCAAATGCTTTTTTGTTATATGATTTCAGTAATTCATCATCATTTTTTAATGCTAACTTTAAGTCACAATATTTACTAACGCCACCTTCACATATTTTGTTAGCATAAAATTTTTGTAATTTCTCATCGTTTTCTTTAATAGCAAGTGTTAGTTTTGCATAGCATGAGCCTAATCTAAAAGTGCTTTTTTTAGAGCTTTTATTTGCCTTAATCTCATCACAATATTCGCTAACATTTTTTAAAGGATTTGCTAATTCATAATGATAACAAGCGATATTATTTTTAAAACTATAACAATCATCTTCTAAGCTTTTTTTATCTAAAGTTTTAACATATTTGTTATATTCTTCAACACTACCTATACTTAAAAATCTGCCATCTTTAATTCTTTTGTAATAAAAATTTTGTGGTGGTTTTATGTAATCTATATTAAATAAATAATTAGCAGTATCAAGATATTCGCAAGCACCTGCAAAAAAAGGTCTACCGACATTTTTTTGTAAATAATCTTCACATATTTTTAAATTATTTTCATCATATAAAACAAACGAAGGGTGTTTTTTATAATAAGCCATTTCCATTTCACTTTTAAGCTCTTTATGAATAATATACATTGAAGTACAAGCTGATAAAACTAACAAAATTACAAAACTTATAATTAATCTAAAAACCATCCTAAATCCTTTAAATATCTTTCACATCTTTTGTACTCATCTTTTTGTGATTTTATTGAATAACTGTTATAACAATTTCTTTTATCGGGGTTATTTTTATTACAAAAATTACTCGGGTTGCTTATCTCTTCGTATTTGGCTTTTAGTATTTCGTATTTGGCAAAATATGTTGATATGGTAGGCTCTTCTTTTTTACATAAACAATTTGAGCAATAATATCTATTGTAATAATAACAATCAAAAACATATCTTGTCGTAGAGTTGCAATCAAGCTCGGCTTCCTTAATATTTGCATATTTATCATCATAATACTTTACTAATTCATCTGAACTTAATTTTGTTCTATAACCCTTTTTTATAGCTAAGTCATAATATTCATACATTTTAGGATTTTTCATAGCTTGAAAAGTCTGAGCAATTTTAAAACATACATCAGCCCTATCGTCTTCATTTTTGCAAAGATAATCTAAAGTTTTAAAACCAAACTCAGGTGGCTTATAATATTTACCTTCTAGCCCATATTTAACCCCAATGCCAAGTGTATATCCTAAATATACCACTCTAGTGCAAGATGATAAAACTAACAAAACTATAAAACCTATAATTAATCTAAAAACCATCCGTATTTTCTCAAATAATTCTCACATTTTTTATAATCATTTTTTAGCGATTGTATATAAGTTTTACTAAGGCAATCCTTTTTATCAGCATTTTTTTGATTGCAAAGATTATTTGGGCTAGTTAGTTCTTCATATTCAGCCTTTAATCTTTCATATTTGGCATAATATGTTGAAATAGTCTTTTCTACTTTTTGACATCTAAGATAATTTTGTGAATATCTATTGTAATAATAACATTCTAAAACATCCTTCGTTAAAGAATTGCAATCTAAGTTATTAAAATCTTTATTATTTATAATTTTTGTATATTTATCATCATAGTATTTAACTAACTCTTCTGGGCTTAATTTTGTTTTAAGACCCTTTTTAATAGCTAATTCATAATATTCATACATTTTAGGATTTTTCATAATTTGAAAATTTTGAGCTGCTCTAAAACATGCATCAGCCCTATCATCAAAATCTTTACAAAGCTTGTCTAAAGTTTTAAGGTCATAAAAAGGAGGTTTATAGCTTTTAACTCCTTGTGAGTAATAACCACCAAAACCACTAAGTAAACCTAAATAAGACGCTCCTCTACAAGATGAAAAACTTAAAGAAATAATAAAAAGAGTAAGAATAAGAAAAATTCTTTTCACAAATCCTCCTTTTAAAATATATTTCTTAATCTTATACTTGTTTTAAGCCGTTATTACAAAAATCTTTATCATTTAATAATGTATCTAAATAAATTTTGTGATTTTGTTCTAAATTTCTTTCATTTTCTTTATGATATATATGATATGCTATAGCTTGATGTTTTAGTCTTTTTAATTTATAACCTTTATTTAAAAATCTTATTACAAATTCGCTATCTTCTCTTCCCCAGCCTTCAAAATCATTATTAAATCCGTTAATTGAGATAGCATCATCTTTATAAAAACCCATATTACAACCACGAATTCCTTTTATATATACTTTTTTACTATTTGGAGTTATTTTTGCAGTTTCTTTTAAATTATTACAAATATTTTTATCTATTTGTGAAATATATTTAATAATATTTGACAAAATCTTAATTTTCATAGCTTTAAAACTATTTAATTTTAATTTTATATTATTTTCTCTAATATTTTGCGAAATATTTTTATCTAAACAAATTCTACTGCCTTGTAAAAATACACCTTTTTCTGCATTATTTTTATAATTTTTTACAAATTCACTATCTACTAACATATCAGAATCAATAATAATTAAAAACTCTCCATTTGCTATTTTTATGGCGTTATTACGAGATCTTGATAATCTAAATCCTAAATCTTCTTGATAAGCATGTTTTAGTGGAATTTGATATTTGCTAAACTTTTCAATTATATCCCAGTTATCTCCACCATCATCAGCTATAATTATTTCATCTGGTAATGTAGTCATTTTAAAGACATATTCAAGGCACCTTGTTAGTGCTACTTTGTCATTGTAAGTTGTGATTATTAAAGAACAAGTTGGAATTTTTGCATCTTTTAATTTCACATATTTAAAAAAAGAACCCAAAGCATTACATAAACTTATAATAAATCCATTAAAACCATCTTTTATACCTAATTTTAAAAAGTAAAATTTAAAAAATGTAAAAAATCCATGGCTTATAGCTTTAAAAGTGCTAGTTTTTTTATTTTTATTATTTTGTGCATAAATTTCTGTGTATCTTTGTAATTTTGTTATTAAATCATATATTGATTTAAAAGCAAAATGGTGAAGATGAATATTTGTTTTTATTAATTGTGAATTATTTTTAATAACAATATTTTCATGAACATTAGCATCATTATAATTAGTATGAGTTTTATTAAAAATTCTAACTATATAATCAGGATAAAATCCGCAAGTTTTTATCCATTCATTTTTGTAATAATTTTTTCTACTTATAGCATAGATTTTTGTAGTATCACTAAAATCAAGATTTTTTAAAAGTTCTAAACTATTAAAATCTATTACTTCATCAGCATCAATGCAAAATATCCAATCATTACTAGCTTGATTTACAGCAAATTGTTTTAATTTGCCAAATCCTATGAATGGCGAGCTAAAAACTTTTACATTTTTAAATTCTTTTGCAATGCTAACGCTGTTATCAGTGCTTTCATTATCTACTAACACAACTTCATCAAAATCTACTAAAGCATTTAAACAACGCTTTAAATTTTTTTCTTCGTTTTTAGCGATAATGCAAACACTTATTTTCATTGACAACCTTCACATTCAATGCTTCTATCAACTGGTTTATTATCTAAATGCTCGCTTGCAGGGCTTTCGCTTCTTAAATAATAACAAGACTTAAGTCCTAGAGAATGTGCTAAGGTATAAATACTATTTAAATAGCCACCACTAGCTTTATCAAGGCTAACAAATATATTTAAGCTTTGTCCTTGATCTATCCATTTTTGGCGAATTGCTGCTGCACGAACTAAATCTCTTTGATCAAGCTCATAAGCTGTTACATAATATTGCCAAGTATCAAGACTTAGATTTGGCACAACGGTAGGTATCATTCCACTTAAGTTTTGTTCAAACCATTTTCTTTTATAAACAGGTTCAATTGTCTGAGTAGTACCAACTAAAATTGATATACTAGAAGTTGGAGCAATAGCCATTAAATAACCATTTCTCATACCTTGTTTATTAACTTTCTTTCTTAATTCATTCCAATCGCAGTTTGATTGATTGAATAAATTATCACCCATTGTTAGCATTTTTGCATTTTCGTTAGCTACATCAATAGGGAAAATTCCTTTACTCCAGTTACTTCCTTCATACTCAGGATAAATGCCCTTTTCTACTGCTAAATCACTACTTGCACTAATTGCTTCATAAGAAATGCTTTCCATAATTTTGTCAATTAACTCAAAGTGTTCGTTAGTTCCAAACATAACGCCTTTTTCTGCTAACATTTGTGCTTCACCCATAACACCTAAACCTATTGCACGAGATTTTAAGTTAGTGTTTTTTACTTTTGCGTGTGGGTAGAAATTAAGCTCAATAACATTATCTAACATTCTTATTGCAATAGGAACAACTCTTTTAATATCTTCTTCTGTGTTTATTTTGCTTAGATTTATACTAGCAAGGTTACAAACAGCAGTTCTACCTTCATCATATTCTTTTTCTACAATATAAACTTTTTTACCATTTAAAGTATCTAAACTACTTAATTTCTTAGCAGTTTTGATTTGAGAATTATCAAGCTTTAAGATTTCATTTTCTTCATATACGCTTACGCTACCATCTTCAAATGTTGCTTTAATTTTATAATGATTTGGATCAGTATTTTGAAAAATCTCGGTGCATAGGTTTGAACTTCTGATAAGACCTGTGTGAGAATTTGGGTTAGCTTTGTTAGCATTATCTTTAAAACATAAAAATGGCATACCGCTTTCAAAGTAATTTGTTAAAATCTTTTTCCAAAGTTCTTTTGCATCCATTACTTCTTTTACTATGCTCTCATCTTTTTCAAGTCTTTCATACTCTAATTCAAATTCTTTTCCATATAAATTACATAATTGTGGAGTATCAAATGGATCAAATAAAGTCCATTTTGCATTATCTTTAACCCTTTTCATAAATAAATCATTTATCCATAAAGCAGGGAATAATTCGTGAGCTCTTCTTCTTTCTTCTCCACTATTTTTTCTAAGGTCAATAAAATCACAAACATCCATATGCCAAGGCTCAATATAAACAGAAATAGCACCTTTTCTAGTTCCTAACTGATCAACTGCAACTGCAATATCATTTGTAATTTTTAAAAATGGAATAATTCCACCCGCTGCGTTTTTGTGTCCGTCTATACTACCACCCATAGCACGAACCATACTCCAATCCCAGCCTATTCCACCGCCAAATTTTGACAATAACGCCATTTCTTTGTAAGAATCAAAAATACCTTCTATATTATCAGGAGTTGAGCCTATATAACAACTTGAAAGCTGATGTCTTGTAGTTCTTGCATTACTTAGTGTTGGAGTTGCACACATTACTTCAAATTTAGAAATTAAATCATAAAATTTCTTAGCCCATTCTTGCCTATTTAATTCGTTTTGAGCTAAAAACATAGCAATAGCCATAAACATATGTTGTGGTAATTCAATAGGATTACCTTTATTATCTTTTATTAAATATCTATCATAAAGGGTTTTTATACCTAAATAGGTAAATTGTAAATCACGCTCAGGTTTTATATAAGCATTTAAATCATCTAAATCATACTTTTCTTTAAGACCTAAAAATAATCTTCCAGCTTTTTCTCCACGCTCAAAATATTCTCTTAAATGAACATATTCTTTTTGTGGATTAACTTTATGATATAGATCATACAAAAATAATCTTGCAGCAACAAAAGTCCAATTTGGTCTATCTATATCTATTTTATCTACTGCTGTTTTTATTAAAGTATTTTGGATTTCTTCAGAAGTTATCATATCTCTAAACTGGATTTTCGCATCAACTTCAAGCTCACTTTGGCTCACATTTTCTAAGCCTTCTGTTGCTAAAGTTGTATATTTTTTAATTTTAGAAATATCTAATTCTTCTACTCTTCCTGTTCTTTTTACTACCTTCATGATTGATTGTTTGTCCTTTGTGAATTTTAAAAAAGAATGTATTATAATAAGTAGAGATAAAATATAGGTTAAAAAAAGTGGGATATTTATACAAAAAATTTTTTACTAGCGAAAATAAAAAAGCTTATCAATTAGTAATGCAAAATTTAAATTATGATTTAAAAAAAGCACAAAGATTTTGTGATAAAAATCGTGTTATTATTTTTAAAAATAATGTTAGCAAAAACCTTTTAAATACTTTAAATATAGATGAAATAAATTTAAACGATATTGAAATATGTAAAAAAAATAGCGTTATTAATGGTGAGTTTTATTTATTAGTTTATGAATGTTTTAGTTTGGATTTAAAACCTATTTTTGAAAATGAAGATTTTGCTGTTTTTAACAAACCAAGTGGGGTTTTATCTCATCCAAATGGAAGAAATTGTGAGTATTCTTTAAATGATGAAATCTGGCAAAAATATGGAGAAAATGCTAGCGTAGCTCATAGGCTAGATGCAGCTACAAGCGGGCTTATACTCGTTGCAAAAAATAAAATCGCTAACAAAGAATTAAAAGAACTCTTTGCAAAACAAGAAGTTTATAAAGAATATTTAGCTTTAGTTTGTGGAAATATTGAATATGATTTTTGTGTTAGTGCAAGACTAAAAAACGATGAAGATTTAAAAAACAAAATGCTAGTATCAAAAGATGGAAAAATATCAAAATCACAATTTTGTGTTATTAAAAATTATCCTAAACATACACTTTTAAAAGCAATTCCACTAACAGGAAGACAACATCAATTAAGACTTCATCTATATTACTCAGGACATAAAATTGCAGGTGATACTCTTTATGGACTAAGTAACGAAGAAGCAAGAAATATTTTAGACAAAAAAATAATAAACATAAAAGAGCTTTGTGGAGCAAGTAGGCTTTGTCTTCATTCGGCAAGACTTAAATTTACTTATAAAAATCAAAATTATGATTTTATAAATAATGATATAGAAAATGAATTTTTAGGAGCGATTAAATGAGTGGATTAGATTTATTTCAATATATATTTATGGGTGCTGTTTGTGTTTGTGGAGTAGTTGGTATAATAGTAGTTATTTTAAATGAAAAGAAAAAATAGAATTTGAATTAGGAATTTCAAAATGTTTCACGTGAAACAAAAAATCAAATTCCTATTTTAAATTCTAATTTTAAAACAAAAGTGGGGGTTTGTATGAAAAAATTATTTTTAATCATTGTTTTAGTATTTAATTTACATGCTTTAAATAATCAAGCAAATTTAAAGAACTTAAAAAATTTTTTAAATCAATTAGGCGATACATTTGAGTATAAAATAGAATATAAAAATCTTAAATGTGAAAATTATTACAATGAAAGCTATGAAGATGTAGGAAGCTATTGCAAGGCAACAGATTTAAAACTAACGGATAGAGATGGAAAAATTTTCTTAGAAGATGCCAAATTAACAGCAGAAGTTATATCAAAAGGCTCAATATATATAAAAATAAAAGATTTTAAAGAACCGATTTTAGACAATATTACTGAGATTCATGTCGGACTATCTTTAAAAGAGAAAAAATTTTATGTAACTCTTCAAAAGCCTGATAATATCACAGTAAAAGTTACATTTGATATATATCATACGCTAACCGAAGGATACAAAATTAAAAATGACAAAAGGATTCCTATTTATGGCGATGAAAATATAAAATATCTTTGGGTGGGCGCAGGTGAAATTTATGTATCTTTAAGCAGATATTATTTAGGTAAATTAGATGTTGATAAAGTACTTGAAAAGTTTCTGAGTAATTTTAAAGAAGGAACTTTATATAGAAAAGATAGAATAATTCTAAAAAAAGATTTAGAAGAATTTAAAGAGCTAGAAAGACCATCAATTACTATAGCTTATAAATATAGCCTCGGCAATAGTCTGTATAGAATAATCAAAGAAATAAAAGAAGGCAAAGCTTTTGCTACAAATATACGCTATTTTGAAATAATAAAAAAATTAGAAATAGATAGCACAGGTTATACTAATGGTATGGTGTGGCGTGAAGATTTTATGCTAAATGAGAGTATAAAAAGATTTAAAGAGCTAGGCATTGATTTAGTTTATGATGAAAGAACTTGCATTAAGATTTGCAAGCTTAAAAATGTCCGCCTTATAAAAGATGGTGAAATTTTAGCAAGTGCAAGAGAAGTTTTAAATCATGAATATTATGAATTTTTGATTTTTGATGCAAAATTCAATCCGAAATTTATAAAATCACTAAAACTAAAAAGCAAGACCAAAAAGCTACTAAATGAGCCTATAAATTCAATTAGATTTAGAATAAGCAATCAAGGACTTCACTGGCCTGAAAACTTATGTAGAATAAGTATTGATTTTAGGATAGATGATAAAGTTAGTATAGATTATTATTTAAAATTATTACATAAAGGCTCTATGCAAGATTGCATTACAGATTTTATTAGTAAGCAAGGCGATTTTAAGCTTAAAATTGAATTATTTGAATTTCAAAAAAACGTGCCAGAAGCCTTAGACTTTTTGAAAAACTATCCTATCATAAATGATGAAAAAGTATATGAAGAAGCTTTAAAAAATGTTTTTAAGCCTTAAAACTACATATCATAAATAAGCTTAAAAAATGTTTTTAAAGTATTATGAAAAAAATATTAAAATATGTATTTTTAAAAAGGAGAAAGATATGAAAAAATTATTAATTTCTATATTTTGTGTAGCAAGTTTAGGTGCTAATTCTCTTAGCGAGATTGATAAATTAAAACTTGAAAACGAGATTTTAAAACAAAGGCTAGATGCTATTGAAAATAAAATGATTAATCCTATGGATAATTTTTTTAAAGACTTTGACAAAATAAACGAGCAACACATAAAAGCTATGAATAGTCTTTATAAGCAAATGCATGATGAATTTAATCATTATAAATCAAATTCAAATTATGCAAGTTATTTTCAAAGCAATGAAGTGATTTCTTATATAAAAGAAAATAAAGAAACAAAAGATAACAAATCAAGCTCAAAAATTGAAATAAAAACATATAACGAAAAAAGTAAAAAAGAATATTTATTAAAAGATATTTTAAAAGATTTTGATATTTTTAGAGTTTATTTAAATTCAAAAAATCAAGATTTTTCAGATGAGAAATTAGAAAAATTTTATATTAATTCTTACGGATTTGTATTTTTAAGTAATGATTATAAAAAAAGTAGCGAAATTAGCTTTGCTGATATGAAAAATTACTTAAAAGATGACTTTTTAAAAGCTCTTGGATATTAATATAATATAAATATTTATTAATAATCTAGCTTAATTACCGATATGTTAGTATAATTAAATGCAAAACATAGAGGTAATTAAATATGCAGCAATCACTCTTACAAGAAATAATCCTACCTATGCCAGCCGCAACACTTGGCTTTGAACTTTTAGTATTTTTAGGCTCAATTTATTTTAGAAAACATAATATAACTTTTTTAGTTTTATTATTTTTATCTAGTAGGATTTTATTTTTATTTTTAGATTTTCATCAAGCTCACAGCTTTATTGCCTTATTTTCACCTATTGTTTTTGCAATATTAGTAAGCCTTAAGAAAGATTATTTATCAACAAAGAGATTAATACCTGCCTGTTTGGTTGTGATTTCTTATATTTTATTAGGAATTTTTACTAAAGATTCGGCTTTTATTTCATATTTACATAATTTAAAGTTTATAAATCAAACTTATGTTTATTCGGATTTTTCTTTTTGCTTATTTTTGGTTTTAATGCTTTATGTTGTAATTCTTAGAAAAATTAATAATTTTGAATGCTTTTTACAAGGTGCTTATGTGGCTTCTTATTTTCAATTTTTATTCTATCACAAGCTACAAAGCTATAATTTAAGTTATTTTGAATTAGGCTCATTTATATTTTTAGCAGCTATTGGCTATCAAGGATACAAATTAGCTTTTTATGATTCTTTAACTAATGTTTATAATAGAAGAGCTTATGATACGCTTGAACTTAAAAATAAAGATGTAATAGCAGTTGTTGATATAGATTTTTTCAAAAAAATTAATGATACTTATGGGCATGAAATAGGAGATATTATTTTAAGATCTCTTGCAAGTATTTTGAAAAAATATGCAAAAACTTATCGCTATGGTGGGGAAGAATTTTGCTTAGTTTTTAAAGATTATGATTATTTTAAATGCGTTGCTGAATTAGAAAAGCTTAGAAAAGAAGTTGAAGATTTTACATTTAATGCTAAAAATCACAATCTAAAACTTACTATTAGCATAGGTCTTTGCCTTGTTACTAATTCAAAATTTGGTGCATTTGAAATGGCTGATAATAGACTTTATCAAGCTAAATTAACAGGAAGAAATAAAGTAGTTTTTGAATAATCCTAATTCCGAATTCAAATTCTTTTGATAATTTTTAGAATTTGAAATAGGAATTATAAAACCCTGCACAAATTTAAAAACTAACAAAATTGCAAGTCTAAAATAATGTGAGTGAAATTTGAAGATTTTTCTTTGTTTTATTTTTTAAAATTCGGATATTTTATTTTAAAAGTTTTTATGATTAAAATTAGTTTTTAAAATTCGCGTAGGGTTTTGAAAATATTTTGAAATTCCTATTTCAAATTCCAAAGAATTTAAAATAGGAAATAAGAATTAGAACTCGTATCTTAGATTTGTATTAATATTATAATCAATATTTAGATTTCCACTAAAGGTCTTTTCTGCTTCTAAACTAAAGCTAAACTTCTTATTAAAATTTTTGTTAATTCCTAAACTTGCAAAGCCTCTTTTATCTTTACTAGCACCTTTAAACGAATATGAGCTAATTCCATCGCTTACTAGAAAATCTGGATTATTCGTTAAATCAATTATCGCACCAAGCCCTGCTCTAACATTTAAACTATCATTAACATTTATTCCTGTATAAATTGCTGTTTTATTAACTACTAAAAGCTTTGAAGGAGCTGTTATATTTACGAATGATTTTTGATGTAATGCTCCGATACTTATTTCTTTTTCGCCTTTAATGTCAGTTTTTGGAATATAATTTAAAATCATTTCAGTGCTAGGCTCTATGTAAAAATCATCTCCAAATCTCTTGCCTAACTCAAAACTAGCAATCACACCTGTTCCTTTGCTTGTAGAATTACCTAAGAAATTATCGTTTTTAAACTCGCTTTTATAGTGATTTGCTTTAAGTGTTGTATCTATAAAAAAGCCATTGTTATAAACGCTACTAAAATACACTCCTAAGCCATAGTTATTTATTTTTGAATTAGTTGTATTACTTGTAGTTGTTCTTCCTATATTTAGCATAAATCCTGCATAAGTATCAAAATCTGTAAAACTTGATATTTTATCCACACCCATTTGAACTTCATTTGCTTTTAAAGATGTGTTTTTGATACTTCCTTTATTAACATATCCACGAATCCAAATACCTGCATTATTCTTAGCAAATCCTCTTAATTCACCTAAACGCTTGTTTAAATTGTTGTATTCAAACACTTGAGAAAAATAAAATTGATTTGTCATAAGCTTTGCTGATTCTAAGGCTTTTTCGTTTTTGCCTGTAACCATTAATTTTATAGCTTCTTTTTGTTCTTCTACTGCAATTTCAAACTTTTCTTCATCGCTTGGATTTTCTGGCTTTGGATCTGGTGTTGGATCAATCGGATTTGCAGGAGTTAAATCAGTCCAAGGAATATCAGGATTTGGTTTAGTGTCTGGATTTTCAGGTTTTTCTTCAGGTGTGCTAGGCTCAATAGGTTTTGATGGCTCTAAGTCAGTCCAAGGAATATCTGGGTTTGGTTTTTCTTCTGGCACTTCAGGTTTTGGATCTGGTGTTGGAATAATCGGAGTTGATGGCTCTAAGTCAGTCCAAGGAATATCAGGATTTGGTTTAGTATCTGGATTTTCTGGAGTTGTGATTTTATCTAAATCATTCACCATAGTTCCTTTGTTTTCTAAACTCGTATTAGCATTTTGATTAATTAGTTCCTTTGCTTCATTACTAGCCAATAAATCTTTACCAAAATCTACTAAATCGCTTAATTTATTATTATCAGCGATTATTTCATTTATCTTATTTATATCTAATTTAGAATTATTTTTATAAGTTAAATCATTAAAGTTTTGCTTATTATCTTTAGCTAAAACATATACTTGATAATCCCCTACTTTTTCGGTTTTTAGATATGAGTTTGCTAAGGCATATTCACTAATTCCTGAATAAAATTTAAGCGAATTAGCAAAATCACTATTAGCTCCTTTTAAAATAGCTAAAGGCATATTAGCACTTAATCCACTAGCGATTAATTGTTCATCATTAGCTTTACTTACTACGCCTAAAATTCCAAAGCTATTATTTGCTCCACTTGTGCTAGTTTTAGAAATTATTGCTCCATTATAAGTAGCACTCGTGCCACCTAAAAAGAATGTAGAATTATTTGCGACTAGTTCATTTGTGCTAAATGCACCTAAACTTGTAGAATTATTTAAACTTACTTTATTTGCTGATATTTTATTTCCTGATAAATCTTTAAAACTACCTACTAAAGAACTTCCCATTAAATCAATATTAATAGCACTATTACTTCTAATATCATAATTAAGAGCTGAATTTGTAGCTTTTAATAATCCACCATTTAATTCTAAATAGCCTTTAGTATTATCTAAATCTTTGCCTACTTTAATATTTGTTAAGGTAAAATTCTTACCACTATATTTTGCATCACTTATAGAAGTTAATTTAAAACCTTCTAAAATACTTCCATTTAAAAGTATTTCATCAGCACTAAAACCACCTTTAAAGATTGAATTAGTATCATCAATTTTACTTACATATTTACTTGTAATTGCTTTGTTAAATACTGAATTAGAGCTTTTAATATCTCCTGCGTAATTAGTCAAAAATCCTTCTAAATAAACATTATCTAAAACTATGCTAGATTTTCCAGCTGGTGTTAAATCATTTACAATAGTAATATCATGAGCATTTATGATATCTCCTGCAATATAGCTATTTGTGATATTAAAAGCACCTAAAGATTCTGCACTTTTATTTAAATCAAGACCACCGCCTATGTAAGTTTTATCAATATTTGCATTTTTTTCAAGATTTGTTTTAATCCTTGCATTAATAGTTGTATCAAAAATATTATTATTGGTAATATTTATATTACTTAATATATCTTTAGCATTAAATGTAGCTTGATTTTTATAAATACCTTTAATCGTAAAATCACCACTTGAAATTATATTTCCTATTATATTTGTACCTTTATTTAAAGTATCGTCTATAACAATTGTGCTGTTTTCTTTAGCCATAATTGCTAAAGCAGAAGTATCATCTTCACCTGATTTTATAATCGAACCACTTATATTTAAATATACTTTATCAGTTCCAAAACCTATAACATCTATTGCTTGATGTTTATGTTGTATTAATCCACTAGAATCAAACCTTTGAGCTGCACCTGAAACTAAAGAATTTTTTAAATTAAGCGTTCCTTTACTTACTTCAATAGCAGGAGCATTTTGATGACTTGAATGATTTCCTTCTCCTGCAAAAACACTAGAATTATTTAAAGTAGCTATTCCACCATTAATTTTAATAGCCGGTATATTATTATAATAAGGACCAAAACCTTGAGCTTTAAAAGTAGAACCATTATCCGTGAAATTACCACCTGTTTTAATTACAATACCGCCATAAACTAAATTAGCTTGAGTATAATCAAATATTAAAATATTATCTTTTGTGCTAGTTGTAGTTAAATTACCACTTATAGTAAAATTAGCATTTATCTTATCATCTACTTTGTTAGCTGTAATGCTTGAAATTCCACTTTGTTTAATCTCTACCCTTTGAGCTAAATCACCTATTATATCGCTTGAAGTTGTATATGAATACAAAGCACTAGTTAAAGCTATACTTAATCTTAAAACATTTTTCATTTAAACACCTTAAAAATTAAAATATATTTCATTATTATAAATTATATCGTAAGTTAAATTCCTATTTCAAATTCTTAAATATAAATATTAGAAATATTTAGTTGAATTGTAGGGCTTGGTTTAAAATAGTTCTTTTGCAAACTAAAATGAATATTAACATTATCTCCTTCAAAAGGAATAAAATCACAATTAAAACAAATCGCTTCTAAAGTAATATTATTTTGAGTAAAGCAACATTTTAAATGTTTATCATTTAGCAAAACAAGATTATTAATAATTACATTTTTACTTATAAAAAATGGCTTTTCATTGCCTTGTCCAAAAGGTTCAAAATCGCTTAAAATATCTAATAATTCCATATCAATTTCACTAAATTCAAGCTCACCTAAAGTATTTGTAGTATCACAAAAATCAAGAATATTTTCATCAAAATTAAGCTTATTTAATCTTCTTTTAAATTCTTCTAAATTACTAACATCTAAAGAAAGTCCTGCAGCTCCTTTGTGTCCGCCAAAATTAATAAGCAAATCATTAACATTATTTAAAACTTCTAAAATATCAAGCTCTGCAACACTTCTTGCACTTCCTTTTGCGATATTTTCTTCTATATTAAATACAAAGCTTGGTTTATTAAATTGCTTAGCCAAACGCCCTGCAACAATGCCTAAAATACCTTTATGCCAGTTCTTTGAATACGCTATTATAACGCTATCGTTTTCACTAACGAATTCTATACTTTCTTCAAAGCTTTGTCGCTCTTGTTCTTTTCTATCTTGATTAAGTTTTTCAATTACTTCTAAAATTTTTCTTGCTTCATCAAGAGTTTTTGCCCTTAAAAATCTATATGAAATACTAGCATCATCCATTCTACCACTTGCATTAAGCAAAGGTGCGATTAAAAAAGGAATGCTCTCATAATCAAAGAATTTCTTTTTATATTTTTCTTTTAAAACCACAAAAGCTGGGCGATTTAATTTATTTAATTCTTTTAAGCCACAACGAACTAAAATATGATTTAAATCGTTTAAATTCATCATATCAGCAACAATTGCTATGCATAATAAATCTAAAAAACTAGCCATATTGTATTCTATACCTAATTCTTTTTTAATAGCTCCGCAAAGCCACCAAGCAACTTGAGCTCCACAAATTTCACAATTAATATGCTTTGAAAAATCACAATCATCTCTTTTAGGATTAATCACTGCATAAGCATTTGGTAAAGTATCGCTTGGAGTATGATGATCGCTTATTATTAAATCTATGCCTAATTCTTTACATTTATTAGCAGCTTCATAAGCTACTATTCCATTATCTACGGTTATTATTAAATCAGCATCTAAATTTTTTACTATTTCTTCGCTAATTCCATAACCATCACTAAAACGATTTGGGATTTTGATTTTAATGCTAACGCCTAAATTAGCAAAAAACTCACTCATAATAGTTGAAGATACTATGCCATCTACATCATAATCTCCAACTACTGCTATTTTTTCTTTATTTTTGATTGCCTTAGCTATTCTAATAGCCGCTTTATTCATATCCTTAAAGATATGTGGCTTTGGAATTGTGCTAAGGTTTTTATGTAAATCATCTTTAAATCTATCGTCTAAAATCTGCTTAATTTTAGTTTTATTTAATTTAAGCATTGTTTAATAAAACCTAAAATCACAGGATTTGCCTTAGTTAATCTTGAAGTAAATTCAGGATGATATTGAACTGCTACGAAGAAATCATTATTTGTATTTTCAATAGCTTCAATAAGTCCATTTGATTCTCCACTAATGCAAAGCCCATTTTCTTCATATAATTTGCGATATTTTGAATTAGCTTCATAGCGGTGGCGATGTCTTTCGTAAGCTTTATTAGAATTATATAATTTATTTAAAAGCGAACCTTCTTTAATATTGCAAACATATTCGCCAAGTCTTAAAGTCCCACCTAATGGAGTTTTAATTGTTCTTATTTCTTTTGAACCTGATTGATTAATAAATTCATCAATTAAATAAATAATAGGATTTTTTGTATTTTCATCAAATTCGGTTGAATTAGCATCTTCTAGCTTTAAAACATTTCTAGCAAACTCAATTAAGCTAAGTTGCATTCCAAGACAAATTCCTAAAAATGGAATATTGTTTTCTCTTGCATATTTAATAGCTTTTATTTTGCCTTCAACTCCACGCTGTCCAAACCCACCAGCTACTAATATTCCATCATTTCCAGCTAAATCATTTTCATCTTTTATTTCTTCGCTATCTATCCAATTAATTTCTACTTTTGTATCAAGATTTGCACCTGCATGAATTAATGCTTCGGTTAAAGATTTATAGCTTTCTTTTAAATCTATATATTTTCCTACAAATGCGATTTTTGTTTTTTTGCTAGGATTTATAATCTTTTCTACTAAGTTTTCATAATCTTTTAAATTAGGAGTTTTTAGTTTTAGATTTAAATGTTTTGCAATAGGTAAAAGTATATTTTGCTCTAAAAATTTAAGTGGAATTTGATATATGCTTTTTGCATCAATGCTTTCTATTACACAATCAATTTCTACACCACAACTTCTTGCGATTTTTTCTTTTATTTCATCGCCTAATGGTATTTCACTACGAGCAATTATCATATCAGGACTAATTCCTATGCGTCTTAACTCTCCAACTGAGTGTTGAGTAGGTTTTGTTTTTAATTCGCCTGCAACTTTTATAAAAGGAACTAAGGTTAAATGTGCATAAAATACATTAGATCTTCCGTGTTTAAGTCCTAATGAGCGAATTGCTTCAAGGAATGGTAAGCCTTCAATATCTCCTACCGTTCCACCGATTTCTACAACTAATACATCTTTATCAGCCGCTGCTGCTTCCATTCTACTAGCAATCTCACCTACAATATGTGGAATTACTTGAATAGTTTTTCCAAGATATTCTCCACGGCGTTCTTTTTCTATTACACTTTGATAAACTTTACCTGTTGTGAAGTTATTAAGATGAGTTAAATCTTCATCTAAAAATCTTTCATAATGTCCTAAATCAAGATCAGTTTCTGCACCATCTTTAGTAACAAAAACTTCTCCATGCTCAAGTGGGCTCATAGTTCCTGGATCTATATTAATATATGGGTCAGCCTTTAAAATACTTACCTTAAGTCCGCTTTGTTTTAATAAGCTAGCAATACTAGCAGCTGCAATTCCTTTACCAAGTGAGCTTAAAACTCCACCTGTTACAAATATAAATTTAGCCATATTTTTTCCTATTAGTTTTTTTTATTTTATATTATCTAATTAAATAACTTCGTTTTTTAAAAATTCTAAAACCCTAATTTGAGCGTAATCTTCAATTTCGCTCTCACCTTCTTTTATAGATTTTTTTAATACTAATCTATCAAGTTGAACAAAATTTATTTTTCTTTTTAATTTAGGATTTTGTTTAGTTAGTTTTTTAATACCTTTTAAAATCTTATCAACACCTAAAGTATCTTGTTTAATAAGTTTAACATATTGATAAATAGTAGCTAGAAATAATCTTCTTCTAAATTCTTTTTTATAAATCTCTTTAGTTAGTTTTTCTAATATTCTTTTTAAATCTTGTCTTTCTTCTTTTACAACGCCTATAACGCATGCAATTAATTTTGCTTTAAAATCAAAAGAATTATTAACACCTAAAAAAGTTATTCTCATATTTGCTAAAAAAATATAAATCAAATCTAGTTTCATTTACCCTCTATTAAATCATTTTATCATAAAATGCCATTTCTCAAGTCAAGCCTTGTGCAATGCTTTTAAAGAGCAGAGCTTCAGGATGGGAACATAGCAGAGCACTTTTTAAGAGTGTGTGCCGCAAGTGTCTTGGCTTGGGTTTATAAAAAATACTTCAAACTCTTTTAACATTTTATAAAAATCAACTTCACCAATTTTAGGATTTTCTTTAAAATCATTTAAAATCTTTAAAGAACCATTCATTAAATCCTTTGATTTAACGCCATAATAATTAGAAATAATAGCTTCTAAAAATGCTCCTGTTTTATCACAAGCTTTAAGCATTTTTCCATCAATAGTATTAAAACAATCTTCGTTATAATCGTTTGGATTTTGGATTAATTTAACAAAATCTTTATTAATTCTATTTTTAAATTCATCTTTTTTAATCTTACCATCTTCATTATATATTCCTAACAAATAAGCAAATTCACTTCTAATATTATTTGGAACATAAGGTAAAATCTTTTCATCAATTAATTTAAGTTCATAATCACTTATAATCTCGCTTAAACCATCAATTCCATACTTAACAGGTGTGATAATATCTCTTGTTAAACTCTCTGGTAAATCGTGAAATAAAGCACAAAAGAAGTTATTAATAAATCTAGTATCACAAGCTTTAATATTTAAACAATAAAAATAACTTAAAACTGCAACAACTAACATATGACCTAAAACACTTGTTTCTGGAATTCTAGGTGTTTGAGCCCAACGCTTTTGAAATCTTAAACGCCCACTTAAATCAATAACCTTAGCTAATTTTTGATTTAGTGATATTTTTTGAACTGCTAAAATATCTAAATAATCTTCTAATTCTTCATCTAATTTAGACTTAATTTCTTCATAATTACTAACATTTGGATATATAAATGAAAACTCATATCTAGTTGATAAATACCCTGCAGCTTTTAAAATAAACTTCTCTTTTTCATGGGTTTTATCATTATAATAATCATTAAAAATTTTTAAAAAATCTTCGTTTTTGTTAATTACACTAAATTGCTTTTGTATCCATTCATCTAATTCTTTTTGTTTTGTTTTTTTGATTTCATTTAAAACATCTGGACGAATATCAGTAACAATTACACGAGAAATAAACTCAACAACAATAGCATCAAGTAAAAATCTCATATCAATGTCTTTTTCACTTTTTGCTAAAAAATAAGCAATTATTGCCTTATGAGCTTGTTTATCAAGTTCAACTAAATTACAAATTCTAGGAAAATCATTCCATCTTGAAATTGAAGCAGCCTTAAAAATATGTAAAACAAGCTCAGGGCTAATCATTATTTATCCTTTTTATCTTTTTTCTTTTCTTTTTTAATCTCAGTATCAGAACAGCATTCAATCACCGTATGAACATTACCACGAGGATTGAAATCTCCAACTAATTTAATATATTTTGGTTTTAAACGCTTTTTAAGAGTGTTGTAAATCTTATTTATACTATCTTCATGGCTTATGTTTTTATTATAAAATGAATTAACATAAAGCTTAATAGCCTTTAATTCTACAACCCATTTATTAGGAATATATTCTAAATATAATGTTGCAAAATCAGGATAACCACTTCTAGGGCAAAGACATGCAAACTCAGGTAAAGTGATTTTTATAACATAATCATTTTTTTGTTTGTTTTCCCAACGCTCTAATTTTTTACCTTTTATTTTTTTTATTTCTTTTTGTCCGTATTTTAATTTTTCTTTCATTTCATCTCCTTAAGATTTTTGTCCTTATAAAATAAAAAGCCTTGATAATAATCAAATTTAATATCTTTTGTCAAATCAAGTAAAGATTTATTATCAATAAATCTCATAATTGTTTTAATATTTAAACTTTTACATATTTGATATAAATTTTCATAAATTACAAAATACTTTTCATTTCTAATATTTTTATTAAATTCAATGTCAAAGATTCCGAATTCAAATTCCAATCGTTTTAAGTATTCTAACGAGCTTGGACTTCCTATTCTATTTAATGCAAAACTTACATTAATATCTCTATATTCTCTTATAATTTCTTCAAATCTTGGCATATCATAATAAACATCGTTTTCAAAAAATTCAAAAATTATTTTGCCTTTTGTATGTGGTCTTTTTATAAAAAACTCACCTAAATAAAATAAAAAATTTAAATTTCTTAAAAAATCAGGCGATATTTTAATCATAATTCTATTATCAAAATTATATTCTCTTGATAAAAGTTCTAAAAGATTTTTATAAAAATTAAATTCTAAATTATTTTTAATAATTATATCTTCTAATTTTGCTTGAGATAATTTTTCTGGATAATCTGAATTAATCCTATAATTTAAATAATATATCTCTTCATCGCCTTCTAATCTTTGTATTTTTAAACAATAATCGTTCTTATTTATAGCACTTATAATGCTATTTGTAATGATATTTTCTGTATCAATATCAACATCATCTTTTAATCTATTTTGAGCCTCTAAATAAAGTTTATTAAAATTAGTATCAGCTTTTATTATTGAATAATCGCATTTAAAATCAACACCATCTATTCTTTCTCTTTTTATTTCTAAAAATATCTTTTTTATTTCATGTTGTAAAACTTTATGTTTTGCATTACTTAAAATCATAAAATCAGCAGTTGTAATTCTACCTATTATTAAATTTTCATCCCAAGCATAAAACTTATCAATTAATTTTTTAAGTAATTTATCACTTTTATCAAATCCAAGTCTAAGTTTTAATTCATTTATATTTGAAATAGTAAAAAATATAACAAAATCATCATTATTTAAATACTTTACAAATTCACTTTGTAATAATGTCCCTGTTTTTTCATCAATTACATTGTGTTTGACTGATTTATAAATTACAAAAACAAAATAATAAAAATATAAAAATATAAAGCATAAAACCATTAATATATCTAATGGTTTAAAATTAGTATCATCAAATTCTGGTAAATAAACAAAAGCAAAAACTAATAATAATAAAGGCATAATGAGCTTAATAGCTGCATTTTGCCTATTTTTTCTTTCAATTTTTTTACTAATTATCATATATCTAAGTGTTTTACATCTTTAGCGTGAGCTTGTATATATTCACGGCGAGGCTCAACTTCATCACCCATAAATAAATTAAATACTCCACTAGCTCTATCAAAGTCTTCAACCCCAATTTGTATTAATCTTCTATTTTCAGGGTCCATTGTAGTTTCCCATAATTGCTCAGGGTTCATCTCTCCTAGACCTTTATAGCGTTGAATATTTGTATTTTTCTTAGCATTCTTTTCAACATCATTTAAAACATCTAAGAAATCTTTATCTGTAAATATATTTCTTTCTTCAATTTTTTTGTAAATATAACTAGCTTCTTCAAAATAAGGATTATAAAATAAATCATTATTAACTACTATTTCTTCTAAACCACTTTGAGTTTGAACATAAATTCTTACTTCTTCTTCGCTTAAATAGTGATTTAGTATATTAAAGCCTTTTTCTTCTAAAAATTGCTTTGATTTTTCATAAATTTCACTTATATTTAACGCTAAAATATCAGGATTTTCTACATAATATCTAACTAATTCAATAACGTTAAAACGCTTTTTAAGTTCATTTAAAATACTTCTATAAGCAGCTACTATTTTCAAGAAATCTTTTAAATCATTCGTTCCAATTCCACTAAACTCATAATTTTCAATTCCTGTTTCAATCAAATAATCATTTAATGCTTTTTCATCTTTTAAATATATTTCTTTTCTTTGACCTTTTTGGTAGCGGAATAATGGTGGCTGAGCTAAATATACATGACCTCTTTCAATTAATTCTTTCATAAATCTAAAGAAAAATGTAAGAATTAAAGTCTGAATATGCGAACCATCAACATCAGCATCCGTCATAATGATAATTTTATGATATCTTAATTTTTCTATATCAAAATCTTCACCTATTCCACATCCAAACGCTGTAATCATATTTTTGATTTCATCTGATTTTAAAATTTTATCTAAATGTGATTTTTCTACGTTTAGGATTTTACCTTTTAGTGGAAGTATCGCTTGGAATTCTCTATTTCTTCCTTGTTTTGCAGAACCACCCGCACTATCTCCCTCAACTAAATAAATTTCTCTAATTTCAGGGTCTTTTGAAGAACAATCAGCTAATTTTCCAGGCAGTGTTCCTACACTTATACTTTCTTTTTTACGAGTTAATTCTCTAGCTTTTTTTGCAGCTTCACGACCTCTTGCAGCCATTAAAGCTTTATTCATAATAGCACGAGCATCGTTTGGATTTTCTTCAAAAAACTTAGTTAAAGCATCATTTGTAATCTTATTTACTATACCACGAACATAAGAACTTCCTAATTTTCCTTTAGTTTGTCCTTCAAATTGTGGTTCTGGAACTTTTACACTAACAATAGCAATAAGACCTTCTTTAGTATCTTCGCCTGTTATTTTTATATCTTTTTCTCTTGCTGCTGCGTTTGCTTCAATATAATTTGTAATAACTTTAGTAAGTCCCATTCTAAAGCCTGCTTCGTGTGTTCCACCATCTGCAGTTTTAATGTTATTTACGAATGAAAATAATGTTTCACTATAAGTTTCATTATACATTAAAGCAATATCTACAATAACATCTTCAGCCTCATCACTAAATGCAATTACATTTGTTAGAGCTTCTTTTTTATTTAAATCACTAACAAATTGAGAAATACCGCCATCATAGTGATATGTTTCGCTTTTGCCACTTCTATGGTCTTTAAAATTAATTGTTATTTGTGGATTTAAATACGCTAATTCTCTAAATCTCTTAGCTAAAATATCATAATCAAATTCCACAACTTCAAAAATCTCAGGATCAGGGAAGAACTCAATGCTAGTTCCTGTGCGATTTGTTGTTTTAATAACTTCTAGTTCTGTTGCTGGAATACCTTTAGAAAACTCTTGTCTATGAGTATTTCCATCTCTTTTAACTGTTGCGATTAATTTAGTTGAAAGTGCATTTACAACCGATACACCAACGCCGTGCAAACCACCACTAACCTTATAAGTATCTTTATCAAATTTTCCACCAGCGTGAAGAACGGTTAAAACAACGGTTAAAGTTGAAATATTTTCAGTAGGATGAAGTCCAACAGGAATACCACGACCATTATCAGTAACTATACAAGAACCTTCTTTTGTAATTTCAATATCAATAGTATTACAAAACCCAGCCATAGCTTCATCAATAGAGTTATCCACAACTTCATAAACCATATGATGAAGACCATTGATATTAGTATCGCCAATATACATTCCTGGGCGTTTTCTAACGGCTTCTAGTCCTTTTAATACTTTAATTTTACTTTCTGCATAATTTTCTTGCATTATATATCCTTAGTTTTTATTTGCTGATATTAGTGATAAGAAATTTTTACTTTCTAAAATCACAGGAGCTGATGATGAATAAAATTTGAATGTAAAATCTTCATTCTCATTTAAATGTAAAAAGTCTATTATATGTCTATTTGTAAGATTTATTTCAAATTTTTCATCTACAACGATATTTGCTTCTAATTCGCTTGTAGCGTTAGTTTCGTTTATATCATCGCTTATAATATTGTTTTTAAATGTTATTTTTCCTGTTTCAAATTCTATTTGACATTTTGTGCAAACTGAGCTTAATTTCTTAATCTCATTTAAAAATTCTTCAGTTTTAATAACAACTTCATTTGTAGGTAATTTATGTGGCATTACTTCTACATATTTTAAGAAATCTATTGTTACTAATTTTGTAAAGAATTTGAAATTATCATTTTCAATAATTAAATAATTATTTGTTTTATAAACTCTTACTTCTTCATTTAATAATTTTTGAAGCTCTTGAGCTGATTTTTTAGTAATTATTATTCTTTGTTCGTTTTCATTTTGTGCTATGAATGAATATCTGTGAATTCTTTTTGAATCACTTCCAACAAATACAATGCTATCTCTTAAAATATCTATATAACAGCAGTTAAATTGAAAAGATATTCCATTATTATCAATAGCAGGTAAAATCATTTTAAAGCCTATATTTAGTTCTTTTGAACTAATTAAAATAGGTGTTTTGCTATTTTCATCTTCTAAAAAAGAAAAATTATTTTCATTTGCAATAGGTAATGAAAAATTAGTTTTATTTTGAGTAATTTTTATAGATTTTTCTAATTTTTTTATTTTAATATTATCATTATTTAGGCTTTTTAAAATATCAATTAATTTCTTAGCATTTAAAAATATTGTTCCTTCACTAATGATATTACAATCAGGAATTTTATATTCAATCCCTATTTCACTATCACTTGCTCTTAAGATTAATTCATTATTACTAGCTAATAATAAAATATTTGAATTAAGGCTTGTATTATCTTTTTTCTCAACATAATTGCTAACAATTAAAGCTATATTTTCTAATCTTTTTTTATCTATTAAAATTTCCATTTTCTTCCTTTTTTGATTTTATTATAATTAATAATCCTTATTTTTTGAGTTTATTATTTTATTTTTTAAATGCTCTACTAAAGTTCTAAAATCATCATCATTACATATCATTTCATTAGTTTTTTTAATATGCTTTGAAATAGCACTATGGTCTTTCATTTGAAAATTAGTTGCAATTTCGCTTACAGAATTTGAAATCAGTTCTTTAGCTAAAAATATAACAATTCTTTTTGCTTTTACTATTTCTTGTTTTTTAGAACTTGATTTTATTTCATTGATTTTTATTCCTAATTCTTGGCTTACAACATCAAAAATATCTTCAATTTCAATATTTGATTTATTTTCATTTATATATTCTTTTATTTGATTTTTTAAATCTTCTAAGCTTATTTTTTGATTTCTAATATTTTGAAATGCGTAAATATAATTTATTATACCTTCTAAATCTCTTACATTTTCGCCTATATAACTTGCTATTGTATTTATCATTTCATCGTTTAAGTCTATTTCATAAACTAAACTTTTTTTCTTAATAATTGCTTTTTTGGTTTCTATATCAGGTACGCTTATATTTGCAATTATTCCTTTATTAAATCTTGATTTTAATCTATCTTCAATGCCATTTAAATTCTTAGGAGCTACATCAGAAGTCATTATTATTTGACCTTTACGCTCTACTATATCATTAAAAATATGGAAGAATTCTTCTTGGATTTTATCAGTTGTTCCTAGGAATTGAATATCATCAATTAATAATAAATCACAATCTTTATATTCACTATTAAAGCTATCAAATTTATTTGCTAATATTGCATTTTGATAATCTTTCATAAAACCTTTTGAAGTTTTATAAATTACTTTTTTGCCTATTTCAAGACATTCATGACCACTTGCTTGTAAAAGGTGAGTTTTGCCTAAACCTGTATTTGAATAAATAAAAATAGGGTTAAATAAAGTTCCGAATTTATTTTCATCTGTTATTGATTTACAAACTTTATAAGCAAATTCATTGCTTTCACCTACAATGAAATTATCAAAAGTTAAACTTTGATTTAATACTGAAATTTGCTGTTTTACTTGAACTAATTTGTTTTCTTTAGTTTTATTAATTTTTTCATTATTTACTGATATGATTATTTTTATTTTTTTACCATTGATTTTTTCAGCTATTTTTTCTAATAGGTTTTGATACTTTGTTTGAATATGTCTTGCTATAAATTGATTTGGTGCATTTAAGGTAATTTCGTTATTTTTATTTTCATTAATTTGTAAAATGTCAAAATAATTTTTGTATTGATTTTCTCCTATTTCTGTTTTTAATGATTCTAGAATTTTATTTAACAT